>NZ_JAPVLT010000004.1:0-264673 GCF_027158145.1 Micrococcus sp. H39-S4
GGGAAACGCCCGGTTCCATTCCGAACCCGGAAGCTAAGGCCCACAGCGCCGATGGTACTGCAGCCGGGAGGTTGTGGGAGAGTAGGTCGCCGCCGGACATTCTTTGAGGGAGGGCCTCGCACCGTTGTGTGCGAGGCCCTTCCCGCATTCCCGGGAGGATTCACCGGGCGGCCCCGTGCGATCTGCACGGGGCTTTCTGCGTTCCGGGGTGCCTCCCCCCCCCCCCCCCGCGGCGCTCAGAGCTCCTCGCCGGCCCGCAGTCGTGCCGTGAGCGCGCGGGTGAGTCGGCGGCGCAGCCGGCCGTGCTCCGTGCCCTGCTCCCGAAGGCGCGCGTGCACGGCGTCGGCATGGGCCGGCTTCTCCGAGTCGGGGAGTGCGAGGAAGTCGCGCAGCAGCGGCTCCAAGCGCCCGGTGAGGGCGATCACGAGCTCCTGGGTCTCCACGGGCCGTGTGCGCTGCAGGCGAGTCCAGGCTGGCGCGTACTCGGCGGCGTGCTCGACCATCTCCCACGCGAGGGCCCAGCTGTCCGGGCGCAGTCGGTGCCGCTCCGCGCGCAACAGCTGTCGCAGGGCGGCCACGGCCTCCTCGAGCTCGGCGGCGGCCGGGGCGCCGTCGTCGTCGGGGGAGGGGCTCGCGGAGGAACGCGGGAACGGCCACCAGCTCATGCCGGCCTCTCTCGGATTCGCGGGGTGCGCAGAGGTCTCACGCGTGAGATTCTGCCCCGCATCTCGGTTTGGCGGCACCCGGTGTGGCTGGTATAGTCGCTCTCTGTTGGATTCAGGTCTGAGACCTCCAACGGGGTGTGGCGCAGCTTGGTAGCGCGCGTCGTTCGGGACGACGAGGCCGCAGGTTCAAATCCTGTCACCCCGACCAGAAAGAGCCCCCGCCGGATCGGCGGGGGCTCTTCTCGTCTCCGGGTGCTCACCGGGTGCGGTGCGTCAGTCCTGGCGGGACTCCAGGAACCGGAGATGCTCGGGACGCGCCGGGTCCACTTCGCCGGCCACGTCGTCGTGTTCGTCCACCCAGTCCTTCACGTACGGGCAGACGGGGACGACCCGGCGGCCCGCGGCCACGGTGTCCTTCAGCGCCTCGCGCACGAGGGTCGAGGCCAGGCCCCGGCCCTCGTACTCGTGGTCGACCTTGGTGTGCGGGAAGATCCGCTGGGCCGGGCCGTCGGCGGTGTCGTCGTCGATCGCCGTCGTGAAGCCGGCCACCGTGCCCGCGTCATCGACGACGATCTCGTACCTCTCCCCGTTCTTGCGGACCTGCGGGTGCTCCAGGCTGGGGGTCTGCTCGGTCATGGTCGGTCCTCTCGTTCCTGGGTGGACCCCGCCGCCGGGCCGGCGACGGGGAAGGGGTCAGCCGTCCCGGCGCCGCACGGGGTGGTGAGACAGGATCGAGATGCGGTTCGTCAGGTTCATCACCATCGCGACCCACTGCACGGCCGCGGACTGGGCGTCCGTGAGCGCGGCGGCCGTGGAGGCCTGCACGTAGTTCAGCTGCTCCTGCTCGGGGAGGTCCGTGACCGCCTCGGCGAGCTCGAGTGCGGCGCGCTCCTGCTCCGAGTACACGGCCTCGGCCTCACGCCACGCCGGCAGCAGCCCCAGGCGCTGCACGCTCAGACCGGCGTCGGCGCCCTGGCGGGTGTGCCGGTCCAGGCAGAACACGCAGCCGTTGAGCTGGGAGACCCGGAGGTTCACAAGCTCCACGAGCTGCCGGTCCAGCCCGGCCTGCTCGGCGGCACCGCGCGCGGCCGAGGCCAGCGGTCCGACCGCGTGCCACGCCTCGGGCACGGCCTTGTCGAGGAAGAACGCGAGGGGGTCCTGGCGGGGTGCGGGGGTGTCAGCGGCGGTCATGGTCCTTCAATGTCTCGCAGAACGGGGCGGTGGGCCAGGGACCGGGTGCCCGGCCCGGACGGGCTTCCGGCTCAGATCCGGCCCCGACCGGCTCAGAATCGGCCGGACGAGCCCGCCCCGGAGAACGAGCCGCCCGAGGATCCGTAGCCGGTCCCGGAGGAGCTGGACTGCGCCTGGCGGTGGTCCTGGACGGACCGCTCGCCGGCCTGGTGGCCCGTGGTGAAGGCCACCACCGTCCAGTAGGCATCCGCCGGCAGCGCGGAGTCCAGGATCGAGCCGCGCCCGGACCGGGCCGGGCCACGGTGCGAGCGCAGCTCGTCGCGCAGCAGCTCACGCTCGGCCTCGTCCTTGCCGAAGGCCGCCACCTCGGCGTCGGCGAGGGCGGAGACGAGCCCGGTCAGGCGACGCCGCAGCGCGTCCAGCTCGTCCAACGCCGCGGCCGGGGTCAGGCGCTCGTCCTGCAGGTCCGCACCCAGCGCCTCGAGCCGGTCCTGGGCCTCGGTGCGGAAGGACTCCAGCGCGGCGACCGCGGACCGGACGGGTCCGGCGGAGCCGACGGAGGAGGCCAGCGTGCCGACGGCGTCCAGGTCGGCCCGCAGCGGGGCGGTCTGCTGGTCCCACGCCGCCGGCCACCCCGGGTGGCGGTTGAGGAAGGTGTTCGCCGCGGCCACGGCGTCGTCGAGGCGGTCGAGCTCACGGGCGCGGTCCCGGACGTCCTCCGCGGCCCGGGCATGCTCCGTGCGATGCAGGCTGCGCTCCGGCAGGGCCTCGAGGCGGTCCAGCTCCGCCGACGCGTCGAGCGTCTGGCGCCGGAAGTTGCGGAAGCGCTCCATCAGCGCGGCCGCGTGGGGCGAGTCCTCGGGCACCGTGGACGCGTTCACCTCGGTGGCGTCCATCTCCAGGGTGACGGAGGTCAGGTGGGTGCGGGCCTCGGCCAGCAGGTCGGCCGTCCGGCGGCGGCGACGCCGTCGGCTCGCGAGTGCCGCGGCCGCGGCGCCGCCGCCCGCCACACCGACGATCCCCGCGCCGAACCACAGTTCGGGAGCCTGCCACCAGGGGCGCCCGATCAGCTCGGCGGCGGCGTCCGTCACATCCACGACCGTGTCCGTCCACCGGGCCGCACGGGCCGCCTCGTGTCCGGCCTCGCGCACCTCCCGCAGCCGGTCCGTGCTGAGCATCCGGTCCTGGCCCACGTACACCCCGATCAACCGGTTGTCCGGGTCGAGCGCCACGATCACGAGGTCGTCGGCCCATTTCTGGCCGTCCGCGCTGATCCAGTCCGGGTACTCGGCGCGAGCCCGCTCGAGCACCCGCCCGTTGAACGCCTGAGACGCGCGGTCGTCGTCCAGCGCGGACAGGTCCGGGCCGCGCTCGGTGACCACGGCGACGCGGGTCGGCTCCCGGAACTCGATCCCCGCCAGGTCTCGGCGCAGCTGGGCGGGGTCGATCACGCCCGCGTCATCCACGAGCTCCACCTGGTCCCAGGCCACGGCGTGGGCCTGCGGCGCGGCGGCGACGACGGCGCCCGTCACCCCCGCCGTGACCGGCAGGGCGACGACGGTGGCGGACGCCGCCGGTCCGGTGAGGGCGGCGGCGGACAGGGCGACCGCGGTGAGCGTGCGGCGGGCGATGCGGTGCGGCGGACGGGTCACGGGGCCTCCTGGACGGGTCGGCGGTCCCGCCCAGCCTAGGTACCGCCGGGCGGGTGGCGCCTCAGCCGGTGGGCGCGTCGGCGAGCAGCGCGGCGAGCCGGCCGGCGTCGTGCGCGGTGCCGAACCCCGCCGCCCCCGGCTCGAGGACCCCGGCCCGGTCGAGGCCCGTGTAGGGGACCGCGTCGAAGCCCATCGCGGTGACGAGGGCGACCACCGTGTCGCGCGCGGCGGCGACCGCGGCCGGCTCGGGCGCCGCGTCAGTCCGCTCGGTGCCCACCGCGAGGGCGCGGCGCGGGGCCGTGGCACGCCCGGCATCCTCCAGGTCGTGGTGCGAGATCTCCGAGAACGCGCGCACGACGGGCACGCACAGCCCCGCGGCGGCCCAGCGCGCGGCGATCCGGACGGAGCCGGGCGCGCCGTCGTCGTCGAGCCACGCCGGGACCGGCTCGTCCCCCCACGTGTTGGTCAGGTCCACCACGGCGCGCGTGGCCGGCCCGGCGAGGGCGAGTGGGTCGACGTCGTCCAGCGCCTCGCGCGGCACGGCCACGACGACGAGCTCCGCCTCCGCCGCCAGGTCCTCGGCCGACACGGCGACGGCCTTGGGCGCGTAGATCGTCAGGTGGCGCTGGACCGCCGCGGGGCGCCGCGTGCCCGCGACCATCACCCGCGGGGCGGCCGTGCCCGGGGAGAGGCGGGGGATGCGCGCGATCGCACGTGCCAGCGCGGTGCCCGCCCGCCCCGCACCGAGGATGCCGACGACGCGGGGCAGGGCGTCCGCCGGCGCCGCCTCAGACGAGCTCATTGCGCTGGCGTCCCAGCCCGGTGATCTCCACCTCGACGACGTCGTCGGGACGCAGCCACGGGCGGCGGCCCTCGGCGTCCCGGCGGGCCAGGGCGACCCCTGCGGGCGTGCCGGTCAGGATCAGGTCACCCGGGTTCAGGGTGATCAGCTGCGAGGCGTAGGAGACCAGCTCGGCGGGGGAGAAGACGACGTCGGCGACCCTGTCCTCCTGACGCAGCTCACCGTTGACGTGCGTGAGGACGCGCGCGTCCGCCGGGAACTCTTCCGGGGTGACCAGCCACGGACCCACGGGCGTCGAGGCCTCCCACACCTTGCCCTGCAGCCACTCGGAGGTGCGGCCCTGGAAGCCGCGCATGGAGATGTCGTTGGCCACCGCGTAGCCCGCGATGTGCTCCGGGGCGTCCTCGACGGCGATGCGTCGGCCCGGCTCCCCGACCACGATGCACAGCTCGCCCTCGTAGTCGACCCGGTGGTCCTCCTCGGGGACCTCGATCGGGTCCAGCGCACCCGTGAGGGACTGCGGGAACTTCGCGAACAGCGTCGGATGCTCGGGGCGATCCAGGCCCGTCTCGTCGATGTGGTTCGTGTAGTTCAGGCCCACGCAGAACACCTTGGTGGGGAAGGGCACGAGCGTGTCGTAGACGAGGCCGGAGGTGTCCAGCAGGAGGGACCGGTCGGCCTGCGCCGCGCGGAGGGCACCCTCCACCATCTCCCGCTGCTCCTCCGGCGTGGCGGTGAGGTACTCGCCGACGTCGCGACAGTCCGGCAGGGCGACGGCGCGCACGGCGACCTCGGGGTCCTCGGGGTGCACGGAGGTGATGACCGCGGCGAACGTGGCGCCGGGGTAGGCGGCGTCGGAGTCGGGCTGGCGGAACGTGGCGAGCTTCATGGACCCATCCCATCACAGGGCGGCGGGTCCGGACCCGGGGCGGGCGGACGTGAGACGGTGAGGCCATGAGCACAGCCTCCACGCATCCGCCGCTCGACCTCGACCCGACCCCGGCCACCCCGATCGTCCTCGGGACCATGGCCTGGGGGTCCGTTCCCCCGCCGCCCCCGGACGCCGATCCGGGGGCGGGGCCGGAGGGGCCCGCGGGCGCAGCGCAGGCCGGGGCGGCCGTGGAGCGTGCCCGCCGCGCCCTGCGCGCCGGGATCGAGGCCGGCGTCGACCTGCTGGACACCGCGGACATCTACGGGGCCGGCCGCTCCGAGGAGACCGTCGGCCGGCTGCTGCACGAGCTGCCCTACGAGGAGCGCTCCGCCCTGAAGGTGCAGACCAAGTGCGGGATCGTCCTGCACGAGACGGACCCGGCCGGGCGGCGTCTGACCCGCTACGACTCCTCGCCCGAGCACGTGCGCGCCTCGCTGGAGGGCTCGCTGTCCCGCCTCGGCGAGCAGCGCGTGGACACCCTGATCATCCACCGGCCCGACGTCCTCACGCCCGTGGCCGACACCGTGCGCGCCTTCCTCGACGCGCGGGAGGCGGGCCTGGTCGGCAAGCTGGGCGTCTCCAACCTCGGCGTGGGCCGCGTCCTCGAGTTCCAGCGCGAGCTCGAGAGCCAGGCGGCGGACGGGACCGGGCTGGCGTGCGTCCAGGTCGAGCTCGGCCTGCACCACCGCACCCTCGTGGAGGCGGTCGTGCTCGCCAACCACCCGGACGCCCCCGCGGACGCCGACGCCGGGCGCCTCGGCCCGGTGTGCGCCGCGGAGGGGATCGAGCTGCAGGCCTGGGGTCCGCTGGGGCAGGGTCGGTTCAGCTCCGGCGACGACGGCGCGGCCGGCGTCGTCGGCGAGGTCGCGGCGGAGCTGGGCGTCAGCCGGGAGGCCGTGGTGCTCGCCTGGCTGCTGCGCCTGCCGTGGGGCGTGCGGCCCGTGATCGGCACCCAGGACCCGGAGCGCGTCGCCGCGTGCGCCGAGGCGGCCTCCGTGGCCGAGGCGATGGACTCCGCGCAGTGGCACCGCCTGTGGACCGCGGCGCGGGGCCGGCCGCTGCCTTGACGAGGCGCGACCGGCCGCGTGCCCTCCCGCCGGAGTGAGGCCTGTGTCACACTGGGACATGGACTTTGCGAACGTCGACCTCGTGACCCCCTGGATCCTCTACTGGCTGGCCTCACTGACCCTCGTGGTCGGCGGCACGCTCGTGGTCGTCGGCCTGTGGCGTGCCCGGCGGCACCGGCGCTTCGCCGCGACCCACGGCCGCAACCCGGAGATCGGACTCCTCGAGGACACCCGCACCCAGCGCGGGGTCGGGGCTGTCGCGCTCGCGGCCGCCGTCGCCCTCGGCGCGACGGGCGCCGTCCTGCACGTCCAGGGTCTGGACGCGTTCCGCGGCAACCTCGAGGCGAAGTACGGCTACACCGCGGTGGACCGCATCCGCCAGTCCGGCCCCGGCTTCGTGGCCGATCTGACCCAGGCCGACGGCACCGTGCTGCGCGACGAGATGGTCCTGCTGGAGTCCTCGGGCGAGCCCGTCGTCGGGGAGGACATCTTCGCCCGTCCGGTCGAGACGCGGTGACCTTCCCGCCCCGGCCCGTCGGGCCTGATGCCGCGTCGGGGGCCTCTGTTAGCGTCGCCGCGTGAGCACCTCGACCGTCCGTTCCGCCCCCGCGTCCACCTACCGGCTCCAGGTCAGCCCGGATCTGCCGCTGGAGTCCGTGGCCGGGCTCGTGCCCTATCTGCGGCGCCTGGGCGTGGACTGGCTCTACCTCTCGCCGCTGCTCGAGGCCGAGCCCGGCTCCGACCACGGGTACGACGTCGTGGACCCCACCCGGCTGGACGCCGCCCGCGGCGGGGCCGAGGGGCTGGACATGGTCGCGCGCGCCGCGCACGAGGCGGGCATGGGCGTGCTCGTGGACATCGTGCCGAACCACGTGGGCGTGGCCACGCCCCAGGCCAATCCGGCGTGGTGGGACGTGCTCACCCACGGTCCCGAGGCGGCGCATGCGGCGTGGTTCGACGTGGACTGGGCGGCCGGCGGCGGGTCCCTGCTCATCCCCGTGCTGGGAGACGGCCCTGACGGGGACGCGGACGCGGAACTGGACCGTCTCGTCGTCGACGCCGAGGGCGGCCGTCTGCGCTACTGGGACAACGTCTACCCCCTCGCCCCCGGATCGCTCGAGGCGGCCGAGACGGAGACCGGGCTGCGCACCGCGGAGGTCTTCGCGTCGGCGGACCCGGCGAAGGAGCCGACCGCGGAGCAGGCCCGCCTGGCCCGCGCCGTGCACGACCGCCAGCACTACCGGCTGGTCGGCTGGCGCCGCGGCGACGCCGAGCTGAACTACCGCCGCTTCTTCACCGTCACCACGCTCGCGGGCGTCCGGGTGGAGGAGCCCGAGGTCTTCGACGTCGTCCATGCCGAACCCGCCCGCTGGGTCCGCGAAGGGCTCGTGGACGGGCTGCGCGTGGACCACCCGGACGGCCTGGCGGACCCGGCCGGCTACGCGCGGCGCCTGCGCTCCCACGTCCTGCCGGAGGGCTACCTCGTGGTGGAGAAGATCCTCGAGCCCGGTGAGGCGCTGCCCGCTGACTGGCCCGTGGACGGGACCACCGGCTACGACGCGCTCGGCGAGGTCGAACGCGTCTTCATGCATCCCGAGGCCGCGGGCGATGCGGCCGAGGACGCGCGCCGTCGTCGGGAGTGGGGCGAGGCCGTGGTGCGGGCCAAGCACGACGTGGCCACCGGCTCCCTCGCGGCCGAGACCGCCCGGCTGGTCCGGGAGGTCCGCGCCGTGCACGCCCTCGGCGCCCACCCGGACGAGGACGTGGCCGCCGCGTTCGCCGCCGTGCTCGCCCGCCTGCCCGTGTACCGCACCTACCTGCCCGTGGGCCTGGCCGTGCTCGAGGGCGCGCTGGCGGACGCGGCCGAGGCGGAGCCGGGCCTCGCCGACGTGCTCGGTGACCTGCGGCCCGAGCTGACCGACCCGGACTCGCCCGTGGCCCGCCGGTTCCAGCAGACCTCCGGCATGGTGATGGCCAAGGGCGTCGAGGACCGGTCCTTCTACCGGTACACGCGGTGGGCCAATCTGAACGAGGTCGGCGGAGACCCCTCCCACGTCGCCCTGTCCCTGGCCGACTTCCACGCCGCCCAGCAGGCGCGCCAGGCCGCCTGGCCGACGGCCATGACCACCCTGAGCACCCACGACACCAAGCGCGGTGAGGACGTGCGCGCCCGCATCGCCGTGCTCGCCGAGGAGCCCGACCGCTGGGCCGCCGAGCTCGCGGAGCTGAGGCGCCTCCACCCGCTCGGCCACCCCGACGCGGAGCGGCTGCTCTGGGAGTCCATCGTGGGCGTCTGGCCCACGGACGGCACCGCGCCGGAGGAGGAGCGGATCCTCGGCTTCCTGCAGAAGGCCTCCCGCGAGGCGGCCCTGGCCACCACCTGGACGGACCAGGACCCCGAGTTCGAGGCCCGGCTCGCCGCGCTCGCCGCCGCCGTCACCTCCCCCGAGGGGCCAGCGCGGGGCGTGCTGCAGGCCGTCGCGGACCGTATCGCCGAGCCCGGCCTCGTGGTCCAGCTCGGCCACAAGCTCGTCCAGCTCGCCGCCCCCGGCGTCCCCGACGTCTACCAGGGCACGGAGGTGCCCTTCCCCACCCTCGTGGACCCGGACAACCGCCGCCCCGTGGACTTCGCGGCCCGGGCCGACCTGCTGGACCGCCTCGACGCCGGCCACACGCCCGGCCTCGACGACCCCGCCGCCGCCAAGCTGGCCGTCGTGGCCGGCGTGCTGCGCGCCCGCCGCGACCGGCCCGAGCTGTTCACCGGCCACCGCCCGCTCGACGTCTCCGGCCCCGCCGCCGAACACGCGATCGCGTTCGACCGGGGCGGGGCGCTCGCCGTGGCCACGCGCTGGCCCGTCCGCCTCGCGGCCGCGGGTGGCTGGGGCGAGACCGTCGTGACCGTGCCGGCCGGGCGGTGGGAGGACGCCGTCACCGGCCACCCCGTCCACCCGGACGCGCGCGGCGCCGTGCGCCTCGACGAACTGCTCAGCACCCTGCCCGTCGCGCTGCTCGTCCCGGCGCACGCCCCGTCCGACCGCCGAGAGAGGACCGCCCCGTGACCGAGCCCCGTCCGGCCGACGCCCCCGCCCCGGGCCTGCACCCGATCGGCTCCGACCCCGTGGACCCCGCCGCGGCCGAGCGGGCCGCCGTCGATGCCGCGCGCGCCATCCCCTACGCCGTGTGGGCGCCGCACGCCGAGAGCGTCGACCTCGTCCTCGTCGACACCGAGCCCGGCGCCCTGCACGACGCCGAGGACCGCTGGCCCGTCGCCGCCGTCGTGGCGATGGACCCCGCCGCCGGAGGCTGGTGGACGCCCACGGAGGACCCGCTGGCCGCCCTCGGCCTCGACGCCGCCCAGCCGCCGGCCGACCCCGGCTACGGCTACCGCGTGGACGGGGCGGACCCCGTGCCGGACCCCCGCTCCCGCCGCCAGCCCGACACGGTCCACGGGCCCTCCCGCCGCGACGTCGCCGGCCGCGTCTTCGCGTGGCCGGACGAGGGCTGGGCCGGGCCGCCCGGGGTGGAGTCCGATCCGGCCGCGCCCCAGGGCGGCGGCCTGCGCGGCGCCGTCCTCTACGAGCTGCACGTGGGGACCTTCACGGCGGAGGGGACCCTCGACGCCGCCATCGCCCGCCTGCCGCACCTGACGGACCTCGGGGTCACCCACGTCGAGCTGCTGCCCGTGAACTCCTTCTCCGGGCCGCGGAACTGGGGCTACGACGGGGTGGCGTGGTTCGCCGTCGACGAGTCCTACGGCGGCCCCGCCGCCTACCGCCGCTTCGTGGCCGCCGCCCACGCCGCCGGCCTCGGCGTGGTCCAGGACGTCGTGCACAACCACCTGGGCCCCTCCGGCAACTACCTGCAGGTGTTCGGGCCGTATCTGGGTCAGGGCGGCACCGGCTGGGGCGACGGCCTGAACCTGGACGGCGCCGACTCGGACGAGGTGCGCCGGTTCGTCCTGGACAACGTCCGCTTCTGGCTCGAGGAGATGCGCGTGGACGGGCTGCGCCTCGACGCGGTGCACGCCCTGCGGGACGCCCGCGCCGTGCACCTGCTCGAGGAGATGGCCGCGCTCGCGGACGGGATCGCGGCCCGTGCCGGCCGACCCGTGCCCCTCCTGGCCGAGTCCGACCTCAACGACCCGCGTCTGGTGTTGCCCCGCCACGCCGGCGGGCTCGGCCTCGCCGCGGCCTGGAACGACGACGTCCACCATGCCCTGCACGTGGCCGCCACGGGGGAGACCCACGGCTACTACGCGGACTTCGCCCCGCTGGAGGCGGTGGCCAAGGTCATGGAGCGCACCTACTTCCACGACGGCACCCGCTCCACCTTCCGCAGCCGTGACCACGGGCGCCCCGTGCCGGACACCATCCCCAACCATGCGTGGGTGGCCAGCATCCAGAACCATGATCAGGTGGGCAACCGCGCCGGCGGCGACCGCACAGCGGCCGTCCTGTCCGAGGGCGCGCTCGCGGCCGAGGCCGCCCTGCTGCTGACCGGCCCGCACGTGCCGATGCTCTTCATGGGGGAGGAGTTCGCGGCCTCGACGCCGTGGCCGTTCTTCACCTCGTTCCGCGAGCCCGAGCTCGGGGACGCCGTCCGGCAGGGACGTCGCCGCGAGTTCGCCGCCCACGGCTGGGACCCGGCCGACGTCCCCGACCCGCAGGACCCCGCCACGCGGGACGCGGCCGTGCTGGACTGGGCGGAGGCCGCGGGCGGCGCGGACGGCCACGGTCGGGGAGCGCGCGTGCTCGCCGCCTACCGCACCCTGATCGGCCTGCGCCGCACGCTGCCCCAGCTCACCGACCCCCGCCGCGACCGCGTCCGGGCCGAGGTGGACGCGGCCCGGCGCCACGTGCGCCTCACCCGCGCCGGCGAGGACGCCGACGTCGTCCTGCTCGTCGCCCTCGGCGCGGAGCCGCTGCCCGTGCCCGCGGACCTGACGCGGGCCGAGCTCCTCGCCGGCCACGGCGACGACGGCCCGCTCGGCCCCGGCACGGTGCCGGCGGCGGTCCCGGCCCCCGGCTTCCTGCTCCTGCGCCGCTGAGCCGCGTCCGGGCTCAGTCCGCGTCCGCGGGCGGGACGGCGCGCAGCATGGTGGTCGTGGGGTGCAGTGCCACCGCGTCCTCGTCGCGGCGGGCCCGCAGCACCGTGTCCACGTAGGAGTCCACCGCCTCCTGCAGGGGCACGGCCTGGCCGCGGGCCTCGGAGAGGTACCAGCGGTGCTCGAGGAGCTGGTGCATCACCTCGGCGGGCTCGAGCTTGGCTCGCAGCTCAAGGGGCACCGAGCGGACCACGGGGTCGAACACCTCCACCACCCAGCGGTGCGCCGCAGCCTCGATGTCCATGTACGGGTCCCACTCCCGGCGGGCGGCCTCGATGTCCACGAGCAGCCGGCGGGCCTGGTTCTCCTGGACCTCGAGTCCCGTGAGGCGGGTCAGCCGACGGCGGTGGTAACCCGCGTGGATCTCGACGGGCCGGGCGATCATCATCCCGGGAGCGTCGGCGGCGCGCAGTGAGTACTCGGCCAGCTCGAACCCGAGCTCCTGCAGGCGGCGGACGCGGCGGTCCAGGCGCCACGGCTCGGCGCGGGGGAACAGCAGAGGCTCGGTCAGCTCGTCCCACAGCCGTCGGTAGGACGCCACGAGCAGGTCCGGCGTGGTGACGGGGTCCACCTCCGGGTCCAGCAGCCCGCTGGCCTGCAGGTCCAGCAGCTCACCGCCCACGTTCACGGCGGCCACGTCCAGGTCGTGCTCGCGCTGGCCGTTGGACAGCCGCTCCCGCAGCTCGCCGGTCTCGGCGTCCACCAGGTGAGCGGCGAACCCGCCCGCGTCCCGCCGGAACAGGACGTTGGACAGGGAGACGTCACCCCAGAAGAACCCCTCGAGGTGCAGTTCCACGAGCAGCGTCGCCAGTGCGTCCATGAGGCGCACGAGGGTGCGGCGCTCGAGGCGCTCCGAGAACACGGCGCGGTACGGCAGGGAGAAGCGCAGGTGCCTGGTCACGAGGGCGGCGGGCAGGGGCGTGCCGTCGTCCTCCGTGCGTCCGGTGACCACGGCCACCGGCACCACCGACGGCGCCGGGCTCCGCTCGAGCCGGCGCAGCAGCCGGTACTCGTGGAACGCGAGCTCTTCGGTGGTCTCCTTCACCGCCACGATGCCCCCGCCCATCCGGGCGAAGCGCACCACGTGACGGGAGATGCCGCGTGGCAGGGCCGCCAGCACCTCACGCGGCCACGTCTCGAGGGGGAGCGCCCAGGGCAGGGCGAGCAGAGACGTCGCCGGGTCCTCGGTCGCGTCCCCCGACGGGGCGCCCGTGATGGTCAGTCGATCGACGGGGGAGGGGGTCTCGACGGTGTCCATGGTCACGATCCTTCCAGACAGGGCCGCTATGCTCGCCTGGCGCGGCGCGCCCGCTGCCCGCCGGCTCCGGTGCTCGACCCGGACCGACTGCCCCACGAGGAGGACCCTTGGCCCGGAACACGTCAGGCTCGCACACCTCGGCGACGGACGCTCGTGCGCGTGCCCGCCAGATCCAGGAGGAGCAGCGCAGGAAGGACAGCCGCCGCCGCACCGGCGTCATCTGGGGCTCGGTCCTCGCGGCGGTGCTCGTGATCGGCCTCGTCGTCGCGTTCGTGCTCAACCGCAACGGCGACGACGCCGCGGCCGCCGGCCCCATCCCCGCCGTGGCGAACGAGCAGGGCGGCATCGAGTTGACCTCGGCCACGGCCCTGGCGGAGGGCGCGGGAGAACGCGAGGTCGACCCCTCGAAGATCGAGGTGCCGAAGCAGGCCGCGAGCTCTCAGCCCGAGACCCTGCCGAACACCGAGCCCCGGGCGGACGGCGAGCCGACGCGGATCGTGCTCTACGCGGACTTCAACTGCGTGCACTGCGCGGACTTCGAGTCCACCAACGGGGACCAGATCGAGCAGTGGCTCGAGCAGGGCGAGGTTACGGTCGAGTACCGGATGGTGGACTACCTGAGCGCCCCGAACAACCAGAACTACTCGGCCCGCGCCGCCAACGCCGCGTACTGCGTGGCGGACCAGAAGCCCGAGGCCTACAACGGCTTCGTGGCCGCCCTGTTCGCCACCTACGACGAGCACCAGGGCAAGGGCCTGGACAACGCGGCGATCACGCAGCTCGCGCAGGAGCACGGCGCGGACATCGCCTCCTGCGTCGAGGACGGCACGTTCCGCTCCGCGGTCGAGCACACCACCCGCCAGGCGCGCGTCGCCGGCGTGGCCGGCACCCCCACCGTGTTCGTGGACGGGAAGAACTGGGCCCTCGACGGCGAGGACAAGACCTTCACCGATTGGGCGGGCGCCAAGATCGCCGGCTGACCCGGCTGACCCGGCTGACCCGTCGCCGAGGTCCGCGGGGCGTCCCCACGCAGGGGGCGCCCCGCGCCGTCCGCCCGGGCCTTGTACGCTGGAAGGGCCGGCCGCGGCGCCCCGGGCGCCGGCCGCAGGCCTCCTTAGCTCAGCTGGCCAGAGCAGCTGCCTTGTAAACAGCAGGTCGCCGGTTCGAATCCGGCAGGGGGCTCCACCCCACCGCGGGCCCGACGGCGCCGCGCACCTCCGCCGGGAGGGCGCGGCGCCGTCGTCGTGTCCGGCGCGGGCCGAAGCTGGGGCGCCGCTGTGCGGGTCTGCGGCCATCCGCCAGGTACGGCTGGCGGATCCGCCAGAGATGCCTCGACCATCCGCCAGACTTCGGCCCGCGGCCTCGTCGTGACGGAATCGTGACCTTACCGTGATCTCAGTCACCCCGGCCCGAGCCCCTCGGGCACCCGCACCCGGTGGCCCCGAACTCCCAGGAGATCCCGTGCAGTCCTCCACACCCCGCAGCACCCGCCGCCGCATCGGCGCCCTCGTGGCCGGCGCCGTCCTCGCCGGCGGGACCTTGACCTCGTCCCCCGCGCTCGCGGCCCCCTCCGGCGGCGCCCCCGCCGCACCGGCAGCCAGCCCGACCGCCGCCTCGCCCCTGGCGGCGGCGCAGGTGGAGGACCCGAACGCCGACGGCTACGACTCCTTCATCGTCACCTACAAGGAGACCGCCGCCAACGCCCACGCGAAGGGCCGAGCCAACGCCTGGGGCAAGGCCGCGAAGGAGGCCGGCGTCTCCGTGAAGGAGCTGCGTGAGACCGCGCTCGGCTCCCGCGTGGTCAAGGCGGACCGCAAGCTGGATCAGGCCGAGTCCGCGAAGTTCATGGCCGACCTGAAGGCCTCCGGGGCGGTCGAGGCCGTGGAGCCGGACGCCATCCTCACCGCCACCGGCCTGAGCCCCGTGGACGCCCTCTACTCGCAGCAGTGGGGCTTCACCGGCACCCACGGCATGCGGGTCCCGGGGGCGTGGGACCGCACGACGGGCTCCGGTGCGACCGTGGCCGTCATCGACACCGGCATCACCTCCCACCCGGATCTCGACCGCAACGTGGTGCCCGGCTACGACTTCATCTCCAACAGCGCGGCGGCACGTGACGGCGGCGGCCGCGACTCCAATCCGCGCGACGAGGGCGACTGGTACGCCGCCGGCGAGTGCGGCACCGCCGGTGCCTCCGACTCCTCGTGGCACGGCACCCACGTGGCGGGCACCGTCGCGGCCGTGGCCGACTCCCGGGGCGTCGTCGGCGTGGCCCCGAACGCGAAGATCCAGCCCATCCGCGTGCTCGGCAAGTGCGGCGGTTCGCTGTCCGACATCGCCGACGCGGTCGTGTGGGCCGCCGGCGGCACCGTGGCGGGCGTGCCGGCCAACCCGAACCCGGCGGACGTCATCAACATGTCCCTCGGCGGCTCCGGCACGTGCGGCACCACCTACCAGAACGCGATCAACGCGGCCGTCTCCCGCGGCGTGCCCGTCGTCGTGGCGGCGGGCAACGAGAACCAGCCCGCCGCCAACGTGCGCCCGGCCAACTGCCGGAACACCATCGTGGTGGCCGCCTCCACCTCGCAGGGCGCCCGCGCCTCGTTCTCGAACTACGGCTCCGCCGTGGACGTGACCGCCCCGGGCGCGAACATCATCTCGACCGTGAACAACGGCGCCACCACCCCGACGACGGCCGGCCACGCCGCCTACAACGGCACCTCGATGGCCACCCCGCACGTCGCGGGCCTGGCCGCCCTGCTGCTGGCCGAGCGGCCGAGCCTCACCCCGGCCCAGGTCGAGTCCACCCTCAGGTCCACGGCCCGGTCCATGCCCGTGTCCTGCTCCGCGGGCTGCGGCGCCGGCCTGGCGGACGCCGCCAGGGCGGTCTCCTCCCTCGGTGGCAGCTCCTGACCGGAGCCCGCCCCGGGCGCCGGGACCTCGTTGGTCGCCCAGGGCGGTTTCGAGCCCGGCGCCACGCTGACCGACGCCTGACGTGCTCGTCGGCTCTCGATGGCCGCTCCGCCGTGCGCGGGGTGGCCGTCGCCCGGGTGGACAGGCGGCGCCGCCTGAGGTATCGTTTTTCGAGTTGTCACCCCCATGGGGCGACGCCCGGATCTTTAGCTCAGTTGGTTAGAGCGTTCGCTTCACACGCGAGAGGTCGCTGGTTCGAGTCCAGTAAGATCCACCGCAGCAGGGCCCTCCTCCGGGAGGGCCCTTTCGCGTCCCCGGGCCGCGGTGCCGACGGCCCCGGCGGGGGAGGTGCCGGCGTGGTTGGATGGACGCGTCGGCGGGGCTCGGCCCACCGCCGTGGCGCGTCCAGCGCCCGCACACGGAAGGAGAGGGTGAGCCGCATGGAGCAGGAGGGCACCCAGGAGCCGGCGCGGTTCGACCCCCGCATCGCGGAGCCCCCGGCCGTCCCCACGCTCATCCCCGTGCTGCGCCCGGCCGGCGCCGAGGATGCCGCGGCTGCCGGCGACCTCGCACTCGACCCGGAGGACCCCGGCCTGCTCGACCTTGACCCGGCGGAGTCCGCCCACCCGGCCGCGGTCGCCGTCGAGCCGACGGAGCCGCTGCCGCCCGTGGTCCGCCCCGCCGCCGCCGATCCGGTCCCGGAGCCGGAGCCGGAGCCGGAGGAGCCGGCAGAGCCGGAGGCGGAGACGCTGCCGGAACCGGCCGCGGACGCGCCCCTGACCGAGCCGCCGCTGTCCGAGCAGGTGCCCACCTCCGTCCTGGCGCCCGCGGAGGCCGACGGCGCCCTGCCCGCCCCGGAGATGATCCCCGAGCCGGACGTCACCGTCCCGGACCCGGTGGTCCCCGTGGGCCCGGCCGAGAAGCGCGGGCGTCGGCGCGGCCGGCGCTCCCGCGAGGTCTTCGTCGAGAACCTGCCGACGCAGGCGCTCGTGCTGGCCGACCGCCTTCACTCCTCGCCGTACGGGCGCCGCATGCGCTCCACGCTGCAGCAGCGCCGCGCGGAGGCGCAGGCCCTTGAGGCCCGCACGACCCTGGACTTCGCGCTCAAGCTGGGCGAGACGATGTTCAGCTTCGGCGCGGCCTCGCTGGACGTGGAGACCTCGATCATCGTGGCCACGCAGGCCTACGGGATCCTCGAGACCGAGGTGGACCTGACCAACCAGTCCATCTCCCTGAACTACGCGCCCGACTCCTCACGCGGCGAGGCCCCGTTCACCCTCCAGCGGGTGGTCCGCTCGTCCTCGGTGAACTTCGAGGGGCTCGTGGCCGTCCACCGGCTCGTCGAGGAGATCGCCGCGGGCGAGGTGGACCGGGCCGAGGCCCAGCGCCGGCTCGTGGAGATCCGGCATCAGCCCAAGCCGTTCCCCGCCGTCTTCGAGGTCCTCTTCTCCGGCGTGTTCGTGGCCTGCTTCGTGCCGTTCATCGGCGGGACCTGGACGGGCGCGGCCCTGGGCATGGTCTCCACCTGGCTGGTCTTCTGGCTCAAGGTCCAGGCGGACAAGGCGCGCTTCCCGGAGATCTTCTCCACGATGTTCGGGGCGATCACGGCCACGGTGATCGCGCTGATGGCCCACGCCCTCGACCTGCCGGTCAACCCGGCGCTGGTGATCGCCGGCGGCATCATGATGCTCCTGCCCACGGCGAGGTTCGTCACCGCGGTGCAGGACGCCATCCACGGCTTCCCGGTGACCGCCGCGGGCCGCTTCCTCTCCGCGCTGCTCGTGTTCGCCGGCGTGATGGCCGGGATCATGATCGCCGTGGGCATCGGGGATCTCGTGGGATTCGAACAGCTGGACCTGGCCGAGGCGGGGACGCTGAGCTATCCGCCGCTGCTGCTGCTGGGCCTCGTGATGGCCGCGGGCATGGCGGACGCGGTGGTGGAGCAGTCGCGGTGGCCCCAGATCCTGGCCTGCGGTCTCGTGTCCGGGGCCGGCTTCGGCGCGTACCTGGCAGCGCAGCAGATCGGGGTCAGCGACCGGCTGGTGCCCGCGGTCGCCGCGGCGGCGGTCGGGTTCCTCGGCCGCCTGGTGGCCCAGCGGCTCGCGGCCCCGGCGCTCGTGATCGTCCTGCCGTCCATGCTGTTCCTGCTTCCCGGACTCACCATGTTCCGGTCCGTCTACGGGTTCACCGTGGAGACCGGGGCCACGCTGCTGGGCGTCGAGGGACTCTTCAACGCCGCGGTCATCGTCGTGGCGATCGCGGCCGGCGTCGCCTTCGGCAACACCCTGGCCAAGCCGATCACCGACCGGATGGGCACGCTGCTGCCCACCGAGCTCGTGATGCACCAGCGCGGCTGACCGGCGGCCCGGCTCAGTCGGGCAGGCGCCAGTCCACCGGCTCCGCGCCGGCCGCCTCGAGGAGCCGGTTCACCCGGCTGAACGGCCGGGAGCCGAAGAACCCGCGGTGGGCGCTCAGGGGCGAGGGATGCGGGGACTCCACGACGCCGGCCCCCGCCGCCGTCAGCAGCGGCGCCATGCGCCGCGCGTCGGCTCCCCACAGCAGCCCCACGAGCGGGGTGCCGCGCGCGCAGAGGGCCCGCACCGCGGCCTCCGTGATCTGCTCCCAGCCGAGGCCGCGGTGGCTGCCGGGTGCGCCGGCCCGCACGCTGAGGGCGCGGTTCAGCAGCAGCACGCCCTGGTCCGTCCACGCGGAGAGGTCGCCGTGGGCAGGCGGGGCGATGCCGAGGTCGTCGTGCAGCTCCCGGTGGATGTTGGCCAGGGAGCGGGGCAGCGGCCGCACGTGGCGGTCCACCGCGAAGCTCAGGCCGATCGGATGGCCCGGCGTCGGGTAGGGGTCCTGGCCCAGCACGAGGACGCGGACGTCCGCGAACGGCTGACGGAACGCCCGCAGGATGTGCTCCGGCGCCGGCAGTACCTGCTCTCCGGCCGCCCGGCGGGCCCGCAGCCGCTCGCCGACCTGCTCGAACGCGGCGGCCTGCGGGGCGAGGGCCGCCTCCCAGCCCGGATCCAGGGGCGCGATGAACTCCATGCCCCGAGGGTAGACCGGGTGGGTACAGTGGCCGCCATGTCCCACCCCACGCCCGTCTCGCCCGATCCGGCCCCGGACGAGGGTGCCGACGCGCGGCCACGGCGGGACGAGCTGACGGACCTGGAGCGTGCGGTCCTGGACCTGGAGGCCGCCACCTGGCGGTACGGCGGGGCCAAGGACCACGCCGTCCGAGAGCGTCTGGGGCTGTCTCCGACCGCCTATTATCAGGTGTTGAACGGATTGCTGGACCGTGAGGCCGCCCTGGCCTACCGACCCCTGCTGGTCACGCGGCTGCTGCGCAAGCGCGGCACCCGCAGCCGGGCCCGGAGGGGACCCGCGGATCCGGCGCCGTCCACGCCCGCTTCCCGCCAGGAGAACTGACCCATGGCCTACCAGCCCGACCGCTTCGACGAGGTCCCCGAGTACACGGACCAGCGCGGCGCGCACCGCGAGTCCTTCGCCGCTGCCGGCGCGACCGCCGCGGGCGGGGGTCGCCGCCTGAGCCCGCTGCTCTGGGTGGCCGGCCTCGTCCTGCTCGCCGGCCTGTTCGTGGGCGTCGTCCTGCCGTGGCTCACCGGCGACCGCTCCGAGCCCGTCGCCGCCGAGAGCTCGACGACGGCCCCGGCGGTCGAGCCGTCGCCGTCGCCGTCGACGTCGTCCGAGTCCTCCTCGGCGTCCTCCGCGTCGGCGTCGACTGCATCCGCGACCGAGTCCGCCACCCCGTCCGAGGACACGGCGGAGGCGTCCCGTTCCGCGGCCGCGGCCGAGTCCTCGCGGGCGGCGCAGGAGGCGGCCGCCGCCGAGGCCGCCGAGTCCTCCCGAGCCGCCGCCGAGGCCGCCGAGGCCGCCGAGTCGTCCCGTGCCGCCGCCGCGGCACAGGCGGCGGAGGCCTCGCGTTCCGAGGCCGCCGCGCAGTCCGCAGAGGCGTCTCGGTCGGCGGCGGCCGCCCAGGCGGCGGAGTCCTCGCGCGCCGCCGCGTCCCGTTCGGCCGCCCAGGCGGCGGAGTCCTCGCGCGCCGCCGCGTCCCGTTCGGCCGCCCAGGCGGCGGAGTCCTCGCGCGCCGCCGCGTCCCGTTCGGCCGCCGCGGCGGACGCCTCGCGCTCGCAGTCCGCGGCCGCGTCGAGCTCTCGTGCGGCCGCGCAGTCCGCGGCCGTGCGCGGCACCCACGTCACCGTGTACAACGCGACCCGTACCCAGGGCCTCGCCGCCTCCTACGCGCAGCGGCTCACGAGCGCCGGCTACACCTCGGTGGACGCGAAGAACTGGAGCGGCTACGGCATCCAGTCCTCCACCGTCCTGTACAACGGCTCGGCCAACAAGGCCGCCGCCGAGGCGGTCGGCAAGGAGCTCGGCTTCCCGGTCATGCAGACCCCGAACCTGCAGGTGAACGGCGTCGCGGTGGTCGTCACCGGCTGACCCGCCCGCCGTGCGGCCGTGCCGGACGCGCACCCTTCCCGGCCCCCCGGCGGGGCGCCTCCCGAGGCGTTCTGCCGGGGGCCGTCCGCCGTCCGCGGAAGAGCGGGCTCCCGCACCGCGGACCCTTTGCACTCTCCCGGTGCGAGTGCTCATAATGGGGTTAGCACTCCGAAGGCGCGACTGCCAGCCGTACCCCGGTCGGTCCGGCGCCGTGGAGGAGGACCTGTCCACCGATGAGGCCCCCAGGGGCCGTCCGTCGCGGGCATCGGCGCGGGTCAGCCACCAGAAGTAGGAAGCCGACGTCCAGAAAGGACCTGCACATGGCCAAGACCATCGCATTCGACGAAGAGGCCCGCCGCGGCCTGGAGAAGGGCCTGAACACCCTGGCCGACGCCGTGAAGGTGACCCTCGGCCCCCGCGGCCGCAACGTGGTGCTGGAGAAGAAGTGGGGCGCCCCCACCATCACCAACGACGGCGTCTCCATCGCCAAGGAGATCGAGCTCGAGGACCCGTACGAGAAGATCGGCGCGGAGCTCGTCAAGGAGGTCGCCAAGAAGACCGACGACGTCGCCGGCGACGGCACCACCACCGCCACCGTGCTGGCCCAGGCGCTGGTCCGCGAGGGCCTGCGCAACGTGGCCGCGGGCGCCGACCCGCTGTCCCTGAAGCGCGGCATCGAGAAGGCCGTGGAGGCCGTCACCTCTGAGCTGCTCTCCGCCTCCCGCGAGATCGAGACCAAGGACCAGATCGCGGCCACCGCCTCGATCTCCGCCGCGGACAAGCAGATCGGCTCCCTCATCGCCGAGGCCCTGGACAAGGTCGGCAAGGAGGGCGTCATCACCGTCGAGGAGTCCAACACCTTCGGCCTCGAGCTCGAGCTCACCGAGGGCATGCGCTTCGACAAGGGCTACATCTCCGGTTACTTCGTGACCGACGCGGACCGCCAGGAGGCCGTCCTCGAGGATCCCTACATCCTCATCGTCAACTCGAAGATCTCCTCCGTGAAGGACATGGTGGCGATCCTCGAGAAGGTCATGCAGTCGGGCAAGCCGCTGCTGATCATCGCCGAGGACGTCGAGGGCGAGGCCCTGGCCACCCTCGTGGTCAACAAGATCCGCGGCACCTTCAAGTCCGTGGCCGTGAAGGCCCCGGGCTTCGGTGACCGCCGCAAGGCCATGCTCGCCGACATCGCCATCCTCACCGGCGGCCAGGTCATCTCCTCCGAGGTGGGCCTGTCCCTGGAGAACGCCACCCTCGACCTGCTGGGCTCCGCCCGCAAGGTGGTCATCACCAAGGACGAGACCACCATCGTGGAGGGTGGCGGCGACGCCGAGCAGATCGCCGGCCGCGTGGCACAGATCCGCTCCGAGATCGAGAACACCGACTCGGACTACGACCGCGAGAAGCTGCAGGAGCGCCTCGCCAAGCTGGCCGGCGGCGTGGCCGTCATCAAGGCCGGCGCGGCCACCGAGGTGGAGCTCAAGGAGCGCAAGCACCGCATCGAGGACGCCGTGCGCAACGCCAAGGCCGCGGTGGAGGAGGGCATCGTCGCCGGCGGCGGCGTGGCCCTGATCCAGGCCGGCGCCAAGGCGTTCGGCGGCCTGCAGCTCGAGGGCGACGAGGCCACCGGCGCGAACATCGTCAAGGTCGCCATCGAGGCCCCGCTGAAGCAGATCGCCTTCAACGCGGGCCTGGAGCCCGGCGTCGTGGCGGACAAGGTCAAGACCCTCGACGACGGCCACGGCCTGAACGCCGCCACCGGCGAGTACGAGGACCTGCTGGCCGCCGGCATCAACGACCCGGTGAAGGTGACCCGCTCGGCCCTGCAGAACGCCGCGTCCATCGCGGGCCTGTTCCTGACCACCGAGGCCGTCGTCGCGGACAAGCCCGAGAAGGCCGCCGCCGGCGCCGAGGGCATGGACCCGATGGGCGGCATGGGCGGCATGATGTGATCAGCCGCTGAGCCGGCCCGACCCGTTCGGACGCCCAGCCTGCGAGGCCCGTCTCCCCGTCCGGGGAGGCGGGCCTCGCCGCGTTCCGGGCCAGCACCGAGGCGCCCCGCTCAGGCCGACAGCGCGGCTCGTTCCGCCGCCAGATTGCGGCGGGCGGCGGCCTCCCAGCGCGCTCGGCCGGGCGCGGTCCGATACAGCCGCTCGGCGCCCAGCAGGGCGTCCAGCACCGCGCCGCGACCGCGGGCCCAGTCCGCGTCGGACACGTGCGCGTAGTCCCGCCGCACCGCGGCCACGTAGCGGGCGTAGGCCTCGGGGGAGCGGCCGAGGACCTCGAGGTCCGCGTCCGAGAACACCGCCCCGGCCGCGTCGTGCGGGGCCGGGTCGTGGGCGGCGGTGAGCAGCACCAGGCGTGCCACCTCGTCGACGACGTCGGCCGGCACGGCCAGCCGCGGATCGGTGAGCACGTCCCGGGCCAGGGCGGCCGAGTCCGCCTCGTCCTGGCCGGCGGGCGCGGTGGGGTCCCCGGCGTAGACGGCGTCGTGGAACCACGCGGCCAGGCGGACCGCACGCGGATCCGGTCCGGTCTCCGCCCCCGCCCGCTCGAGCAGGTCCACGGACTCGAGCACCGCGAGCAGGTGGGCCGGGTCGTGGTAGTGCCGATGCGGCTCCGTCCAGCGGGCCAGCAGGTCGCGACCCGCCGTCGTCACCGCATCTGGGCTCGCCGCCGTGCCCTCGAACAGCCGCGCCCAGCGCCGGGCGAGGACCACGTCCCGCTTCTCGGCGCGGCTCCGGGCGGGCACGCGCAGCCCCGAGGCGGCGAGGCGGCGCACCAGCTCCCGTCCGCTGACGGGCACCGCCCCGCGGGCCACGAGCTCGGCACGTCGGTGCGCGGGCACGTCGTAGTGGTCCCGGTCGAAGGCCCGCTCCGAGAGCCCCGCCGCCCGCGCGAACGCGTGGAGCTCCTCGAGGGAGGCGTCGGAGACGAGGTGGGAGAACACGGTGCCGTGGGCGGGCCACGCGGGTGGGTCGATCAGGACGGTCATGCCCCCACTCTAGGAAGCGCGGACCGGGGGCGCGGCCGGCCGGCCGCACCCCGGTCCGCGCCGGGCGCTCAGAACCGGAACATCGCGGCGTTGGCGGTCTCCGCGTCCTGGTACTGGGTGGCGGCGGCGTCCATCGCGCGGCGGATGCCCGCCAGGGACTCCTCCACGCGCTGCTGGGTGGCGCGCCACTCGGTGAGCACGCCCTGGAAGTTCGCGGCCGCCTGGCCGCGCCAGGTGTCCTGCAGCTGGCGCAGGTTGGCCTCCATGGTGCTCACCTCCGCCTGGAGGCGGCCGATGGAGCCCTCCACCGCCCCGCTCTTGGCCCGCAGGTCCTCGACGTCGATCTGCACGATGCTCATGTGACTGTCCCCTCTGGTGAGTCCTGATGGGCGGCGGGTGCCGCCGGGCACCACGCTAGGGACGGGCGTCCCGCTCCGCTGCTGGGTCGTCCTCGCCTGGGGACGGGGCGGCGGTCTGAGGCGCCTGTGCAGGAGCAGACGCCCGACGGCGGCGCTCGGCCGAGGCGCGACGGAACCGCTCCGCCGCCCGCAGCAGGCGGCTGCTCCGGGCGGCGTCCGCGGCGCTGGCGCCGGCGCCCGACGGCGCGGTCAGGGCGAGGGGGCCGGTGGGCGGACCGGCCGCGTCGTCGTCGGTGTCCCGTGCGGGCGGGCACTCGTCCTCGAAGTCCTCGTCCGCCTCGTCCTCGAACGGCGCCCACGGCAGGTGGACGGAGAAGGTGGCACCGCCGCCCTCCGTCTCAAGCAGCCGGACGGAGCCGCCGTGCTGGGCCACGATCGCCGCGACGATGGCCAGGCCGAGCCCCGTGCCGCCCGTCTCGCGGTGCCGGGAGGTGTCCGCGCGGTAGAAGCGCTCGAAGATGCGGGCGCGGTCCTCCTCGGACACGCCCGGCCCGTGGTCACGGATCTCGATCACGGAGCTGCGGCCCGCGCCGTCGGCCCCGGCCTGGCCGCCGAGGTGGTCGACGGTGCCGACCGCGATCTCGATGGGGGTGCCGGCGGGGGTGTAGCGCAGAGCGTTGGCCATGAGGTTCACCACCACCTGGCGCATCCGGTTCTCGTCGCCGAGGATGGGCGCCGGGGCCGCCCGGTCGTCGTCGGGGCCCACGAGGGTGACCCTGCGGTCCGGGGCGTTCACGGACGCGTCCATCATGGAGTCCATCGCGAGGATGAGCAGGTCCACCGGGGCGTGCTCGAGGGGGCGCTGCTCGTCGAGGCGGGCCAGGGTGAGCAGGTCCTCCACGAGGCGGGTCATGCGGGTGGCCTCGGACTCGATGCGCTGCATGGCGGCGGCGACGTCCTCCTCCTCGCGCAGCCCGCCGTGCCGGTACAGCTCGGAGAATCCGCGGATGGTGACCAGGGGGGTGCGCAGCTCGTGGGAGGCGTCCTGCACGAAGCGGCGCATCTTGTCCTCGGAGATCTCCTTGTCCCGGAACGCGGACTCGATGTGCGCGAGCATCGCGTTGAGGGAGCGGGAGAGCCGGCCCACCTCGGTGTCGGGCGCCGCGCTCTCCACGCGCTGGCTCAGGTCGCCGGCGGCGATCTTGGCGGCGGTGCGCTCCACGCGGTTCAGGGTGCGGAACGCGCGCTGGACCGCCAGGTTGGCCACGATCACGGTGCCCGCCGTCGCGAGCAGGCCGATGGTCACGACGATCGAGGTGACGCGTTCGACGGAGGAGGTCACGCTCTGCAGGGGCAGGGCCACGGCCATGGTGCCGTCGCCGCTGCTCAGCCCGTACAGCTGCACGCGCCAGCCGCTCGAGTCCTCCTGTGTGCCGGGCACCTCGAAGGAGGCGGAGCCGCGCTCGCGGGCCTCGGCCGGGGTGATGTCCGGGAGGGCCGGCTCGTCCGCGTCCGGCGTCACCGGGGTCTGGACGACCCGCGCGCCCTCGTTGTCCCACACGACGCCGTAGAAGCGCAGGATGGGCAGCTGCGGCATGTAGTACTCGCCGGTCTGGGCGACGTTGGCCAGGTACATCGAGACGGTGTCCCGGTTGGCGGCCATGTCCTCGTCCAGCTGGCGCACCGCCTCCTGGCGGAACAGCGCCGCGGTCGCCAGGGCGGTGACGGCGACCAGGGCCAGCATGAGCGCCGCGATCATCACGACCAGCTTGGTGCGCAGGGACTGCCCCTGCCACGTGCCCCTCAGCCAGGCGCGCGGATGGCGGACGTGGGCCGCCGCGGCGTCGAGCCGCGCACGCACGTCAGCGCTTGTCCGCGGTGCGGAGCATGTAGCCGACGCCGCGCTTGGTGTGGATCATCTTCTCGCGGCCGCCGACGTCGATCTTGCGGCGCAGGTAGGAGATGTAGGACTCGACGATCGAGGCGTCCCCGTTGAAGTCGTACTCCCACACGTGGTCCAGGATCTGGGCCTTCGAGAGCACCCGGTTCGGGTTCATCATGAGATAGCGCAGCAGCTTGAACTCGGTGGGGGAGAGCTCCACGACCTCGCCGCCGCGGCGGACCTCGTGCGCGTCGTCGTCGAGCTCGAGGTCGTCCACGCGCAGCACCGCCGCGTCGTCGTCGAGGGAGGCGGTGCGGCGCAGCACGGCGCGGATGCGGGCGACCACCTCGTCGAGGGAGAACGGCTTGGTCACGTAGTCGTCGCCGCCGACCGTCAGGCCGGTGATCTTGTCCTCGGTGCCGTCCCGCGCGGTGAGGAACACGACGGGGAAGTGACGGCCGGCGGAGCGCAGGCGGCGGGTCACGGTGAATCCGTCCATGTCCGGGAGCATCACGTCCAGCACGGCCAGGTCCGGCTGGAACTCCTCGGCGGCGTCCAGGGCCTCCCGGCCGTTGGCCGCGGCCGTGACCTCGAAGCCGGCGTAGCGCAGGGATGTGGAGAGCAGCTCGCGGATGTTGGGCTCGTCGTCCACCACCAGGAGGCGTGCTTCGGGGTTCTGATGCTGCATGGGGCCAGTCAACCGCTCTGACCTGGGAACACCCTGAAAGGGCGCTGGATGTCGCGGGGCGTCGTGGGCCCGGCGGTTCAGGGGCGCGAGCGCCGGACGGCGCCCAGCACCACGTGCAGCAGCATCAGGCCGAAGCCGACGGGCAGGCCGAACAGCGCGAGCGCGAACAGCGCCGGGGACGCCGGCCACGCCAGGAAGTACGCGACCAGCAGGGCCACCAGGGCCAGAGCGGACACCGCCGTCACGGCCACGCCCAGCACCAGGACGACGCCGCGACCGCCCCGGTGGTCGGCGGGCGCGGGGGTGGGGAGGGTGGAGGTCCGAGGCATGCCCGCCACTCTAGTCGGGCTATCCTGGGAGGTCATTGACGACCACGTCCTCCGCCGTCCCCTCCGGGCGCACGGCCAGGCTGGTCCCACCGATGCCGCGGCGCACCGCCACGCCGGTGCCGGACCCCGCCGACCCGAGACGAGAGCACGGCCGCCCCTGCGGCGCCGGCCCGACGCGGTGGACCCACATGACGAGGAGCAGGTGACGCACATGCCCACCGGACGCATCAAGTTCTACGACTCGACCAAGGGCTTCGGGTTCGCCCAGACGGACGAGGGCGAGGAGGTCCACGTGCCCGCCTCGGCCCTGCCGGCCGGGGTGACCGAGCTGCGCGGAGGCACCCGCGTGGAGTTCGGCGTGGCCGAGGGCCGCCGCGGCAAGCAGGCGCTCTCGCTGCGCGTGCTCGACGCCGCGCCCTCGGTGGTCCGCAACCACCGACCCGGCGCCACCGAGATGGCCGTCCTCATGGAGGACCTCATCACGTGGCTGGACCAGACATCCAACGGCCTGCGCCGCGGCCGCTACCCCCAGCGCGCCCAGGCGCAGAAGATGGCGCAGGTGCTGCGTCGTGTCGCCGACGACCTGGAGGCCTGAGCCATGACCACCCACGACGACGCCCCGCGTGTCGACCACCGGAGCCCCGACGCCGAGCCCACGCCCGCCGAGGAGAGGACGGCCCTGCCGCCCGCGCGTCGCCGGGCCCCGCGCCGCGACGAGCTGCTCGCCGCCGCCGTGGATGCCGCCCGCGCGGGGCTGGATGGGCTGGCCGCCCCGGACGAGGTGGGGGAGCACGTGGACGTGCTCGTGGACGACGACCGCCTCCTGACGCACCGCTTCGCGTGCCGCATGCCCGGCTACGCGGGCTGGCTCTGGTACGTGACGATCGCCCGGGCCCCGCGTGCCAAGCAGGTCACCGTGTGCGAGACCGGCCTCATGGCGGGGGAGGGCGCGCTCGTGGCACCCCCGTGGGTGCCGTACGCCGAGCGCGTGAACGAGGAGGAGCGCGAGCGGCTGAAGGCCGTGGCCGAGGGCCGCGTGCCCGGCGCCCCGGCGCCCGAGACCGCGCCGGACGACGCCGCCCAGACGGCCCCCGAGCCCGCGGCGGCCGACCGCGGCTGAGCCGGCGCACCCCGGCGGCTCAGGCCAGGCGCTCGACCACGTGGTCGATGCAGCGCAGCAGCGCCGCGACGTCCTCGGGCTCGGTCGCGGCGAAGGTCGCGATCCGCAGCTGGTTCCGGCCGAGCTTGCGGTAGGGCTCCACGTCCACCACGCCGTTCGCGCGCAGGGCCTGGGCGACCGCCGCCGCGTCGACGTCGTCGGAGAAGTCGACGGTGCAGACCACGGCGGAGCGGTCCTCGGACCGGGCCACAAACGGCGTGGCGAACGACGACGCCTCGGCCCACGCGTACACGCGCGAGGAGGAGTCGGCGGTGCGGGCGGTCATCGCGTCCAGCCCGCCCTGACCGTTCATCCAGCGCAGCTGCGCGTCCAGCATGACGAGCGTGGCCAGCGCGGGCGTGTTGTAGGTCTGGTCCTTGAGGGAGTTCTCCACGGCCGTGGCCAGGTCCAGGAACGCCGGGATCCAGCGGCCGGACTCCTTGATCTCCGCGACCCGCGCCAGGGCCCGCGGGGAGAACAGCGCGAGCCACAGACCGCCGTCGGACGCGAAGTTCTTCTGCGGCGCGAAGTAGTACACGTCCGCCTCGGACACGTCCACCGGCAGGCCGCCCGCGGCCGAGGTGGCGTCGACGACGACCAGGGCGTCCTCGTCGATGCCCGCGGGGCGGACGACGGGCGCCATCACGCCGGTGGAGGTCTCGTTGTGCGGCCACGCGTACACGTCGACCCCGGCCACGGCCTCCGGCTCGGGGCGGGTGCCCGGCTCGGAGGTGCGGATGTCCGACGGCGCCAGGAACGGCGCCTGGTCGGTGGCCTTGGCGAACTTCGAGCCGAACTCGCCGAAGCTCAGATGCTGGGCGCGCTCGCGGACCAGGCTGAAGGCGGCCGCGTCCCAGAACGCGGTGGAGCCGCCGACGCCGAGGATCACCTCGTAGCCCTCCGGCGCCGAGAACAGCTCGGCGACGCCCGACCGGACGCTCGCCACCAGGTCCTTGACCGGCTTCTGACGGTGCGACGTGCCGAGCAGCCCGGCTGCGTCCTGGAGCGCGCTCAGCTGCTCGGGGCGGACCTTGGAGGGGCCGGCGCCGAAGCGGCCGTCGGCCGGCAGCAGGTCCTGGGGGATGGTGATCTCGGCGGGGGAGGTCATGCGTGCTCCTGACGCTTCGGGGTCGCGGGTCGCGCCCATTCTCCCGCGCCCGGGACCACCGGCCGTCCACGTGACTCACGCCTCGCTAGGATGTCCGGGACGAAGAGCCCGAGGGAAGAGGACGTGCCATGACGGATCTGATCGACACCACCGAGATGTACCTGCGCACGATCCTCGAGCTCGAGGAGGAGGGCATCCCCCCGCTGCGCGCCCGCATCGTCGAGCGTCTGGAGCACTCCGGCCCCACCGTCTCCCAGACCGTGGCCCGCATGGAGCGGGACGGGCTGGTGCACGTGGGCGCGGACCGTCGGCTGGAGCTGACCGTGGCGGGCCGCGAGCGGGCCGTGTCCGTGCTGCGCAAGCACCGCCTGGCCGAGCGCCTGCTCGCGGACGTGATCGGCCTCGAGTGGGAGCTCGTCCACGAGGAGGCCTGCCGCTGGGAGCACGTGATGAGCGACCAGGTGGAGCGCCGCCTGCTCACGCTCCTGGAGAACCCCACCGAGACCCCCTACGGCACCCCGATCCCGCCCCGGCCCGAGCAGGCCTCCGCCGAGGACTGGAGCCGCGACATGGGCCTGGCGGGCGCCCGGCTCTCCGAGGAGGCCGCCACCGCCGGCCGGTTCCGCGTCCGCGGGCTGGCCGAGGGCGTGCAGACCGACCCCGAGCTGCTGGCCCAGCTGGCCGGCGCCGGCGTGACCCCCGGCCGTGTGGTGCGTGCCGAGGCCGCCCGCGACGCCGGGTACATCCGGGTCGAGGGCGAGGCGGAGGACGGCGCGGCCGCGGACGGCGGGGCCCTCGAGCTGGCCGAGGCCACGGCCGCGCACGTGTGGGTCGAGCGTCTCGACGGCTGAGGCGCGGCGCGCCGTCGTCGTGCGTGACGGGGGCGTGATGGCCCGGTGACGGGCCGGTGAACCTCTTCCGCCGCCGCAGGCGACACGCGGCGCGCCGATGCACCCGCGTCTAGCGTGGGGACACGACGCCCCTGTGTCCCCACGCTTCCGAGGCCCCCGATGCGCACACTCGTCCTCAACGCCGGCTACGAACCCCTCTCGGTCGTCTCCGACCGCCGGGCGCTGCTGCTCGTGGCCACCGGCAAGGCGAGCGTGCTCGAGGACGCCGGTGACCCGATGCGCAGCCCCACCCGCGCGTGGGGCCGGCCCCTCGTGATCCTGCTGCACCAGTACATCCGGGTGCCCCACACGGACGCGGCCCCGGTCTCCCGCAAGGGCGTGCTGCGCCGGGACGGACACCGCTGCGCCTACTGCGGCGCCCACGCCACCACCGTGGACCACGTGCGGCCGCGCTCGCGGGGCGGCGAGAACTCGTGGGAGAACCTCGTGGCCTGCTGCCTGCGCTGCAACGGGGCGAAGGCGGACCGCTCGCTCGAGGCCCTGGGCTGGCGGCTGCGGGTGGAGCCGGTGCGCCCGCGCGGGGCCCAGTGGCGGATCCGCGAGCTGGAGCGGCCCGCCGAAGCGTGGCGGGACTACCTGCGCCTGGCGGCCTGACGCCGGAAGCGGAATCGCGCCCGCCCGTGCCCGGCGGTTCCTAGACTCTCCAACGGTCGAGAGAGCGGAGGGGCCCATGAGCATGGAGTCGGCGGCACGGATGTCCATGATGCGGATGACCCGCGGGCAGTCCGACGCCCAGCAGAGCCTCGCCCGCGGCACGGTGCGCCGGACCATCGCGTTCGCGGGCCGGTACCGCACCCGCCTGATCGTGTTCGTCGCGGCGTCCATCGTGGGCGCGGTGCTCGGCGTGGCCTCGCCCGTGCTGGCCGGCGACGTCGTCAACGCGATCACCGGCGGCGCGGACCGCGGGCTCGTGGTGCGGCTGGCCCTGCTGATCGCCCTCGTGGCCGTGCTCGACGCGGCGCTGTCCGTGTTCACCAAATGGCTCTCCGCCGGGCTGGGGGAACGCGTCATCTACGACCTGCGCACCGCCGTGTTCGACCACGTGCAGCGCATGCCGGTGGCGTTCTTCCAGCGCACCCGCACCGGCGCGCTCGTCTCACGCCTGAACAACGACGTGATCGGGGCGCAGTCGGCGATCTCGCGGACCCTCTCCGGCGTCGTCGCGAACGTGGTGTCCGTGGCGCTGACCCTGGGCGTCATGGTGGCCACCAGCTGGCAGGTCACCGTCCTGTCCCTCGTGATGCTGCCGCTGTTCCTGGTGCCGGCCCGGGCGGTCGGCTCGAAGCTGGCGGACCTGTCCCGCGAACGGGCCGGGCACAACGCGGCCATGGGCGACCAGATGACCGAGCGGTTCTCCGCTCCCGGCGCCACACTCATCAAGCTCTTCGGCCGCCCCGCCGCCGAGTCCGCCGAGTTCGCCCGCCGCGCGGACCGCGTGCGCGCCACCGGCGTGGACATCTCCGTGCGCCAGGCCGTCTTCACCACGCTGCTCACCCTGGTCTCCGCGCTCGCGCTCGCGGCCGTGTACGGCGTGGGCGGGCTCCAGGCGATCGCGGGCACCCTCGACGCCGGTGACGTCGTCACTCTCGCCCTGCTGCTGACCCGCCTCTACGCGCCGCTGACCGCACTGGCGAACGCCCGCGTGGAGATCATGAGCGCGCTCGTGAGCTTCGAGCGCGTGTTCGAGGTCCTGGACCTGGAGCCCCTCATCACGGAGCCCGCGCGGCCCGCAACCCTGCCGGAGGGCCCGCTGTCCGTGCGGCTGCGGGACGTGCGCTTCGCCTACCCCACCGCGGAGCAGGTGTCCCTGGCCTCCCTCGAGGAGGTCGCCGTGCTGGACACGCGCGGCGGCGAGGAGGTGCTGCACGGGATCGACGTGGCCGTGCCCGCCGGGGCCACCGTGGCCCTCGTGGGCTCTTCGGGTGCGGGCAAGTCCACCATAGCCTCGCTCGTCACGCGCCTGCACGACGTCACCTCCGGCGCCGTCGAGATCGGCGGCGTGGACGTGCGGGACCTCGCGTTCGCGGACCTGCAGCGGGCCGTGGGCATGGTGACCCAGGACGGCCACCTCTTCCACGAGACCGTGCGCGCCAACCTGACGCTGGCCCGCCCCGACGCGACGGACGAGCAGCTGTGGGACGCCGTCGAGCGGGCCCGCCTGCGCCCCGTGGTCGAGGCGCTGCCGGACGGGCTGGACACCGTGGTCGGCGAGCGCGGCTACCGCCTCTCCGGCGGCGAGCGGCAGCGCATGACGATCGCGCGGCTGCTGCTGGCGGCTCCGCGCGTCGTGGTGCTGGACGAGGCGACGGCGGCGCTGGACTCCACCAACGAACGCGCCATCCAGGAGGCGCTGGGGGAGGCGCTGGCCGGGCGGACCGCGATCGTGATCGCGCACCGGCTCTCCACCGTGCGCAGCGCGGACGAGATCCTCGTGGTCGAGGCCGGGCGGATCGTGGAGCGCGGCACGCACGCCGCGCTGCTCGCGGCGGGCGGGCGGTATGCGGAGCTCTACACCACGCAGTTCGCCGACGCGGAATGAGGCGGCGACCGGACCGGCCGCCCAGGTGCCCCAGGCCGGAATCGAACCGACGGCCTACCCTTTAGGAGAGGGTCGCTCTATCCAACTGAGCTACTGGGGCGCGGACCGTGCGTCGGTCCGGTGAGCGAGTCTAGCCGAGCCCTTCAGGCCGCCCGCGTGGCGCGACCACGACGGCGCCGCCCGGCCCACAGCATCACGGCCACCGCCAGCGCGAGCAGCGCCAGCAGGACCCAGCGGGTCAGCGTCAGGGCGGCGGCCAGGCCGGTGCCCGGGCCGCCGGCGGCGATCGCCTGCTCGATCGCGATGTTCTCGCAGATGTCCACGACCGCGAACAGCACGCCCAGCCCGAAGACGGCCCACTTGGCGCCGACGGGACGCAGGCGCCATGCGCCGACCGCGGTGACCGTCAGTGCCACGGCGATCGGGAAGATCACGCCGGCCGTCTTGTGCACCCAGTTCAGCTGGCCGCGGGCGTCCTCGTCCATGACCGCGGAGAGCGCGCGGATGTGGTCCTGCCCGTAGAACAGCAGGGAGTCCGGCATCGCCAGGCCGCCGCTGAGCTGGGTCATCTGCTGCAGCACCAGCAGGTGGTAGTAGGCGCCCACGAGCAGGGTGGTCACGATCAGCGCGCTCACCGGGATCGCCGGGCTGCCCTCGCGCTCAGCGGCCGCGGCGAGGTCCGCGCGCGGCGAGACGTCGAGCAGGGTGGCGTGCTCGGGTCCGGCGCGCTCGACCGGGTGGCTGGCGGCGGGCACCCCGGCGTGCGAGCCAGTGCGCGCCTGTTGAGGACGACGGTGCTTCTGGGACTTCTTAGCCACGGCGGACTCCTGGGATGGCGGGATGGAAGGTCAGGGTGCGCAGCGTGATCCGAGGCCCGAGGTGGGTGCCTCGAACAGCCAGCGCAGTGGACGATAGGCGACGGCCAGCAGCAGGGGGACGCAGACGGCCGCCAAACCCGTGAGCGCGTAGAAGTGCCAACGGTGTCCGACAGCCCAGTCTCCCAGGACCAAGGAGATCACCATGATCACGGGCACATGGGCCACGTACATCACCATCGACCGCCGCCCCACGAACTCGAACAGCGGGAACCGGGGGAGCCGCCCGCTCGCCCAGAGGACGACGACGACGGCCCCGAGCGGCCCCAGGAACGCCACGATCGGCCGGGCGGGTGAGATGTAGAGGAACTCGGCGGAGGTCGAGTGGAGCGTGACGGCGGCCAAGGCCCACACGGCGGCGGCCACGACGACGGGCCAGGGCAGCCGGCGGACGGAGTCGAGTCGAGAGCCGAGCGCTGCGCCCAGGAAGAAGAACGCGCCCCAGAACAGGGGGTCCAGCAGCCACTCCGGGCCGTCCTTGCCCAGCGCGAGCGCGCCGGCCAGCATGGCGGGCACCAGCAGCCACGCAGGGACCCAGCGCACCACCGGGCCCACGAGGTAGCAGGCGAGCAGCACCCACAGGAACCAGAGGTGCCACGGGCCGCCGAGCAGATACCGGCCGGGGGTGACCAGGAGCCGCTCCGGCGCCGCCTGCGCGAACGCCGTGATCGCCGCCCACACGAGGAACGGCCAGAGGATCTTCTCCGCCTTCCCCCGGTAGTACGTGGACAGCGGCTTGTGAAGAGAACGGCCCAACAGGAGACCGGAGAGCACGAGCAGCACGGGCATCCGGAAGGTGTGGAACTCCTTCGTGAACATGACGAGGAGCTCCGAGTTCACGTCCACGCCCACACCGATCGGGATGCTGCGCACATGGGCGATGACCACGAGCAAGACCGCCATACCGCGGATCTGGTCGATCCCGTGCTCCCGTCCGGCGGCCCCCGGAACGCGGGAGCCGGAGACAGCGCTCCGGGCTGAGGGTGAGGTGCTGGGCATGGTGGAGGCGGACACACAGTGAGGGTAGACGACGGCGCGGCGCCCGCGGGTCCGCGACGTCGTCGGGCTCGCGCTCCGTCCCCCGGCCCCGCCCTGTGCTGTCCGGTGCCCCGCCTAGACTCGGGGCACCATGGCTGACCTCTTCTCCGCGCTCGGACGCACGCCCCTGAACCTCGACCGGACCCGCCGCCCCGCGGACCCGGAGACCGCCCTGCCCGGGCTCGTGCCCCCGGCCGTCACGCGCGCGGCCGCGGACCCCGAGGCCTGGGGCGAGGACGCCCGCCCGGCCGCTCCGGCGCACACTCCCGAGTCGCTCGTGGCGGGGCTCAACCCGCAGCAGGCCGCCGCGGTGACCCACACGGGGGCGCCGCTGCTGATCGTGGCGGGCGCCGGCTCGGGCAAGACCCGGGTGCTGACCCACCGCATCGCGTGGCTGCTCGCCACCGGCCGGGCGCGGCCGCACGAGATCCTCGCCATCACCTTCACGAACAAGGCCGCCGCGGAGATGCGCGAGCGCGTGGCCGGGCTGATCGGTCCCACCGCCCAGCGGATGTGGATCTCCACGTTCCATTCCTCCGCCGTGCGGCTGCTGCGCAACGAGGCCGCCAACATCGGGCTGAAGTCCACGTTCACCATCTACGACTCGGCGGACAGCCTGCGCCTGGTCACCACCGTCGCCAAGCAGCACGAGCTGGACCCGAAGCGCTTCGCGCCCAAGGCCCTGCTGAACCGCATCAGCTCCCTGAAGAACGAGCTCGTGGAGGCGGACGACTACGCCGCCACCGTGGCCGAGGGGGACCCGTGGGGCCGCGCCGTCGCCGCCGTCTACTGGGACTACACGGCCCGCCTGCGCCAGGCCAACGCCCTGGACTTCGACGACCTGATCGGCATGACGGTCCACATGTTCGAGGCGTTCCCGCGCGTGCTGGACAACTACCGCCGCCGGTTCCGCCACGTCCTCGTGGACGAGTACCAGGACACCAACCACGCCCAGTACCGCCTGATCCGGCTCCTCGCCGGCCCGGCGGGCGACCCCGAGGGCGTGGAGACCCCCGGCGGCGAGCTGACCGTCGTCGGCGACTCGGACCAGTCCATCTACGCGTTCCGCGGCGCGGACATCCGCAACATCGTCGAGTTCGAGCAGGACTTCACGGACGCCGTCACCATCAAGCTCGAGCAGAACTACCGCTCCACGCAGACCATCCTGGACGCCGCCAACGCGGTGATCGAGCGCAACCCGGACCGCCGTCCCAAGCGCCTGTGGACGGCCGAGGGGGAGGGCCCCGCGATCGTCGGCTACGCCGCGGAGAACGAGTCCGCCGAGGCGGAGTGGATCGCCACCACCATCGACCGGCTGCAGGACGAGGACGGGATCCGCCCGGCCGACGTCGCCGTGTTCTACCGGACCAACGCGCAGTCCCGTGCACTCGAGGAGCGGCTGGTGACGCGCGGCATCCCGTACCGGGTCATCGGCGGCACGCGCTTCTACGACCGCAAGGAGATCAAGGACGCGCTCGCCTACCTGCGGGTGATCGTCAACCCCGACGACGACGTCAACGTGCGCCGCATCCTCAACGAGCCCAAGCGGGGCATCGGGGACCGGGCCGAGGGCGCCATCGCCGCCTGGGCCGAGCACAACCGCTCCACGTTCTCCGCGGCCCTGCGCGACGCCGAGAACGCCCCCGGCATGGCCGCGCGCTCGCTCAAGGCCGTCCGCGGCTTCGTGCAGATGATGGACGACCTCGGCCAGGTCGCCGAGTCCGCCGGCCCGGCCACCGTCCTGGAGGCCGTCCTCGAGCAGTCCGGGATGCTGGCCGCCCTCCGCGAGTCCGAGGACCTGCAGGACGAGTCCCGCGCGGACAACCTCGGCGAGCTCGTCGCCGTCGTCCGCTCCTTCGAGACGACGCACCCGGACGGCACCCTGTCCGACTTCCTCGAGCAGGTGGCGCTCGTGGCGGACGCAGACCAGCTGCCCACGGCCCCGGACGTGGAGGGCGAGGCGCTCGCCGAGCAGCAGGGCCAGGTCACGCTCATGACGTTGCACACCGCCAAGGGCCTCGAGTTCCCCGTGGTGTTCCTGACGGGCATGGAGCACGGGGTGTTCCCGCACGCCCGCTCGATGACGGACGAGAAGGAGCTCGCGGAGGAGCGCCGTCTGGCCTACGTGGGCCTGACGCGCGCCCGCCGTCGCCTGTTCCTGACACGCGCCGAGGCACGCTCGCTGTGGGGCCAGCACCAGTTCAACCCGCCCAGCCAGTTCCTCGGGGAGATCCCGGAGGCGCTCATCGACTGGGAGCGGGAGGGCACCTCGCGCTCGGCCGGGTCGTTGAGCCTGACCGGCGCCGGCACCTCGCGCTACGCGGGGCGGTTCGGCGGCGGGCGACCGGCCTGGCGGTCCCGGGACGACGACGGCGCGCGGCCCCAGCGCCTCACCCGCGGGGACGAGCCGGCGGACCTCACGGTGCCCTCCGCCGTGGTGCGCGGGAAGGCGCCGAGCCGGGTGCAGCCGCAGAAGGAGATCGTGGCGCTCAGCCCGGGCGACCGCGTCTCCCACGCGACCTTCGGCGAGGGGCGTGTGGACGCCGTCGCGGGCGCGGGGGACAAGACCGTCGCGACCGTCACCTTCGACGCCACCGGGGCGCAGAAGCGGCTGCTGCTGCGCTACGCCCCGCTGACGAAGGTCGAGGGCTGACGGGACCGGCCCGCCGACTCCCCGGTCTCTCCGGGGTGTGGACTAGAGTGAGCCGTGGAACGCCGCCGTCCGCCGCCCTGCTGTGCCCCCGTGCCCGGCCCGGCCACGGAGGGGGCGTCGACGTCGGCCGCGCCCGCGGGCGAGGCCGGCAGACCCTGTCTTCGACCAAGAAGGACACACCACCGTGGACCTGTATGAGTACCAGGCGCGCGATCTGTTCGAGGCGCACGGCGTCCCCGTGCTGGCCGGCATCGTTGCGCAGACCCCGGACGAGGCCAAGGCGGCCGCGGAGAAGATCGGCGGCGTCACCGTCGTCAAGGCGCAGGTGAAGGTCGGCGGCCGCGGCAAGGCCGGCGGCGTGAAGGTCGCCAAGACGGCCGACGAGGCCTACGAGCACGCCAAGGCCATCCTGGGGATGGACATCAAGGGCCACACCGTGCACCGGGTCATGATCGCCCAGGGCGCCGACATCGCCGAGGAGTACTACTTCTCCGTGCTGCTGGACCGCGCCAACCGCACCTACCTGGCCATGTGCTCGGTCGAGGGCGGCATGGAGATCGAGCAGCTGGCCGAGGAGCGCCCCGAGGCCCTCGCCAAGGTGCCCGTCTCCGCGCTGACCGGCATCGACGCCGAGACCGCCCAGAAGATCGTCGCCGAGGCGGGCTTCCCCGAGGAGCTGCGCGCCGACGTCGCCGAGGTCATCCAGAAGCTCTGGGAGGTCTTCGAGAAGGAGGACGCCACCCTCGTCGAGGTGAACCCGCTGGTGAAGACCGGCGACGGCAAGATCCTCGCCCTGGACGGCAAGGTCTCCCTCGACGACAACGCGCAGTTCCGCCACGAGGACCACGCCGCCCTCGTCGACGAGCGCACCGAGGACCCGCTGGAGGCCAAGGCCAAGGCCAACGGCCTCAACTACGTGAAGCTGGACGGCCAGGTCGGCGTGATCGGCAACGGCGCCGGCCTCGTGATGTCCACCCTCGACGTCGTCGCGTACGCCGGCGAGCAGCACGGCGGCGTGAAGCCGGCCAACTTCCTGGACATCGGCGGCGGCGCCAACGCCGAGGTCATGGCCAACGGCCTCGACGTCATCCTGGGCGACGAGCAGGTCAAGTCTGTGTTCGTGAACGTCTTCGGCGGCATCACCGCGTGCGACGCCGTCGCGAACGGCATCGTCAAGGCCCTCGAGATCCTGGGTGACACCGCCACCAAGCCGCTGGTCGTGCGCCTGGACGGCAATGCCGTGGAGGAGGGCCGCCGCATCCTGCAGGAGGCGAACCACCCGCTCGTCACCCTGGCCGCCACCATGGACGAGGGCGCCGACAAGGCCGCCGAGCTCGCCCACTCCGCGAACTGACCGTTCGGAAAGACTGAGGAAACAGCTATGTCGATCTACCTGAACAAGGACTCCAAGGTCATCGTCCAGGGCATCACCGGCGGTGAGGGCACCAAGCACACCCGCCTCATGCTCAAGGCCGGCACGAACATCGTGGGCGGCGTGAATGCCCGCAAGGCCGGCACCACCGTGTCCCACGAGGACAAGGACGGCAACGCCGTCGAGCTGCCCGTCTTCGGCACCGTCAAGGAGGCCATGGAGAAGACCGGTGCGGACGTGTCCGTGGCCTTCGTGCCGCCGGCCTTCGCCAAGGACGCCGCCATCGAGGCCATCGAGGCCGAGATCCCGCTGCTCGTGGTCATCACCGAGGGCATCCCGGTGCAGGACACCGCCAAGTTCTTCGCCCTGTCCCAGTCGAAGACCGGCGAGGACGGCAAGCCGAAGACCCGCATCATCGGCCCGAACTGCCCCGGCGTCATCACCCCGGGCGAGGCCCTGGCGGGCATCACCCCGGCCACCATCACCGGCACCGGCCCCATCGGCCTCGTGTCCAAGTCCGGCACGCTGACCTACCAGATGATGTACGAGCTGCGTGACTTCGGCTTCTCCACGGCCATCGGCATCGGCGGCGACCCGATCATCGGCACCACCCACATCGACGCCCTCGAGGCGTTCGAGGCCGACCCGGACACCCAGGCCATCGTGATGATCGGCGAGATCGGCGGCGACGCCGAGGAGCGTGCGGCCGAGTTCATCAAGGCCAACGTCACCAAGCCGGTCGTCGGCTACGTGGCCGGCTTCACCGCCCCGGAGGGCAAGACCATGGGCCACGCCGGCGCCATCGTCTCCGGCTCCGCCGGCACCGCGCAGGCCAAGAAGGAGGCCCTCGAGGCCGCGGGCGTGAAGGTCGGCAAGACGCCGTCCGAGACCGCTCAGCTCATGCGGGAGATCCTGCAGGCCCAGGCCTGATCCCGCGGTGCGGGGCGCCGATGCCGGCGCTCCGCACCGGCAGGCGGATGCACCGCGGCCCCTGTCCCTCGTCGTGAGGGGCAGGGGCCGTGTGCTGTGCGGGGCGGAGCAGGCGGTGGGCGCCCGTCAGCCCACGTTCGCGCCGAAGAGCAGGCCGAGCACGTACGTCACGGCAGCGGCGCCGAAGCCGATCGCGAGCTGGCGCAGGCCCCGAGCCAGCGGTGAGGAGCCGGACAGCAGCCCGACCACACCGCCGGTGAAGAGCAGGGCCACGCCCACCATCGCCGCCGCCAGGCCCAGGGCCCACAGCCCGGACATGCCGAAGATGTACGGCAGGATCGGGATGAGTGCGCCGGAGGCGAAGAACGCGAAGCTGGACAGGGAGGCGCTCCACGCCGAGCCGATCTCCGCGAAGGAGTCCGAGTGGTCCACCGGCCCCTGGGAGCCGTCGGGACGGGCGGAGAACTGCGGGTTGCAGTCGCACGTGAGATAGCCGAGGCGCTCGAGCGCGCGGTGCTCGGCGTCCTCGGGCGTCATGCCGCGGGCCAGGTAGACGAGCTTGAGCTCGTTGTGGTCCAGGTCCAGGTGCTGGGCCGCCTCGAGGGTGATCTGGGTGGGGGAGGAGGCCTCGAGCAGCTCCCGCTGGGACCGCACCGAGACGTACTCGCCGGCCGCCATGGACAGCGCGCCCGCCAGCAGGCCGGCCACGCCGGTGAACAGCACCACGGACGGCGCCACGCCCGTCGCGCCGATGCCCATCACGAGCGCCAGGTTGGAGACCAGCCCGTCGTTCATGCCGAAGACGGCGGCGCGGAAGTTGCCGGCCAGCTGCTCGCGACCCCGGGCGGCGAGGCCGCGCACGACCTCCTCGTGGATGGCCTCGTCCGCCACCATGCCCTCGGGGGCGTCCTGGTCCTCCGCGTAGGGAGTGTCCGACTCGGCGCGCTGGGCCAGGGCTAGCACGAACACGGAGCCGAAGATCCGCGCGAGCCAGCGCAGCAGGATGCGGTGCAGGGAGGGGCGCGGCGGGTTCTCGGCGTGCTCGCCCAGGAGGGCCCGCCAGTGCTGTTCGTGGCGGCGCTCGGCCTCGGCGAGGCCGAGCAGGATGTCGCGCTCCACGCCGTCCTTGCGAGCGGCGATGTCGCGGTAGATCTGGCCCTCGGCGATCTCGTCGGCGAGGTAGCGGCGCCAGCGTCGGACCTGTTCGCGGGTCGGCTCGGGACGTGCCGCGGGCGTGGCGGTGTGGGCGGGGCTCATGGGGCTCCATCGGATGGGCGGGCGGGGACGGGCGGCGCCGTCGCGGCCGGGCGCGCCCGACCGGCCAGTCTACGCCGTCGCTACCATGGCCGCATGGACGCAGCAGAGACCCCCGACGGCCCCGAGACCGCCGCCCACGACGGCGGCCGGCCGGCCTGGCAGCACCGCCTCCTGGCGGGCGGGGAGGAGCCGGACCCCCGGTTCACGCTCGCCAACGAGCGCACGTTCCTGGCCTGGGTCCGGACGGCGCTGGCGCTGCTGGCCGGCGGGGTCGCGGTGGAGGCGTTCACCGGCGCCCTCTTCGCGCCGCCGGTCCGGGTGGTGCTGAGCACGGTGCTGCTCGTCCTGGCGGCGCTGCTCGCCCTGGGCGCGGGCGCGCGCTGGCTCCGGGTGGAGCGGGCGATGCGCCGCGGCCGTCCGCTGCCGCTGCCGCTGATCGTCCCGGTCCTCGCGGGGGGCGTCGTGCTGGCCGTCGTGGTGCTGCTGGCCGCCGTCGTCCTTCCGCGGGGCTGAGACGATGCGCCTGCATCACGACCCGGGGCTGCAGCCCGAGCGCACCGTGATGAGCTGGGGCCGCACGGCCCTGGCGCTGGGCGTCCTCAGCCTCACGTTCCTGAGGTGGTGGCCGGCCGTCGGCGCGTGGGCGTTCGGGCCTGCGGTGGTGGCGGCCGTCGGCGGGGCGGCGGTGCTGGCCACGCAGCGCCGGCGCTACGTGGCGCACGCGGACGGAATCGCGCGGGAGCAGGCCCGGCCGGCCCTGGCGTCGGTGGCCTGCATGGTCGCGCTGGTGGTGGGCTTGGCGGCCCTCGGGATCACCGCCACGCTGCTGCACGCGGCATGATCCGCGGACGACGACGGCGCCCCTCACCTGCGCGGGGCGGGTGAGGGGCGCCGTCGTGCATCCGGAGGCGGACCGCTCAGCGGGCGATCATGCCGTGGGGGTCGATGACGAACTTCTCCAGGGAGCCCTGGTCGAACTCCGCATAGGCCTGCGGTGCCTCGTCCAGGCTGATCACGCGCGGGTTGACCATCTCCGTCAGGTACGGCATCCGATCCCACAGGATCGACATCATCAGCTGGCGGTTGTAGCGCATGACGGGCGCCTGGCCGCCGATGATGTGGGGCGACTTGATCCAGGCCTTGCCGAAGTCCACCGGGAAGGTGCCCTCCTGCTCGGCCTTCGTCTCCGCGATCGGGTCCGGCCCGTAGATGCCGATGATGCCCGTGGCGCCGCCCGGACGGGTGATGTCCAGGACCTGGTTCACGGCGGCGATCGGCTGCATCTCATCGGACGCGGAGCCCAGGCCGTGGGCCTCGGAGCCGACGCAGTCCACCGCGCAGTCCACCATCGGCTCGCCGAGGATGTCGCTCACGGCGTCCTGCAGGTTCTCCGTGGTGGAGAGGTCGATGGTCTCGCAGCCGTGCTTGCGCACCAGCTCCAGCCGCGAGGCGTCCTGGTCGCCCACGATGATGCACGAGGCGCCCAGCAGCCGAGCGGCGGCCGCGGCGCACCGGCCCACGGGGCCGGCACCGGCGATGTAGACGGTGGAGCCGGGCTTGGCGCCGGCTGCCATGAGACCGTGGAACGCCGTGGGGAGGATGTCCGAGAGCACGGCAAGATCCAGGATCTTCTCCATCGCCTGCTCCTGGTCCGGGAAGCGCAGCAGCTGGAAGTCGGCGTACGGCACGAACAGGTACTCGGCCTGCCCGCCCTGGAAGCCGCCCAGATTGAAGCCGTAGGCGGCGCACGCCTGCTCCGGGTTGGCGGTCTCACAGATCTCGGTCCGGCCAGCGCGGCAGTTGCGGCAGCGGCCGCAGGCCACGTTGAACGGCACGGAGACGAGGTCGCCCTCCTGCAGGAACTGGACGTCGCTGCCGACCTCCAGCACCTGGCCGGTCATCTCGTGACCCAGCACCATGCCCTCGGGTGCGGGGAAGGACCCGCGGTAGATGTGCAGGTCGCTGCCGCAGATGTTGGTGGCGACGATCTTGAGGATGACGCCGTGCGGGGCGGCGGAGCCGTCGGGCATCTCCAGCTTGGGGAAGTCCAGTTCGTCGACGCGCACGTCCTTGATGCCGTGGAAAGCCACGGCGCGGTTCTTGGTGGTCATGGGAACTGCTGCCTTTCTGTCTCTATCGAGGCCCTGGCAGGGCGGGAGACGGGACGAACCCGAGGGGGAGTCCCGGTCCCGGGTTGTACGGACACAGTAGGGGTCGGCGGGGAGCTCGGGGAAGGGTCGCGCGCCGCCGCCCGCAGCACCCGTCACCTGGCCTCGGCCATCGTGCGGGCGTCGGAGGATCACAGGCCCCGGGGTCGTCGGCCAGAGGCACTCTCAGACCGCGGCGTCGACGCCGTGGCGGGAGCGCACCCGCCAGGCCTCGAGGACCGCGGGGTCGGTGGGCCGGGTCATCAGGCTGAGGAGGACGTACACGACGGCGGAGGCGGCCAGGCCGACGTAGATCGGCTCGTTCGCGAAGACGCCCTCGAAGGGCTCGGCGGCGTTCAGCTCGAGCCAGCCCATGGTGCCGAGGGTGCCCACCGTCCCGACCACCATGGACCACAGCGCCGCCGTGCCGGTGCCGCGCTTCCACACGAGGCCGCCGACGATCGCGACGAACAGGCCGCCCACGAGGATGTCGTACGCGATGGTCAGGGCCGCCACCACGTCCGGGACGACGATCGCCAGCCCCAGCACGACGGCGCCGAGCAGCAGCACCCAGCCGCGGTTCGAGGCGAGCTCCGCCGCGGTCTCCGTGGCCGCGTCCTCGGTGGTGGCGCCGTCCTCGGCGGCGGCGGCCTCGCCGCGGAGGATGGGGAGGATGTCGGTGCGCATCACGGTCGAGGCCGCGATGATCGCCCCTGATGCGGTGGACATCATGGCCGCGACGGCGGCCGCCAGGGCCACGCCGCCCACGCCGACGGGCAGCAGGTTCTGGGCGACCCACGCGAACACGTCGTCCGTGGTGGCGATGTCCGCGGTCACCGTGCGGGCGGCCATGCCGATCACGGCGCCGGCGACGCCGTAGGCGATGCAGTACAGCCCCGCCGTGGCGCCGCCGATCTGAGCCACGCGCGGGGAGCGGGCCGTGAAGACGCGCTGCCAGACGTCCTGGCCGATCAGCAGGCCGAGGGTGTAGATCACGAAGTAGGTGACGATCGACTGCACGCCGATCCCGTCCCAGCTGAAGAACTCGGCGCCCAGGCGCTGCTGCATGGCGCTCCAGCCGCCGGCGTTGGCCAGGGAGAGGGGGAGCATGAGGGCGAACAGGCCGATGGTCATGATGAGGAACTGGGCCATGTCGGCCAGGGTGATGGACCACATGCCGCCGAGCACGGAGTAGGCCAGCACGATGCCGCCGCCCACCAGGACGGACAGCCAGCGGTCCCAGCCGAAGAGCACCACGAAGATCGACGCGTAGGCGCCCGTGGAGGTGGCGGCGAGCATGAGCGTGTAGGCGAGCATCACGAAGGAGGAGGCGTGGGAGGCCCCGCCGCGGCCGTACCGCAGGCGCAGCATCTGCGAGACGGTGTAGATCTTCAGGCGGGCCAGGATCGGGGCGAACGCCACCGACAGGATGAGCACGCCGACGCCGATGGCGGCCACGAGCCACGCGCCGGAGAGCCCGAACTCGTACCCCAGGCCGACGCCGCCCACGGTGGCGGCGCCGCCGAGCACGACGGCGGCCATGGTGCCGGTGAACAGCACCGGCCCGAGGCGGCGGCCCGCCACGAGGTAGTCCTCCGAGCTGGCGGCGCGGGTCTTGCCCCACCAGCCGAAGGCGAGCATGCCGACCAGGTAGACGGCGACGATGGTCAGGTTGAGGGTCACGGGTGGTCCTTGGGGCGAGGGGATCCAGGGCGCCGGGATGCGGGGGCGCCGCGGGCGGGACAGGAGAGATCGGCGTGTTGCCGATCACACGATCTGGGTCTACGGTAAACACATGTTGCATCGCAGGCAACATGTCGTCCAGGGCGACGGGGCGCAGGCTCCGGGTCGAACGAGAGGAGCGCGTGTGTCCGAGCATGTCGTCCAGACACCGCCCCGCGGCACCGTGAGCACGCTCCGCATGCTCCTGATCTGGCTGGCCGCCAACCTCGTGGTCACCACGCTTCTGACGGGGACCCTCTTCCAGCCCGGGGTCTCCTATGCCACCGCCTTGACAAGCATCGTGCTCGGCACCGTCCTCGGCGCCCTCGTCCTGGTGGGGGTCGGGGTCATCGGCGCCCGCACCGGTCTGCCCACCATGGCGCTGACCCGTGCGGCCTTCGGCCACCGCGGATCTCTGTTGCCGGTGACGTTCAACGTGGTGGTCCTGATGGGGTGGTCCTGGGTGCAGGCCATGCTGGCCGGCCTCGCGGTGGACGCCCTGGTGTCCGCGGCCACCGGATTCTCCTCGCCGATGCTCTTCGCGGTCCTGTGCCAGCTCGTCGTCGTGGCCCTGGCGATCCTCGGGCACGAGGGCATCGCGCGGATCGAACCCTGGCTCGCCCTCGTGATGCTCGCCGTGATGGGCGGGATCTTCGTCACCGCCTTCCGTGCCCACGGCCCGGCCGAGCTGGCGTCGATCCCGGTGGACCCCGCAGTCGAGCTGACTCCCGCCCTCGCCTTCGATCTCGTCTTCGCCACGGCCATCTCGTGGACCGTCCTCTCCGCCGACATCACCCGGAACGCGAGCACCCCGCGAGCGGCCGCGCTGGGCTCTGGCATCGGCTACACCCTGTCCACCGTCATCGCGATGAGCCTGGGCCTCACGGCCTTCGCACACGTGCTCCTGGGCGACGCCGCGGCCACCCCCTTCGACCCGGCGACCCTCGTCGCGGCCTTCGGCTGGCCGCTGGCCGTGGTGATGTTCCTCTCGGTCATGGCCACGAACACGATGGTGGTCTACGGGATGGCGACGTCGGTTACCCACGCCTCGCTGAGCCGGCCCCTTCCGTTCGTGCCTGTCGCCCTGGTGCTCGGCGCGGTGAGCGTCATCGGTGCGATGTGGTTCGACCTGCTCACCCGCTTCACAGATTTCCTTGCGCTGATCGGCGCCTTCTTCGTGCCGGTGTTCGCCGTGATCCTCGTGGACTACGTGCTCCAGGGCCGCCGCACCACCCTGGACGTGCTCGTGGCCCGTGGCCCGCGCGCCTGGTTCCGCGGGGGTGTCCACGGGCGAGCAGTGGCCGTGTGGGTCGTCGGTGCCGCGACGTCGTGGCTGCTCACGGACGTGTGGCCCAGTCCCGTCGGTGTCACCGTCCCGGTGTTCCTCCTGAGCGCCCTGCTCTACGCCCTGCTCGCCTGGCCGCGTCATCGGCCGGAGGCCCGCCCGGAGGCCGGCGCGTCGATCGAGGGACGCCGTGGCGTCTGACTCCGTTGCCCCCCTGCTCCTCTCGCGCCCCCTGGAGGACCGCATGCCCGTGTACCCGGGCGATCCAGGTGTGCGTATCCGTCCCGCCCTCACCGTCGCCCAGGACGGGGTCGCGGTCATGGCCCTCGAGATCGGCTCGCATGCCGGCACCCACGTGGACGCCCCGTGCCACACCGTGCCGGGCGGCCGCACCGTCGAGGGGCTGACCTGGGACGAGCTGTGCGGGGACACCCTCGTCCTCGGTCTGGCCGGGCTCGCCCCCGGGGAGCCGATCTCCGCCGCGCGCCTGGCCCCCCTCCTGCCCGGCACGGATGCGCAGACGCCCGCCCGACTCCTGCTGGCCACGGGCTGGGATCGACACTGGCGCGACGGCCTCCTCCGCGCGCGTCATCCCTTCCTCACAGGAGAGGCCGCGGCCATGCTGTGGGATCGTGGCATCCGTCTGTTGGGGGTGGACATGCTCAGTCCCGATCCCACCGGGCTCGCCGGTGAGCCCGACCTTCCTGCCCACGCGGCCTTCCTCGGCGGCGACGGGATCATCGTCGAGAACCTCGTGGGGCTGGACGCGCTCCGCCCCGCAGGGGCGGCGCCGCGCGCCGACTGGTCCGCCCGCCTCCGGCTCGAGGTGCATCCGCTGCCCCTGGCCGGCGGCGACGGCTCCCCGGCCCGCGTCCTCGCCTGGCCGACGTCGGGAGGAACGCGATGAAGGCCCTCCCGCTCGAGACCACCCCGGGCCAGGCGCTGATCGGCCGCCGGCTGCGCGCGCTGCGCGAGGCGCGGCGGCTCACCGTGGCCCAGCTGGCCGAGGCGGCCGGCGTCAGCAAGGGCTTCCTCTCCCGCCTCGAGCGGGACCTGACGAGCCCGTCCGTGAGCACGCTCGTGACCCTGTGCCAGGTGCTCGGCGCGAGCCCGGGCGACGTCCTGGACGCGCCCGAGGTGACGGTCGTGCGCCTCGCCGACGCCCCCGCGGTCAACCTCGGCGGCGAGGGCATCCGCGAGCGCCTGATCACCCCGCGCGGCAGTCGCGACCTGCAGATCCTGCGCGCTGACATCGCGCCGCGCGGCCGCGGGGAGGCGGAGCTGTACACCGTGGACTGCCGCGTGGAGGCGGTGCACGTGGTCACCGGCCGCCTCGAGCTGCGGACCACCGAGGCCGTGCACCTGTTGGAGGAGGGGGACACCGTCACCTTCCCCGGCCGCGAGCCCCACTCGTGGGCCAATCCGGACGACCGCCCCGCCGTCGTGCTGTGGACCCTCGTGGGCCACGCGTGACCCCGTCCGGCGCGCCCACACCGGACAGACCAGACCGACCAGACCGAACCGAACCGCCCAGAGAGGACATCCAGATGCTCGAGATCCCCCGCGTCGAGGACAACGGCCGCCTCGGCCCCGTGAACTCCGCCCTCGTGCCCCGCTACGGCGGCGCCCCCACCTACGCGCTGCTGCCGCGCCTGGACGAGGCGGCCGCGGCCGGCGTCGCCCCGGAGATCAAGGTGGTCGGCGTGCCGTTCGACGCCGGCGTCTCCTACCGCCCCGGTGCACGCTTCGGGTCCGGCCACGTGCGGCAGTCCTCGCGGCTGCTGCGCCCGTACAACCCCGCCACGGACACCTCGCCCTTCGCGCAGGCCCAGGTGGTGGACGCCGGGGACATGGCGGTGAACCCGTTCGACATCGGCGAGGCCATCGAGGCGATCCAGCAGGACGCGACGGACCTCACCGAGGACGGCTCCTCGCTCATGACCATCGGCGGCGACCACACCATCGCGCTGCCGCTGCTGCGCGCCGCCTCCGCCCGGGCGGGCGAGCCCGTTGCCCTGCTGCACTTCGACGCCCACCTGGACACGTGGGACACCTACTTCGGGGCCGAGTACACCCACGGCACGCCGTTCCGCCGCGCCGTGGAGGAGGGGATCCTGGACACCGAGGCCATCTCGCATGTGGGCACGCGCGGTCCGCTCTACGGCAAGAAGGACCTCGACGACGACCACCGCATGGGCTTCGGCATCGTCACCTCCTCGGACGTGTTCCGTCAGGGCGTGGACGAGATCGTGGACCAGCTGCGCGAGCGCATCGGGGGTCGGCCGCTCTACATCTCGGTGGACATCGACGTCCTCGACCCCGCGCACGCGCCGGGCACCGGCACCCCCGAGGCCGGCGGCATCACGAGCCGCGAGCTGCTCGAGATCCTCCGCGGCCTGCGCGGGCTGGACATCGTGGGCGCGGACCTGGTGGAGGTGGCCCCGGCCTACGACCACGCCGAGCTGACCGGCGTCGCCGCCTCCCACGTGGCGTACGACCTCATCTCCCTGATGGCCGACCGCCGCGCCACCCGCGCGGCCGCCGGTGAGGAGCCGGGCCGATGACGGACGAGCAGACGACGACGGCGGCGGCCCCGCGGCGCAACGGCGGCGACCTCGCCGTCGAGACGCTCCACGCCCTGGGTGCACGGACGGTCTTCGGCATCCCGGGCCAGCACGCCCTCGGCCTCTTCGACGCCCTGTCCCGCTCCCCGCTGGAGTTCGTCTCGAACCGCGTGGAGAACAACGCCGCCTTCGCCGCGGACGGGTACGCCCGGGCCACCGGCGAGGTCGGCGTCCTGTTCCTGTCCACCGGCCCGGGCGCCCTCACCTCGCTGGCCGGCCTGCAGGAGGCCTACGCGACCGGTGTGCCGATGCTCGTGATCGCCTCGCAGATCCCGCTGTCCGGGCTCGGTGCCCGGCGCAAGGGCATGCTGCACCAGCTGGACGACCAGAAGGCCTCGGCCCGCAACGTCACCAAGGCCCAGTTCACGGTCCACCACGCCTCGGGCATCCCCTCCGCCATCCAGGACGCGTGGGCCGAGGCCATCACCGTGCCGCAGGGGCCGGTGTGGGTCGAGATCCCGCAGGACGTGCTGCTCGGCGAGGTCATGGTGCCCCCGGTCGAGGACGCCCTGGCCGTGCCCTACGACCACCCGCCGCGCGCCGAGCTCGTGGCCGAGTCCGTGCGCTGGCTGCGCGGGGCCGGGCGGGTGGCGATCGTGGCCGGCGGCGGTGTGCGCCGCTCCGGCCGGGCCGCGATGGAGAGCCTGCAGGAGGTCGCGGAGCTGCTCCAGGCGCCCGTGGTCTGCTCGCCGGGCGGCAACACCGCCTTCCCGTGGGAGCACCCGCTCAGCCTCGGCGGCTGGGTGGAGGACCGCCTCGTCACGGACCTGCTCGAGGACGCGGAGGTGCTGCTCGTGGTGGGCTCCTCGCTCGGCGAGGTCACCTCGAACTACTTCACGCTCGAGCCGCGCGGCCGCCTCATCCAGGTGGACGCGGAGCCGCGCGTGCTGGAGACCAACCACCCCACGCTGGGTGTGCGCGCCGACGCCGGCCAGGCGCTCGACGCCCTCGCCGCGGCGCTGCGCGAGTCGGGCTCGGTGGCGCAGGACGCCGCCGTCTGGCACGGCCGCACCCCGGCCGAGGTGGTCGCCGACGTCAACGCGCGCATCACCGCCCGGCTCGACGCCCAGGACCTCGGCGTGGAGCGCCGGCTCCTGGCGGACATCCGCGCCGCCGTCCCGTCGACCATGCAGACGTACTGGGACATGACCATCGCCGCCTACTGGGCGTGGAACTGCTGGGACGCGCAGGACGGCGAGTTCCACTCGGCGCAGGGCGCCGGGGGGCTCGGCTACGGGTTCCCGGCCGCGTTCGGCGGCGCGGTGGGCCTGGCCCACCAGGGACGCACCGGGATCGACGGGCGCGTGCTCGCCGTCGCCGGCGACGGCTCGGCGATGTACTCCATCGCCGAGCTCGCGGCCGCCAGGCAGCACGGCGCGGCGGTGACGTGGCTGATCATCGACGACGGCGGGTACGGCATCCTGCGCGAGTACATGGAGGGCGCGTTCGGCAAGGCCACGGCCACCGAGCTCGACCGGCCGGACTTCCAGGCCCTCGCCGCCTCCTTCGGCGTGCCCGCCGAGACGGTGGGAGTGGGGGACGTGCGCGGCGCGCTCGAGCGCTCGTTCCAGGCGGACGGGCCGAACGTCGTCGTGGTGCAGACCCGCCTGGCGATGTGGGCGCCGAGCCACCTGGGGGAGGCCCCGGAGGTCTGAGGCGGCCCGGCGCCGGAATCGCTGACTCGACCCTGAGAGTGTGCGCCACCTTTCCAGGTGCATGTTTCAGCAACGGAGCTGGACCGGCAGGTAGTTGAGGCGTCGACCGAGGCGCCGGCGGTCCCGCCCGTGTCAGAAACCGCCCAGGAGATGTCCTGGAACCATCCCGCCGATCTCACGAAAACGTCCGGCATCCGTTGCCATGCTGGCCTCTCGACGCGGTCCGCCACCCGGCGGGCGCCCCACGAGAGGAACTCCATGGCCCCTGGCTCTCGATCCGCTCCCGCCGTCCCTTCCCCCAGGTCTCCGAGGGAGGCGAGGCCCCCGCCGTCACGCCCACCTTCGAGGGCCGGGCCTTCCACCGCCCGGCCGAGGACGTCGAGGACCAGGGCGCCGCCTTCGACGTCGGCACGCTCGTCTCCCGCCGCAACGCGCTGGGCATCTTCGGCGCGGGGGCGGGAGCCCTCGTCCTCGCCGCGTGCGGTGTCCAGGAGGGCGCCTCGTCCTCCTCCGGCTCGACGTCGGCGAGCGCCGGCTCCTCGTCACCCGCGGCCTCCTCCTCGTCGGCGGCGAGCGCCTCGCCGTCCGCCACCCTGACCGAGATGGTCACCGAGAACGCACGCCCGTACCCGGGCGGCGGCTCCAACGGCCCGGACGTGCTCGACGCGTCCGGCATCGAACGTTCCGACCTGACCACGAGCATCGACACGGGCACCGCCGCCGAGGGCGTCCCGCTGAGGGTGACGATGAACGTGATCGACATGGCCAACGGCGACGCCGCCATGACCGGCGCCGCCGTGTACCTCTGGCACGCCGACGCGCAGGGCCGCTACTCGATGTACTCGGACGGCATCACGGAGGAGACCTACCTGCGCGGCGTCCAGGTGGTGGGCGACGACGGCACGGTCACCTTCACCACGGTGTGGCCCGGCTGCTACGACGGCCGGTGGCCCCACCTGCACTTCGAGGTGTTCCCGGACAAGGCGTCCATCACGGACGCGACGAACAACGTCCTCACCTCCCAGATCGCCATGCCCGAGGAGCAGTCCGCGCAGGTCTACGCCACCTCGGCCTACGACGGGTCCACGGAGAACTTCGCCGACGTCAGCCTCGAGACGGACAACGTCTTCTCGGACGGCTACGAGACGCAGCTGCCGCAGATCACGGGCTCCGTGGAGAAGGGCTTCGCCATCACCATCGACGTCCCGATCGACACCACCACTGAGCAGGAGCAGGGCGGGATGGGCGGGCCCGGCGGTGGCCAGCCCCCGGCGGGCGGCGAGGGCGGCCAGCCCCCGGCGCAGCCCTGAGCCCGGCGGACGTGGGCTGAGCCGTCCGGCTCAGCCCACGCGTCCTGCCGGCGGCTCAGTCGGTCTGGGACTCGTTGCGCTCGGGGTGCGGGCCGAACACGAAGTGGCGGCCGGACACGCGCTGGACGTCCACGCGGACGTAGAAGTCCTTGAGCGTCGGCACCCACGGTTCGATGCCGAGGGACTCGGCCTCCGCGATCTCCGCCTCCGTGTCCAGGCGGCGCGCGGTGCCGTGCACGAGCACGGACCAGGCCTGGTCGGCCAGGATCCCGTCGGCCTGCACCACGACGCGCGGGTTCACCGTGAGCTCGGCGAGCTTCGAGCCGGGCGCGGTGCGGAAGTAGATGGCGCCGTCGTGGGCCCGCACGTTCACCGGCACGATGTCCGGCCGCCCGTCCACGGCCAGCCCGAGGCGCGCGTGGCCCACGCGGCCCAGCAGTCGCCAGACCTGGTCCTCGTCCAGCACCAGGACGGCCTCGCCGTCCGGGTGCTCGAACATCAGGTGGTCCCCGGGCTCCGCGACCGGATCGGGGCGCTGCATCGACGGGGCGTCGTCGGTGTCATGGTGCTGCTGGGTCATCGGGGCCTCCTGGCATGCCGGGACGGGCGCCGTCGGGCGCGGCGCTGAGATCGGGCTCACATCCACTCTATACATGGTCGGTCGCCCGCGAGGCGACGATGTCACCCAGCACCGCCGCCGTCGTCGGCGCCTCGCGGCCCGGGGCGACGGCGAGCGCGAACGGGCACGTGTGGGCGCGCGGGCCGTCGTCGACGAGCCGGCCCGACGACGGCGCGGCCGGGTCCGGCGTGAGCCAACTGCCCCCGGCGCGGCGCAGGATCAGCTGCCCCGCCGCGACGTCCCAGGGCTTGGTGTCCACGTACAGCGCGGCGTCGGCCCAGCCCGCCGCCGTGTGGGCGAGCTCGAGGGCGCCGGAGACGGTGCGGCGCACGGTCGCGTGGGCGGTCACGAGCCGCCCGAAGCGGCGCAGCGCGTCCTCGCCCTCGCGCGCGAGCGCCTCGCCCGCCGGATAGGAGGTCACGAGGTTCTGGGCGCGCTCGCCGCCGGCCGGCGCCGGCCGGCCGACCTCGGCCAGCGGGCGCTCCGGCCCGTCGCCGCGGGTGAGGTAGGCGCCGTCCGCGTCGGCGGAGAACGCCAGCCGGCCCACGGGGTCCAGCACGACGCCGGCCACCACCTCGCCGTCGACCTCGGCGGCCAGGGACACCGAGAACATCGCGAAGCCGTGTGTGAAGTTGGAGGTGCCGTCGATGGGGTCGACGATCCAGGTCAGCCGGGCGGCCTCACCGGTGCCGGCCTGCGCCCCGAGCTCCTCGCCGAGCACGCCGGAGCCGGGGACCGCCGTCGTGAGCGCGGCGACGAGCCGGGCCTCGGTGTGTCGGTCGTGCACGGTGACGAGGTCGTGGTGCGTGGTCTTGGCCTCGGGCCCGATGGCGGTGGGGGAGCGGAAGGCGGCGGCGAGGTCGCCGACGACCGCGCGGGCGGCGTCGAGGGCGATCGCGCGCAGCTCGGCGGGGCGGGGCAGGGCGGGGCTCATGCCCCGAGCCTAGGCGGGGGCCCGGACACGTCGGACCGCACGCGAGACAATGGGGCCGACCCCCCCCGAGCAGAGGAGCCGCCATGACCGAGCACCCCCTCCCGACCCCCGACGACGACGCCACCCTCACCGGCCCGCAGACCCCCACGCCCCAGCGCGTGGCCGCCGTGCGTGCGCTGCGCGAGCTGCTCGCCGCCGGCTACGGCACCGAGGCCCGGCCGATCGCCTCCTACGGCGCCCCCGCGCCCGGCACCCTCGGCGGCGTCTACCCGGACTACGACGACCGCGTGTTCCCCGGCCTCGTGGCCGCGCAGGAGCTGGCGGGCATCGACGTCGACTACCTGCGGAACGTGGACCGGGTGAGCGAGGCCGGCATCGCCGAGGCGTCCCTGGCCGACCTCGGCACGCTGTTCACCTACCTGGTGCGCGGCGAGCGGTTCGCGGACGGGCACGTGGCCGCCGCGATCGAGAACGGCAAGGTCGGCCGCATGCTGGACCGCCTGACCGCGCTGGTCCCCGAGATCCGCTGAGAGCGCACGGTGCGGAATACTGGGCGCATGCCCGCAGCCTCCGACGCCCCCACGCCCGCGCCCCGGCGCGGCCGCCTGGCCCCTTCCGGTGACCCCACTCCCGTGGAGAACGTCGCCACGCACCTGCAGGAGGGGTGGAACCGTTGGCACCGCGCCCGCGCGCTGCGTGCCGGCAACGTGCCGACGGTCATGGCGTTCACGAGCTACGGCAGCACCAGCTGGGTGCGGATCCTCTCCCGTGTGGTGATCGCCTCCGACGAGGAGTTCATGAACGGCCGTCGGCTGTCGAAGGTGGTGGCGGACGGCGTGCGCGGCTGGCGCAACTTCGTGGCCCCGCCCATGGCCTACGCCGAGGTGGAGGTGCAGGTGGGGGACCTGCGCACCACGGTGCGCACGGACCGGATGGGCGTCGTCGACGTCGTGCTGGACGTCGAGCTGGAGCCCGGCTGGCAGACCGCCACCCTCCACGTCGGCGGCCAAGAGGAGCACGCCGTCATGGACCTGTACATCTGCGAGCCGGGCGCGCGGATCGGCCTGGTCTCGGACATCGACGACACCGTGGTGGTCACCTCGCTGCCCCGCCCCCTGCTGGCGGCCTGGAACTCGTTCGTGATCGACGAGCACGCCCGCACGCCCACTCCGGGGATCGCCGTGCTGCTGCGCCGGATCGCCGAGCTCGAGCCGAAGGCCCCCGTGCTGTACCTGTCCACGGGCGCGTGGAACGTGGCGCAGACCCTCACCCGCTTCCTGGGCCGCAACCTCTACCCGCTCGGCGCTCTGCTGCTGACCAGCTGGGGGCCCACGAGGGACCGCTGGTTCCGTTCCGGTCAGGAGCACAAGAGGGTCCAGCTCGAGCGCCTCGCCGAGCAGTTCCCGGACATCCAGTGGATCCTGGTGGGCGACGACGGCCAGCACGACCCCGAGATCTACGCCGAGTTCGCGCAGCGCCACCCCGACCGGGTCAAGGCGATCGTCATCCGGCAGCTGACCCCCTCGCAGGCGCTGCTCGCGGGCGGTCGGGCGGAGGACACCCGCCATTCCACCCCGGGCATCCCGTGGTGCTACGGCCCGGACGGGGCCACGCTGTCCAATCAGCTCGAGGACCTGGGCATCCTGCCCGTCGAGTTCGTGGACGTGCAGCCCGAGGCCTGGCGCGAGGACATCCTCGGCGACGACGAGGCGCCGGCGACCCTCGACGCCGCGGCGCAGCGCGACGGCCGGTCCGCGGACGAGGAGGCCGCCCGATGACCGCCTCGCGCTCCGTCGAGGTCCGCATCCCGCTGCGCTGGGCGGACATGGACGCCTACGGCCACGTGAACAACATCGCCGTGGTGCAGCTGCTGGAGGAGGCCCGCGTGGCGGCCTTCGGCGTGCCCGCGAACACCGGCGCCGGTGGCGGGCAGGCCCCGCCGATCGACCTGCTCGAGGGGGTGGCCCCCGGTGTGCGGACGTTCATCTCCGAGCACACCGTGAAGTACCGGGCCCAGATGCCCTACCGCCCCGTGCCACTGCGCGTGGTGGTGAGCGTGGACGCCGTGAAGGCCGCCTCGGTGCACGTGGGCTACGCCCTGCACGACGGCGTCGACGACACCCTCTGCGCCACCGCGACGTCCGTCATGGTGTTCGTCGACGGGCAGACGGGCCGCCCCGTGCGCATCAGCCCCGAGCAGCGGGCGGCCCTGGCCGGCTGAGGTGGGCCGAGGTGGGCTGCTGACCGCCTGGCAGCCGCCCAGCGACATCACCGCCGTGCAGCACGGCTGCGATGTCGCAGAGCGGAGGTCCGCCGCTCGGGCTCGCCGAGTCGGGACCGGGCCCGTGGGACGGCCGTGGATCAGACCGAGCGGGGGACGCCCGCGGCGGTGAGGATCCGCGCCAGCCGGTCCGGCCGCAGGAGGTCTCCCCACGTCCAATGCGCGCCCGCCCGGGTGACCAGCTGCAGGGCCACCTCCCGTTCCTTCTCCCGGCGGATGCTGGCGCGGCGGGCCGTGTCGTCACCGTCGAAGAACGACAGGTCGTACTTGCCCAGCCCGTCGAACTCCCCGTACACCCGCACCTGCTCCCACCAGAAGTCCGTGCGGGCCACCTCGCGTCCGTTCGCATCCCGGTGGCGATGCTGCAGCGCCGTGGGCGGGACGAAGCCGAGCTCGTGGATGCTGGCCCGGCTGTAGGACTCGCCGGCGGATTCCGCCCGCGCGTCCGCGAAGTGCCAGGCCCGCTCGAATCGGCGGAGGGCGGCCGCGGATTTGAGTCGGCTCTCCGCCTGCCTCGCCCAGCGTGCGGCCTCCTCGGGCCGGGCTCGGACGAGCGCGTCCAGCGGGGCCACGGCGTCGCGGAACGGGGTGGCCGCCCCCAGCACCAGCAGCACCGTGGGCAGCGGATCCGCCAGGACGGTTCCGAGGCTCTGCCCGTCCGACAGGACGGCCTCGACCGGCTGAGGCGCGGCGGGGGCCGCCTCCGGCAGCCCCCACCGGGGTCGGCGGCGCGGCGGGACGGGAAGCCGGCGATCGTGGGCCACCACGGAGGGGGCGAAGGGACGGCGGGTCAGCGGACCGGCGCCGTGATGCCCGGGCGAGGGGGCGCGCAGCTCGAGCACGGGCGGCTCGACGGCCGGCCCCAGACCGTGCAACCGGGCCGCGGTCAGGCCCGTGAACACCGTCGCGGGGCGGGCGATCGAGAGGGCGACGGCGGACACGACCGCCCTGTCCCACGGACGCAGCGCGGCCCAGTCGCTGACGCTGATGTAGACGCGCGGGCAGAGCCGCACGAGGACCCCGCGGGTCCAGGCGCGTTCGAGACGGCGCCGCGCCGCCCCGTCGTGAGGGTCCGCCGCGCTGAGCAGGGGCCCGCGTCCCGGGAGCAGCGCACGCGAGTGGTCGGAGAGCAGGGTCATGCGGCCCAGTGTCGTGGGCCCGTCCGGGGCGCGACGGGTCGGCCGCGCCGGCGGTGGAGGGCACCCGACGTCGGGGGGCCTGTGCAGGAGCCGGGCGCCCTTGAGCGACCGCCGCCCTGCGACATCACCGCGCGTCAGAACGGCGGTGATGTCGCAGGGCGGCGGAGGATCACGGAAGGGACAGGGCCGGGCCTCAGACCACGCCCTGGGCGATCATCGCGTCGGCGACCTTGATGAACCCGGCGATGTTCGCCCCCGCCACGTAGTTGCCGGGCGTGCCGTACTCCTCGGCGGTCTCCACGCAGCGGTCGTGGATGTCGCGCATGATCTGCTCGAGCCGGTCGTGGGTGTAGTCGAAGCTCCACGAGTCCCGCGAGGCGTTCTGCTGCATCTCCAGCGCCGACGTCGCCACGCCGCCCGCGTTGGCGGCCTTGCCCGGGCCGAACAGCGTCCCGGAGTCGACGAACAGGTGGGCGGCCGCCTCGGTGCAGGGCATGTTCGCGCCCTCGGCCACGGCCTTCACCCCGTTCTTCAGCAGGGTCCGCGCGGCGGACTCGTCGAGCTCGTTCTGGGTGGCACACGGCAGGGCCACGGTGCCCTCGACGTCCCAGACGCTGCCGCCGGTCACGTAGCGGGACCGCCCGCCGCGGCGCTCGGCGTACTCGGAGATGCGGGCACGCTCGACCTCCTTGATCTGCTTGAGCAGGTCCAGGTCGAGGCCGTCCGGGTCCACGATGTAGCCCGAGGAGTCGGACGCGGTGAGCACGGTGGCCCCGAGCGCGGCGGCCTTCTCCGCGGCGTAGATGGCCACGTTGCCGGAGCCGGAGATCAGCACCTGCTGACCGTCCATGGATTCGCCGCGCGTGCGCAGCATGGAGTCGACGAACATCACGGCGCCGTAGCCGGTGGCCTCAGTGCGGACCAGCGAGCCGCCCCACGTCAGGCCCTTGCCGGTGAGGGCGCCGGCCTCGAAGCGGTTGGTCAGTCGCTTGTACTGGCCGAACATGTAGCCGATCTCGCGGGCGCCCACGCCGATGTCACCGGCCGGCACGTCCGTGTGCTCACCGATGTGGCGATGCAGCTCCGTCATGAAGGACTGGCAGAACCGCATGATCTCGCGGTCGGACTTGCCGGCGGGGTCGAAGTCCGAGCCGCCCTTGCCGCCGCCGATCGGCATGCCGGTGAGCGAGTTCTTGAAGATCTGCTCGAAGCCCAGGAACTTGACGATCCCGAGGTACACGGAGGGGTGGAAGCGCAGCCCGCCCTTGTACGGGCCGAGCGCCGAGTTGAACTCCACGCGGAACCCGCGGTTGACCTGCACGACGCCGGCGTCGTCGATCCACGGGACGCGGAAGATGATCTGGCGCTCCGGCTCGCAGAGGCGGTGCATGACCCCGGCCTCGACGTACTGGGGGTGGCGCTGCACCACCGGCCCCAGCGCCTCGAACACCTCGGACACCGCCTGGTGGAACTCGGCCTCGCCGGGGTTGCGCGCGAACACTTCGTCGCGCAGGGTCTCCAGAGACTCATTCATGGTGTCCTCCTCGGACGTCGGGGTAGAGACGCCCCGCGGTGCCCCCGCCGTGGCGCGCCGCGGTCGGAGGAGGCCGCGGTGCCTGACGCCCATCCTGACAGGGAGTGCGCTCTGTTGCCGAAATGAGACGCGGGCCACCCCGGGCCCCGCGTTCGGCTCAGCGCGGCGGCGCCGCCTCGGTGTCGATGCTGGCCTGCTGGCTCTCGCTGTAGCGCGGGCCCGCCACGGTCGCGTCGTTGACGAGGTCGTCCAGCCGGGCGACGTCGGCCGGGGTCAGCCGCACCTCGTGCGCGCCCCGGTCCTCGAGCCAGTGCTCCCACGAGGTGGTGCCCGGGATCGCCAGGACGTCCTTGCCCTGGGCCAGGACCCAGGCGACGGCGAGCCCCGCCGTGCTCGTCCCGAGCCGGACGGCCTCGGCCGAGAGCGCCTCGCGCAGCGTCAGGTTGGCCTCGTAGTGGCCCTCGGCGAAGCGGGGCAGCCGGTGCCGCAGATCTCCCGCGTCCAGCCCGCCCAGCCGCGGCGGCGCGTCCGTGAGCAGGCCGCGGCTGACGGGGGAGAAGGCCACGAAGGCGGTCCCATGGCGGCGGCACGCCTCGAGCACGCCCCACTCGGGGTTGCGGGTGGCGAGGGAGTACTCGGACTGCACGGCCGCGATCGGGTGGACGGCCACGGCCCGGGTCAGGGTGACGGCCGAGACCTCGGACAGGCCGATCGCCCCGATCTTGCCCTCCGTGACGGCCTCTGCGAGCGCCCCCACGGACTCCTCGACGGGGACCTCCGGGTCCAGCCGGTGCAGGTAGTACAGGTCGATCCGGTCCTGGCCGAGCCGGCTCAGGGAGGCGTCCACGTGCGCGCGCAGCGTCTCCGGGCGGCCGTCGATCCGCCGCTGCCCGTCCCGCACGAGCCCGCCCTTGGAGGCGAGCAGCACGCGCTCGCGGACGCCCGACCCCGCCCGGGCGAGCGCGCGCCCCACGAGCTCCTCACTGCGGCCGCCGCCGTAGAGGGTGGCGGTGTCCAGGTGGTCGGTGCCGTCGTCCAGCACGCGGGTGAGCAGGTCGACGGCGGCGTCGTCGTCGAGGAATCCGGAGTAGCCGTGCACGATGTTCATGCATCCGAGGCCGACGGGGTGCACGTCCTTGCCGGCGAGGCGGCGGGGCGCGGCGGGATCGGGCAGGGGGCCGGGCTCGGAGGGGCGGGGGTGCGGGGTGGCGTCCATGCCCGCCACCCTAGCCACGACTCCGGACGCGAGACCCGGGCCGCCTGGCGCCCGCCCGGTGTCCGTCCCGGGGTTCAGCCGAACACGCGCGCGGCCAGCAGCGACGGCGCCGTCAGCAGCCGGCGGGCCAGCTCCACGCGGCGGCGCTCCTGCACCGCGATCGCCTTCTCGTAGTAGCCCACGAGCTGCTCGCACAGCACCGGCCAGGTCCGGCCCTGCACCGACGCCCACGCCGCGTCGGCGAACGCGGCCCGCTTGACGTCGTCGTACACGAGGTCCGCGACGTGGCGGCGCAGCTCGTCCAGCTCGCCGGGCGGGTAGAGCCAGCCGGTGCGGGAGGCGTCCACGATGTCGAGGGGGCCGCCGCGGCCGACGGCGACGACGGGCACGCCCGAGGCCATCGCCTCCTGCAGCGTCTGGCCGAAGGTGTCGGACTCGCCGGGGTGCACGAACAGGTCCAGGCTGGCCACGTGGCGCGCGAGGTCCTCGCCCCCCTGGAAGCCGGCGAAGTGCGCGCCGGGCAGCTCCCGCTCGAGCTGTTCGCGCAGCGGCCCGGAGCCGATGACCACGAGGCGGGTGCCCGGCAGGTCCGAGAGCACCCGCAGGTCCCCGACCTGCTTCTCGTGCGCCAGCCGCCCCACGAAGCCCACGAGCTTCTCGCCGTTCGGGGCGAGCTCGGCGCGCAGCGCCTCGTCCCGCTTGGCGGGATGGAATCGGCGGGAGTCGACGCCGCGGCCCCACAGGTGCACGCGTCGCACCCCCTGGCGGTGCAGCTGCCGGACGGTGAACGACGACGGCGCGAGCGTCAGCGTGGCCATGTTGTGCAGGCGCGCCACGTGGCTCCACAGGACGTCCTCCAGCCACGGGGCGCCGTACCGGGCCGCGTAGCCGGGGACCTCGGTCTGGTAGACGGCCACGGAGGGGATGCCGAGCTCCTCGGCCGCCTGCACCGCGCGCCAGCCCAGCACGAAGGGGGAGGCGATGTGCACCACGTCCGGGGCGAAGTCGGCGAGCATGCCGCGCAGCCGGCCCACCGTGCCGGCGGCCACCCGCACAGAGGCGTACCCGCTCAGGGGCACGGAGGGCAGGGTGCGCACGGGGAAGCCCTCGACCTCGCGGGGGGCCTCACCGGCGCCCGCGCGTTGGGTCCACCCGGCGGACCACGAGGCAGCCGGGGCGATCACCATCGCCTCGTCGCCCCGCTCCCGCAGGTGGCGCAGCACCTGGAGGATGGAGTTGGTGACCCCGTTCATATGGGGCAGGAACGATTCGGCGACCACGACGACACGCACGTGGCCGACGCTAAGGACCCCGGACCACGGCCGGGGCACCCGCCGACGACGGCCCGGTGACCCCGCGATGAACTCTCGGGTCCGGTGACGGTCGTCGCACCGGCCCGCGCGGCCCGCCCCCGTCCAGGCGCCGCCCGGAGTCGGGTGGCACCATGGACGGGTGAGTTCCCGCCCCGCTGCGCCCCGTCTGCTGCGCCCCGTCCCCCTGCCGCTGTGGCTGCAGGGGGTGGTCGAGGCGCTCGTCACGGCGATGATCAGCCTGCTCGCGGTCATGGTCCCCACCCTCGCGGTGTGGGCCACCGGCGGGTTCGAGCGGCCGACCATCGAAGGCGCCGTCCAGGTGGGCGGCGTCCTGTGGCTGGCCCTGCACGCGGTGCCCGTCACCGTGACCACGGCCATGCCCACCGCGCCGGACCACCTCATCACCGGCACGGCGTGGCTCGTGCCGTGGGGCCTGACCCTGCTCCCGCTCGCGCTGTCCTGGCGGGCCGGCCGGCGCCTGGCCCGCGCGTCCTACCGGGACCAGGCGTGGCAGGCCTTCGTGGGCGCGGTGGGGGCCTACGCCCTGGTGGGGCTGGCCGTCGCGTTCCTGCCCGGCACGGACGAGCTGACGGCCCACCCCGCCCCGGCGGCGCTGCTGCCCGCCCTGCTCTTCGGCGTCGCCGCCCTCGCGGGGGCGCGGCGCGAGGCCGGCACCTGGGCGCACCTGATCGGCCTGGACCTCACGGAGCGGATCTCGCGGCGCTCGCAGTACGAACGCTGGGCCGGTTCGTACGCCTGGTCCGTGGTGCGCGCCGCGGTCCTCGCCGTGCTCGCCCTGACGGGCCTGAACGCGCTGCTCGTGGCGGGGCGGCTGGCCGTCGAGTGGACCGCCGTCGTCACCGTGGCCGAGGCGATCGGGGGCGGTCCGCTGGGCGGCCTGCTCCTGGCGCTGCTGCAGATCGGCTGGCTGCCCACGTTCACCGCGTGGTCGATCGCGTGGACGGCGGGCCCGGGGTTCTCCGTGGGCGCGGACAGCCTCTACTCCGTGTTCGGCGCGACGCCGGCCACCGCGCCCGCCCTCCCGGCGCTGGGTGCGCTGCCCGGGACGTGGTCGCCGTGGCAGCTGCTCCTGCTGGCCGTGCCGATCGGCGCCGGCGCCGTGGCCGGCGTGTGGCTGCTGCGGGAGGGGGAGAACCACCTCGACGACTGGCTGCACACCCGCCACGGCAGCCGCGCGGTGTCCTTGACACTGTCCACGCTGGCCCTGGCCGTGCTCACCGGACTGCTCACGGGGCTGCTGCTGCTCGTGCCGCTGGCCCTCACCTCCGGGACGCTCGGGCTCGGCGCGCTGACGGACATCGGCTCCCACGTCTGGGCGGTGTGCGCCGCCGTCGCCGGGTGGGTCGCGCTGGGCTGCGCGGCCGGCTACCTCACGGCCCTGGCCGTGGCCGGGCACCGGGACGGGACGACGACGGTGCCGCGGTCCGGCGACCGCGCCTCGGGCCTGCGCGACCGGCCGTCCCCGCGCCGGGCGCGGGACTGACGCCCGCGGCTCAGGGCCGCAGCTGGGGCACCCCCGTGCGCTCCTCCACCTGACGGGTGAACTCGTCCGCGCACGCCTGCTGCGCCCGCACGGTGAGCGCGGAGGCGCCGCACTGCTCGAGCTGGACCGTCGCGTCCCACGCGAGCAGCGGCAGCGCCGCCGTCGTCATGCCCATCAGCGCCATCGCCATGCCGGCGGACGCCACCGCGCGGGGCAGCCCCGAGCGCTCGGCGCCGCGGCTCGTGACCCACACGCGCACGCCGAGCACGAGGGCGACCAGCCCCAGCGCGAGGGCGATCAGCTTCCACGGCAGCACGAGGGAGAAGGAGAGCACCATCCCCAGCAGCGCCACGGACTGCCACAGCAGGGCACGGCCGGTGCGCACGCGGCCGGGATCCGGGGCGCCCTGCGGCGGGCGGGGCGGGGAGGAGGGAACGGGGGCGGACACCCCCTCACCCTACGATGGGCGCATGCGCATCGTTGCCCTCGTCTCCGGTTCCGGCACCAACCTGCAGGCCGTCCTCGACGCCGTCGCCTCCGGCGCCCTGGACGTGGAGATCGCCGCGGTGGGCGCCGACGTCGCCGACGCCGGCGGCCTGGAGCGTGCCCGCGCCCACGGGATCGAGACGTTCGTGGTGTCCCCGAAGGACCACGCGGACCGGCGCGCGTGGGACGAGGCGCTCGCGGACGCCGTCGTCGCCTACGCGCCGGACTGGGTGGTGTGCTCCGGGTTCATGCGGATCCTGGGCGCCCCGCTGCTCGAGCGGTTCGAGGGCCGCATCCTCAACACCCACCCGGCCCTGCTGCCCTCCTTCCCGGGGGCCCACGGCGTCCGGGACGCGCTGGCGCACGGGGTGAAGGTCACCGGCTGCACCGTGCACGTGGTGGACGCGGGCGTGGACACCGGCCCGATCCTCGCGCAGGCCGCGGTGCCCGTGCTGGACACGGACACCGAGGCCGAGCTGCACGAGCGCATCAAGGTCCAGGAGCGGGCCCTGCTGCTGCGCGTGCTCGGCGAGCTCAGTCGGCGCTGACCTCGAGGGTGCGGCCGCGGGTCTCCGGGGCCAGCGCCAGCATCGCCGCGCAGGCCAGGACCACGAGCCCGCCGGTGACGGCGAACGCCCCCGGCAGCCCGAGGGCGGGGACCAGCGTGCCCACGAAGAGCAGCGGGCCCAGGCCCGCGCCCACCCGCGAGGCCGCCGACGCCCAGCCGAAGCCGGAGGCGCGCAGCGTCGTCGGGTACAGCTCGGAGACGTACGTGTAGAGCACCGGGATCGCGACCTGCACCACGAAGCCGAACGTCAGCACGAGCGGCAGCACCGCGGCGGGCACGTCCAGCACGCTCGCCAGCCAGACGGTCAGGGCGCTCGCGACGACGGCGCTGACGGCCAGCAGCCAGCGGCGGCCGGTGACCTCGATCAGCACGGTGGCCACGACCACGCCGAGCAGGCCGGCCGCGGCCATGCCGGAGGTCATGATGAAGGCGCGGCCCTCCGCGTAGCCGGCGTCGATGAGGAACGTCGGCAGCCACTGCAGCGCGATGTAGTAGACGAGCATGATGGCCACGAACAGGGCCCAGGCGACCGCGGTGATCCGCGGGGAGAACCGCCAGACCGCGGCGAGCTGTGCGCCGACGCCGCCGGAGCGGGCCGGCTCGGCCGGGGGCATCGCGTAGGGCCGGCGGGGTGCGCCGGTGGCCGCCACCATGCGGTCGATGACGGCGCGGGCCTGCGCCTCGCGGCCCCGGCTCATCAGGAACAGCGGGGACTCGGGGATGCCCAGGCGCACGACGAACACGAGCAGGGCCGGCAGGACCATGGCCAGCAGGGGCAGGCGCCAGTCGCCCCACGTGCCCACGAGCCAGGCGGAGACGAGGCCGCACAGCGCGGCGCCGACGGGCCACCAGCCGTCCATCGCGGCCAGGACGCGGCCGCGCAGCCGGCGCGGGGTGAACTCGCCCACGAGCGCGTAGTCCACGGGGATCGTGCCGCCCAGGCCCATGCCGGCCACGAAGCGGAACAGCGCGAACCACAGCAGGGAGTCCGTCAGCGCGCCCGCGATCGTGAACACGGAGAAGATCGCGAGCGTCCACGCGAACGCCGCCTTGCGGCCGATGCGGTCCGCGATGGTGCCCCACAGGAACGCGCCCACGGCCATGCCGATGAGGTTGGCGGTGCCGATCCACGCGGCGTCCGCCTTGTCCAGGGCCCACTCCTCGCGCAGCAGCGGGATCATCACGCCGTTGAGCGTGACGTCCCATGCGTCGAACATGAAGCCCAGGCCGCCGATCAGGAAGATGCGGCCCTGGACGGACCAGCGCCACGGCAGCTCCTGGACGACCGCCTCGCCGGTGGGCAGGGCGGCGTCGGGGGCGACGACGTCGGGCCCGGGTCCGGGGTGCGCGCCGTCGGCGCTGGGGCGGGGTGGGGTGGCGGAGGACATGGTCGGCTCCCGTTCGTCGGGTGGAGTGGGGGGCGGTCCGTCACGCGGACGCCTGGGCCATTATGCGGCCCGGCCTATGCTGGGGGACGCACCCGGACCCCCTCGAAGGAGCGCCCCCTCGTGACCTCTGCCCAGCCCATCACCACCGTCCTGGACACGGTGCCCCTGAAGCGGGCCCTGATCTCCGTGTACGACAAGACCGGCCTCGAGGAGCTCGCCACCGGGCTCCACGCCGCGGGCGTGCAGATCGTCTCGACCGGCTCCACCGCCCAGCGCATCGCCGCCGCCGGCGTGCCGGTGACCGAGGTCGCCGAGGTCACCGGGTTCCAGGAGTGCCTGGACGGCCGCGTGAAGACGCTGCACCCGCGCGTGCACGCGGGCATCCTGGCGGACCGTCGTCGCGAGGACCACGTGACCCAGCTGCGCGCGCTCGAGGTGGAGCCGTTCGACCTCGTCGTCGTGAACCTCTACCCGTTCGTGGACACCGTGAACTCGGGCGCCGCGGAGGACGCCGTCGTCGAGCAGATCGACATCGGCGGGCCGTCCATGGTGCGCGCGGCCGCGAAGAACCACGCGTCCGTGGCGATCGTCGTGGACCCGGCCCGCTACGGCGAGGTCGTCCAGGCCGCCCAGTCCGGCGGCTTCGACCTGCGCGCCCGCCGGCGCCTGGCCGCCCTGGCCTTCGCCCACACCGCGGCGTACGACAACGCCGTGGCCGCCTGGACCGCCGCCCACTTCGGCGAGGACACGCACGCCGACGAGATCCCCGTGTTCCCGCCCTACGCCGGCTTCTCCCTCGAGCGCGCGCAGATCCTGCGCTACGGCGAGAACCCGCACCAGCCCGCGGCGCTGTACCTGGACTCCTCGGCGGCCCCCGGCATCGCGCAGGCCGAGCTGCTGCACGGCAAGCCGATGAGCTACAACAACTACGTGGACGCCGACGCCGCGGTGCGCGCCGCCTTCGACCACCCGGTCCCGGCCGTGGCGATCGTCAAGCACGCCAACCCGTGCGGCGTGGCCGTCACGGACGCGGGCACGGACATCGCGCAGGCGCACGCCAAGGCCCACGCGTGCGACCCGGTCTCCGCGTTCGGCGGCGTGATCGCGGCCAACCGCCCCGTCACCGCCGCCATGGCCGCCCAGGTGAAGGACGTGTTCACGGAGGTCGTCGTGGCCCCGGCGTTCGAGCCCGAGGCCCTGGAGATCCTCTCCGCCAAGAAGAACCTGCGCCTGCTGAGCCTGCCCGAGGGCTTCCTGCGGGACGCCGTGGAGGCCAAGCAGGTCTCCGGCGGCATGCTGCTGCAGATCGCGGACGCGGTGGACGCGGACGGCGACGACCCGGCCACCTGGACCCTCGCCGCCGGCCCCGCCGCCGACGAGGCCGTCCTGGCTGACCTGGCCTTCGCGTGGCGCGCCGTGCGCGCGGCCAAGTCCAACGCCGTGCTGCTGGCCCACGACGGCGCCACGGTCGGCGTGGGCATGGGCCAGGTCAACCGCCTCGACTCCTGCCGCCTGGCCGTCGAGCGCGCCAACACCCTGGGCGCCGCGCAGACCGGCGGGCAGGACGTGAGCAGCGCCGGCGGCGCGGAGAACGTCTCCGGGGAGGGCGCCCCCGAGCGGGCCCGCGGGTCCGTGGCCGCCTCGGACGCGTTCTTCCCGTTCGCGGACGGGCTGCAGATCCTCATCGACGCCGGCGTGAAGGCCGTCGTCCAGCCGGGCGGCTCCGTCCGGGACGAGGAGGTCGTGGCCGCGGCCGAGGCCGCCGGCGTGAGCCTGTACCTGACCGGGGCGCGCCACTTCTTCCACGGCTGAGCGCGGCGCGCCGCTGCCGGACGGGGGCCCGGACCGGGCCCCCGCGACCCCCAGGAGGTGACGAGGCGATGACCCGCCGCGAGGTCGAGAGCGTCGAGGACCGCATCCGTGAGCACCTGCGCAGGGACGACCTCGACAGCGCGGTCGAGCTGCTGCGCGCGCTGTCCCCGGGCGACGCGCTCGACCTCCTGGACCGCTCCGAGCCGCGCATGGCCCCGATGCTGTTCCGCCTCCTGGACAAGACGACGGCGGTCCAGGTCTTCGCGGCCATGGAGACGGGCCAGCAGTCCGACCTGGTGCGCAAGCTCCAGGACGGTCAGGTCCAGGACCTCTTCGCCGAGCTGCGGGTCTCGGGCCAGGCCCGGCTGCTCGACGAGATGCCGGCCAACGTGGCCCGCAAGATGCTCGCCGGGCTCGACGCGGAGGCGAGCGGCAAGGCCGGCCGGCTCCTGGGCTACCCGGCGGACTCGGTGGGACGGCGGTTGCGCATGGCGCCCGTGCGCCTGCGCGAGGACTGGACCGTGTCCACCGCGCTCGAGAACCTCCGGGAGCACGGGGGGCAGGAGCAGGCCGCCATCGTCTCCGTGCCGGTGGTCAGTCCCCAGGCGCGTCTGACGGGCGTCGTCGACGTCTCCGTGCTGGTCACGCAGCCGCTCGATGCGCGAGTCTCGGAGATCATGCGGGAACCGGTGTCCGCCGTCGCCACCGAGGACGCCGAGGAGGTGGCCCGGCTCTGCGCGGACCGCCGTCTGTGGACCGTGCCGGTGACGGACTCGGAGGGTCGCCTGATCGGGGTGTTCACGGTGGCCGACGCCCTCGAGGTCCTCGACGAGGGGTCGACCGAGGACTCCGCCCGCGCCGGCGGCGTGGAGCCGCTGGGTCGTCCCTACCTGGCGACCTCCGTCCTGAGCCTGATGCGCTCGCGGATCACGTGGCTGCTCGTGCTCGCGATCGGGGCCACCCTCACCGTGCAGGTGCTCGGCGTCTTCGAGGACACGCTCGAGGAGATGGTCGTCCTCTCCCTGTTCATCCCGCTGATCATCGGCACCGGCGGCAACACGGGCAACCAGGCGGCCACCACGGTCACCCGGGCGCTCGCCCTCGACGACGTCCGGCCCCGCGACGCGCCGCGCGTGATGGTCCGCGAGCTGCGCGTCGGCATGGCCCTGGGCGGGTGCATCGGCCTGCTGGGCCTCGTGCTCGCCGGGCTCGTGTTCTCGTGGCCCGTCGGTCTCGTGATCGGGGCGACGCTGTTCACCGTGTGCGCCTTCGCCGCCACCGTCGGCGGCCTCATGCCGTTGGCGGCGCGCACGATCGGCGCCGACCCCGCCGTGTTCTCGAACCCGTTCATCTCGACGCTCGTGGACGCCCTCGGCCTGGTCGTCTACTTCTTCATCGCCCAGGCCGTGCTCGGCATCTGAGCCGGCCACGACCCACGACGCCCTTCCCGCCTCGGCGAGGCGTTCCGGGGCGGGCCCGCCGGACCGGCCGCGGGCGCTGACGCCGAGCCACACACGGTGTGGCGCGTCCGAGGCGCCGGGTAGATTGGCGGGGAGTCACCCGTTCCCTGCCGACGAGGGCCGCGTCTCGAGTGCGGCCAGAAGGAGAGATCATCCGCATGTCGAAGATCATCTACACGCTCACGGACGAGGCGCCCATGCTGGCCACCGCGTCGCTGCTGCCGATCGTGCGCGCCTACGCGGGCACCGCCGGCGTGGAGCTGGAGACCCGTGACATCTCGCTGGCCGGCCGCATCCTCGCCGCGTTCAAGGACGTCCTGCCCGAGGACCAGCGCACCGCGGACGCCCTCGCCGAGCTCGGCGAGCTCGTGAAGACCCCCGAGGCCAACGTCATCAAGCTGCCGAACATCTCCGCGTCCGTGCCGCAGCTGCGCGCCGCGATCAAGGAGCTGCAGGCGGACGGCTACGCGCTGCCGGAGTACCCGGACGAGCCGAAGACCGATGCGGAGAAGGACGCGAAGGCGCGCTACGACTCGGTCAAGGGCTCCGCCGTGAACCCGGTGCTGCGCGAGGGCAACTCGGACCGCCGCGCCCCGAAGGCCGTGAAGGCGTACGCCAAGCGCTTCCCCCACTCGATGGGCGAGTGGACCCCGGACTCCAAGACCGCCGTCGCCACCATGGGCGCGGACGACTTCCGCGCCAATGAGCAGTCCGTGACCCTGCCGGCCGCCGACGTGCTGACGATCGAGTTCACCGACGAGGACGGCAAGACCACCGTGCTCAAGGAGGGCCTGAAGGTCCTCAAGGGCGAGGTCGTGGACGGCACGTTCATGTCCGCCAAGGCCCTGGACGCGTTCCTCGCCGAGCAGGTCAAGCGCGCCAAGGAGGAGGGCATCCTCTTCTCCGCGCACCTGAAGGCCACCATGATGAAGGTCTCCGACCCGGTGATCTTCGGCCACGTCGTGAAGGCCTACTTCTCCGAGCTGTTCGAGAAGTACGGCGAGCAGCTGGCCGCCGCCGGCCTGTCCGCGAACAACGGCCTCGCCGCGATCGAGGGCGGCCTGGACAAGCTCGACGCCGAGACCGCCGAGGGTGTGCGCGCCGCCATCGCCGCCGCCTACGAGAACGGCCCGGACGTGGCCATGGTGAACTCCGCCAAGGGCATCACCAACCTCCACGTGCCCTCCGACGTGATCGTGGACGCCTCCATGCCCGCCATGATCCGCACCTCCGGCCGCATGTGGAACAAGGACGACCAGACCCAGGACACCCTGGCCGTCATCCCGGACTCCTCCTACGCCGGCGTCTACCAGGCCGTGATCGACGACTGCAAGGCCAACGGCGCCTACGACCCCACCACCATGGGCACCGTCCCGAACGTGGGCCTCATGGCGCAGAAGGCCGAGGAGTACGGCTCGCACGACAAGACGTTCATCATGGACGCCGCGGGCACCGTGGCCGTGAAGAACTCCGCCGGGGAGACCCTGCTCTCCCACGAGGTCGAGGCCGGCGACATCTGGCGCGCCTGCCAGACCAAGGACGTCCCGGTGCGCGACTGGGTGAAGCTGGCCGTGACCCGCGCCCGCGCGTCCCAGACCCCGGCCGTGTTCTGGCTGGACGAGACCCGCGCCCACGACCGTGAGCTCATCAAGAAGGTCGAGGAGTACCTCAAGGAGCACGACACCGAGGACCTGGACATCCGCATCCTCTCCCCGGTCGAGGCCGCCAAGCTCTCGGTGGAGCGCATCCGCCGCGGCGAGGACACCATCTCCGTGACCGGCAACGTGCTGCGTGACTACAACACGGACCTGTTCCCGATCCTCGAGCTGGGCACGTCCGCGAAGATGCTGTCGATCGTCCCGCTGCTCAACGGCGGCGGCCTGTTCGAGACCGGTGCGGGCGGCTCCGCCCCGAAGCACGTGCAGCAGCTGCTGGAGGAGAACCACCTTCGCTGGGACTCCCTCGGCGAGTTCCTCGCGCTGGCCGTGTCCTTCGAGCACGAGGCGGTCGCGAACGAGAACCACCGCGCGCAGGTCCTGGCGGACACCCTGGACGCCGCCACCGGCACCCTGCTGATCGAGGGCAAGTCCCCGAAGCGCAAGGTCGGCGAGCTGGACAACCGCGGCAGCCACTTCTACCTGGCGCTGTACTGGGCCCGCGAGCTGGCGAAGCAGACCGAGGACGCCGAGCTGGCGGCCGCGGCGAAGCCGATCGCCGAGGAGCTGGGGGCCCAGGAGGAGACCATCCTGGCCGAGCTCAACGGCGTGCAGGGCTCCCCGGTGGACCTGGGCGGCTACTACTGGCCGGAGCTGGAGAAGGTCACCTCCGTGATGCGCCCGTCCGCGACGCTCAACGCGATCGTGGACAAGCTCTCCGTCTGAGCGACTGAGCGACTGAGCGGCTGAGCGCCGGGGGCCGGGTCGCGTGCGTGGAGCGCGCGGCCCGGCCCCTTCTCGTGTCCGCAACGCGGGTTGAGTTGTCACGGGTGTGCGTGCCCGGGACCCGTGACAACTCAACCGACGTTGCCGTGGGGAGGGGCCGGTCAGCCCGCGCGCGCCGCCTCGTGGGCCAGCAGGGCCTGCTTCGCGGCGGTGCCGTAGAGGTAGTGGCCCGCGGCGCCGTCGGCGCGCACCACGCGGTGGCAGGGCACGACGACGGCCGCCAGGTTGGCGGCGCACGCCCCGCCGGCGGCGCGCACGGCCCGCGGGGCCCCGCACCGTTCGGCCAGGCCGCCGTAGGTGGCGGGGGAGCCGGGGGCGATGCCGCGCAGCTCCCGCCACGCCCGCTGCCGGAACGCGGTGCCCGGCTGGGTGACGTCGAGGGCGTCGAGCGCGGCCACGTCCCCCGCGGCGTAGGCGGCCAGGGCGTCGGCGACGGGCTGGGACGCACCCGGACGCGGTTCCACGGGGCGCGGGTTCATCTCGCGGTCGGCGGTCTCCGGGTCCAGGGCCACGAGCCGGTCCATGAGCGTCTCGAGGAGGCGCCCGATCGCGGCGGCGGGGGGCTCCGAGTCCTCCGGCACGGCCACGCCGGAGGCGCGCACCGTCTGGTCCTCGGGGGAGAAGACGGCCACGAGGGTGAGCTCGGTGGCGGGCAGGGCGGCGGCGGTCCAGCGCAGCTCGGGAAGCAGGTCCATCCCCTCATTGTCCTGCACGGCCCGGCCCGGACAGGTGTTCGCGCGTCCCCTCCCTGTGTCAGGCTGGCGTCCATGACCGAGATCCGCGTCTTCGAGCATCGCACCCTCCTGCGCCACCCGCGTGAGGTGGTCTTCCGCTGGCTGGAGAACCCCGGCGCGCTGGAGCGGCTCACCCCGCCCTTCGCGGGCGAGGTGGTCCACGGACCCACGGACGGCCTCCGCGTGGGCTCCGAGTCGCGGCTGCGCATCCAGGCCCCCGGGGCGGCCGGCCTGTTCGCCGGCGCGGCCCACGGGATGCTCACCGGCCTGCTGCCGGACGCCGTCGCCTCCCGCCTGCCCGGCGGGGCCGCGCCCGCGGTGCCGTGGCGGGCCCGCCACACGGCCTACGAGGAGGGCCGCATGTTCCGGGACGAGATGGTCTCCGGCCCTCTCGCCTCCTGGCGGCACACGCACCTGCTCGACGACGCTGCGCCCGGTGAGGCGGACACGGCGGACGGCCGGCGGGGCACGGTCGTGACGGACCACATCGAGTACGCCCTGCCGGGGGAGTCCCTGGTGTCCCGCGTGCCCGGTCTGGGCGCCGCGGCCTCGCGCCGCACCCACGAGGCCTTCGAGGCGGAGCTGGGCCGCCAGTTCGCCTATCGGGCCCGCGTGATGGCCGATGACCTGGACTTCCACGCCGCCCATCCCGGCCCCCTCGTCGGCGGGCCGGCTCGCACGGTCGCCGTGACGGGGTCCGGCGGACTGATCGGCCGGCAGCTCTGTGCCCTGCTCACCACCGGCGGCCACCGCGTCATCCGGCTCGTGCGGAGCCCGAAGAAGGCCGGCGCGCTGGACGCGGCGCTGTGGGACCCCGGCCGGGAGACCGTGGACGAGGACGCCCTGGCCGAGGCCGACGTCGTCGTGAACCTGGCGGGCGAGCCCATCGCCGGCCGGTTCTCGGACGCGCACAAGGAGGCCGTGCACGACTCGCGCGTACGCGGCACGCGCACCCTCGTGGACGCGCTCGCCCGGATCGCCGCACGGGAGGGGGACGACGCGCGGGCGCGGGCGCTCGTGAACGGCTCGGCGATCGGGTACTACGGGGCGGACGCGGGCACGGGCCCGTTCGGCAGCGGCCTCGTCGAGGATCTGGAGCCCGGGGACGACTTCCTCGCCGAGGTCGTCGCGGACTGGGAGGCCGAGGCCCGACGCGCCGAGACGTCCGGCATCCGGGTGGCGATGCTGCGGACCGGCGTGGTCCTGAGCCCGGCCGGGGGCATGCTGCAGCAGGTGCTGCCGCTGTTCCTCGCGGGGCTCGGCGGCCCGGTCGCGACCTCGGGCGGGGAGAGCCACGACGGCAGCCCGTGGCTGAGCTGGATCGGCGCGGATGACATCGCGGGGGCCTTCGCCCACGCGGTGCTCGACGACGGCGTCACCGGCCCGGTCAACGCGGTGGCGCCCGAGCCGGTCACGGCGAAGGAGTTCGCCACCGTGCTCGGGCGGGTGCTGCGCCGGCCCGCTCTCATCCCGGTGCCCGAGGCCGGGCCGCGCCTGCTGCTGGGCGAGGAGGGCCGGGTGGAGACCGTCGCGGCGGACCAGAAGGTCGTGGCGGACCGGCTGGTCTCCTCCGGCTACGAGATGCGCGACCCCGAACTGGAGGGCGCGTTGCGCCACGTCCTCGGGCGGTGACGGGGGTGGGGGCAGCGTCCCACGGGGACGCTGCCCCCGCGGGTCGTCAGTCCTGCAGCGCGCCGGTCTCCCGGATGAGCTGGCCCAGCGCGGTGAACGCGTCGCGGGCCAGCGCCTCCCACAGGGCCAGGGCCAGCTGGGGGAAGCCCTCCTGGAGCGCGACCATCACCTGGGCGGTGAGGACTCGCGCCGTGACCGGCCCGCGCGCGCGGACGGTGGAGGGCTGGCGGCCGGGCTGGCCCAGGGCCATCTCGCCGAACGTCATCCCCGGGGTGAGCAGGGTGCGGCGCACGCGGCGGCTGCCCGTGCCCTGACCCGAGAGCTCCACGGTGCCGGAGACGATCACGTAGATGCCGCCGAACGGCTGGCCGGCGCGGCGGATGATCTGGCCGTCCGAGTAGACCCGCTCGTCCATCATGGACTCGAGCAGACGCGCGTCGTCCGCGGAGAGGTGCTGCAGCAGGGGTGCTACGGCCGCCTCCTGGGCGTCCCGCGGCAGCAGGTGGGGGGCGTGCCGGGAGAGCAGCCGCTGCTCGGCCCACTGGGCGGCCCGCGAGCGGGAGTCGAAGAACACGAACTGCGCGCCCTCGGCGGCGGGGTCCACCCCCTCGGCCTCATCCTGCAGCGGCTCGGGCAGATCCACCTCCACGGACTCCTCGACGGCCGCCATCAGCTCCTTCATCTCCGCGGCGTCCCGGTCCACGACGACGACGTCGAGCCCGTTGCCCAGCGCGCGGGCGAACCACTGGGCCACCAGCAGCCGGGCCGGACGGGAGACGGAGCTGACCGAGCGCATGTCCACCACGAGCGTCTCGAGGACCTCCGGCAGACCGCGGCTGACGCGGGCGATCGCGTCCACCTGGCTGAAGCCGAGGTGACCGCCCAGCTCCATCACGTGCACGGTGTCCGCGAACCGCCCCAGCGCCTCGAGGACGACGGCGCTGCGCACCGTGCCCGAGGGCGCCTGATCGATCCGGTAGTGGGTGCGCAGGGCCGCGCGCGGGGAACCGGTGACCACCGACGGGTGCAGCTCGAAGTCCTCGACGATGGTCCGCAGGGCGGCCATCGCCGCGGCGCCGAGCCCGTTCTCGTCTGTCGTGTCCGACTGCAGCGCCAGACCGAGGTGGCCCGGCACCACCACGAGCACCGTGCCGCCGCGCGTGGACGCCCAGCCGGGCTGGCCGACGTCGTACGCCCACCGGGAGTCCCGGGTGTCCATGCCGCAGGAGTCCATCACGGAGAGCACACCGCGGACCGTCTCCTCGCTCAGCACACGGTCCCCGGTGACGGGGTGGACACCGCCGTGCGCGAGGGTGCCGGCGAGCAGGGCGAGGTCCTCCACGGTCACGGCGGCGGCACGCACCGTGGCGATGTCCTCGAGCAGCGTCTCGGGGTCGGCGTCCAGGGTGTCGAGGGACTTCATCAGCCAGGCAGCGGACCGGGTGTGGTGCTGGGCGCGGTTCTCGGCGCGCGCGGCCGACTCCGTGACGGTGACCTCGCGGTCGAACAGGGCGGAGAGCAGCTGCATCATGCGTGCGGTGCGGTCGCGGCCACCGCGGCCTTTCACCAGGGAGGCCGTGGCCACCGCGCCCGCGTTCTGCAGCGGGTTGTGCGGCAGGCCCGTGACGGCGTCCACCTCGACCCGATGGTCCAGGTCGCGCACGGGGGCGGCTCCCACGCGCTCGCCCACCCGCACCGCGCCGAGGTCCTCGAGGGCCTGCGCGTGGAACAGGGGAGAGGCGAGCGTGGCGAGCGGCACGGGCGTCATGGATCCGGAGACGTAGCGGTGCCCGTCCACCAGGAGCATCGCGACGCCCAGCCCGTCCGGGACCTCCCCCTCGCCCGCGTGGGCCGACGTGAGGCGATCGAGGTGCTCCTGGACGGGTGTGGTCATGGGTCACAGCCTAGTCAGTGGGACGGCCCCGGGACAGCGTGGCGGAGGCGGGCACAATGGGTCCCGATGCCCACCCCCGTCGATCCCGTCACCGTCCCCTCCGCCCTCTCCGCCGCCCTCGGCCGCCTCAGCGCCGGCCTGACGTTCGCCGCCGCCCTGCCCGACCTCGGATCGGCGCTGGACGCGCGCGGGGCGGCCGTCGTCGAGGCGCCCCCGGGCACGGGCAAGACCACCGTGGTCCCGCCCGCGCTCGCGGTCCGGCTCGCGGACCACGGCGGTGGGCGCGTCCTGGTCACGCAGCCGCGGCGGGTCGCGGTGCGCGCGGCGTGGCGGCGGCTGCGCACGGCGGTCCTGACGGCCGCGGCCGACGCGCAGCCCGGCGCCGACCCCGACGCGCGGGCCCGGCTCGCGGACGCCGCCGTCGGGTACGCCGTGCGGGGTGATGCGGCCGGCGGCGGGGCCTCGGCCGTCGAGTTCGTGACCCCGGGCCTGCTGCTGCGCCGCCTCCTGGCCGACCCCGGGCTCGACGGCGTGGATGCAGTGGTCCTGGACGAGGTCCACGAGCGGGACCTGGACACGGACGTGCTCTCCGCCCTCCTCGCCGACCTGCGGCAGCTGCGTCCCGAACTCGCGCTCGTGGCCATGTCCGCCACCGTGGACGCGGCGGCCCTGGCCGCCCGCTGGGCCCGCGGCATGGGGGAGGACGCGCCCCTGCCCGTGGTCTTCACCCCGGCCGTGCTGCACCCGCTGCGCGAGGAGCACGCCCCCTTCCGCGGCCACCGCCTCACCGCCGAGGGCCGCGTGGACCGGGCCTTCCTCGACCACGTCGCGGCCACGGCCGCGCGCGCCCACGCCGAGGCGCTCGATGCCGACCCGACCGTGGACGCCCTCGTCTTCCTGCCCGGCGTGGCCGAGGTGGAGGCCGTCGCGGGGCGCGTCGCCGCGCTCGCCCCGGACACCGAGGTCCGCGTCCTGCACGGCCGCCAGGAACCCGCCGACCAGGACGCCGCGCTCGCCGGCCGCGCCGACCCCGCCGTGCCGCGCGTCGTCGTCGCGACGGCGGTCGCCGAGTCCTCGCTGACCGTGCCGGGGGTGCGCCTCGTCATCGACTCGGGCCTGGCCCGCGAGCCGCGCCGGGACCGGGGGCGCGGCATGGCCGGGCTCGTCACCGTCCAGGCCTCGCGCGCGGCCGCCGGCCAGCGGGCGGGCCGCGCCGCCCGCCTCGGCCCCGGCACCGTGGTCCGCTGTCACACCGCCGCGGCCCTGGGCACCGCGCCCGCAGCCCCGACGCCGGCCCTCGCCGTCGTCGACCTCGCGCCGGTGGCCCTGGCGTTCGCGGCGTGGGGCGCCCCGGGCGGCCGCGGGCTGACCCTGCCCGAGGACCCGCCGGCCGACGCGATGGCCGCCGCCGAGCGCACGCTCGCCTCCCTGGGCGCGGTGGACGCGGACGGGCGCATCACCCCGCACGGCGCCGTCCTGGCCGAGCTGCCCCTGGACCCGCCGCTCGGCCACGCCCTCCTGCGCGCGGCACCGTGGACGGGGCCCCGCCCCGCGGCCGAGGCGACGGCGGCCCTCGTCCTGGACCTGCGCGCCCCCGGGGCCGACCTCGAGGCGCTGGTCGCGGCCGTGCGGGACGGCCGGCACCCGGAGGCCGGGCGCTGGCGCCGGGAGGCAGATCGACTGGAACGACTCGCCCGTCGGCACGCGCACCACGCCCCGGAGACGCGGGCGCCGGACGAACCCGGGCCCGAGGCGACGGCCGCGCGGCGGCACCCCGCCGGCCTCGTGGCCGCCCTGGCCTTCCCCGCGTGGATCGCCCGACGCGCGGGGGAGGCGGGCGCGTACCTGCTCGCCTCCGGCACCCGCGCGGCCCTGCCCCGCGACGCCGCCGGCGGCGGCCTGGCGGGGCAGGAGTGGCTGGCCGTGGCCGAGGTCGCCCGCGTGGCCGGGGACGCGGCCGGCACGGGTGCCACGATCCGCGCGGCCGCGCCGATCGACCGGCCGCTCGCCGAGCTCGCCGGCGCGGGCCTGCGGCGCATCGAGGACACCGCCGACTGGCGCGGGGACCGGCTCACCGGCCGCCGCGTGGACCGGCTGGGCGCGCTCGTGCTGGCCCAGACGCCGGCCCCCGTCGCCCCCGACGCCGCCGCGCAGGCCGTGCGCGCGGCACTCAGCGCCGACGGCCTCGACCGGTTCGACCCGAGCGGCCGGACCGAACGCCTGCGTCGCCGGGTGCACCTGCTCCACCGCGTCCTCGGCGCCCCGTGGCCGGACCTCTCGGATGCGGCGCTGCCCGGCCTGGACGCCCTGGTCGACGGGCTCGCGGCCGACCTGGCCGCGGGGCGGCCCCTCGCACGCCTGGACGCCGAGGCGCTGCTGCGCGGTGCCCTGCCGTGGCCGGAGGCGGGGCGGCTGGACGAGCTCGCCCCCGAGCGCCTGCCCGTGCCGAGCGGGCGCGCCGTCGTCGTGGACTATCCGGCCGTCCACGAGGACACCCCGCCCGTGGTCGCCGCCAAGCTGCAGGAGTTCTTCGGGGCGCGTGTCACCCCCGCTGTCGCGGACGGTCGTGAGCCGGTGGTCCTGCACCTGCTCTCCCCGGCAGGTCGCCCGCTCGCCGTGACCGCCGACCTGCCGTCCTTCTGGGCCGGCCCCTACGCGCAGGTCCGCGCCGAGAACCGCGGGCGGTACCCCAAGCACCCCTGGCCCGAGGATCCCGCCGCCGCGGAGCCGACCGCCCGGACGAACCGCCGCGCCCGCTGAGAAAGGGGTCCGCGAAACGTGCAGGAATCGCTGTGATGCGTGATGATGGCCGTCACATCCGACTCGCATCGATTGAGGTTCCACTTGTGAGACACGACACGCGGGCACGTCAACGGCGCCGGGCCACGCTGGCCGGCGCCGTCGCCGCGGGCGCGCTCCTGGCCGGGTGTGCTCCGGCCGAGCAGACGCCCACCCTGACCTGGTACACCAACCCCGACGACGGCGGGCAGGCGAAGATCGCCGCCCAGTGCACCGACGCCGCGAACGGCCGGTACAGAGTCGAGACGTCCATGCTTCCGACGGACGCCGCATCCCAGCGCGAGCAGCTGACCCGCCGCCTCGCCGCAGGCGACACGTCGATGGACATCATGTCCCTCGACCCGCCGTTCGTCCCCGAGCTCGCCGAGCCCGGGTTCCTGGCCCCCGTGCCGGAGGAGATGCAGGCGTACGCGAAGGACAACGCCCTGGAGGGCGCGCTCGCGGCCGCCAGCTGGAAGGACGAGCTCGTCACGGTCCCGTTCTGGGCCAACACGCAGCTGCTCTGGTACCGCAAGTCGGTCGCCGAGGCCGCGGGGCTGGACATGTCCCAGCCCGTCACGTGGGACCAGCTGATGGAGGCCGCCCGCAGCCAGGACAAGGACCTGGCCGTCCAGGGCGCCCGTGCGGAGTCCATGACCGTGTGGCTCAACGCGCTCATCGAGGGCGGCGGGGAGCAGATCGTCCCCAACGCCGAGGCGCCCACGGACGAGGTCACCACGAACCTCGACTCCGAGGCCGGCCGCACGGCCGCCCGGATCATCTCCACCATCGGCAAGGAGGGTCTCGGCAGCGCCGGCCTGCCGACCCAGGACGAGAACGCCTCCATGCTGCTCTTCCAGGGCAAGAACGGCTCGTTCATGGTCAACTGGCCGTTCGTCTGGCCGGCCACCCTCGGCTCCGTGGAGGAGGGCTCGCTGCCGGAGGACCTGCCCGAGGACATCGGCTGGGCCGTCTACCCCCGCACCGTCGAGGGCAAGGACGCCGCGCCGCCCGTGGGCGGCATCAACCTGGGGGTGGGCGCGAAGTCCGAGCACCAGGACCTCGCCTGGGACGCGATCTCCTGCATCACCACCACCGAGCACCAGAGCCAGTACTTCGTCGAGAACGGCAACCCGCCCGCCGACCCGGCGGCCTACGACGCCCCCGAGGTCGCCGAGAAGTACCCCATGGCGGACACCATCCGGGAGTCCCTCGAGCTGGGCGCCCCGCGGCCGCAGACCCCGTACTACAACGAGGTCTCCACCGCGATCCAGCAGCGCTACGCGCCGCCGTCGGGCGTCACCGAGTCCACCCCGGCCGAGACCGACGACTTCATCCAGGAAGTCCTGAGAGGGGAGCGTCTGCTGTGAGCCACGTCGACACCGCACCCGCCGCATCCACCCCGCGCGCCGCCGAGGGTCGCCGCCCCCGCCGGGTGAAGTCCCAGCGCGCGAAGTCCGAGGCGCGTCTCGGCTGGCTCCTGGCCGGCCCCGCGTTCTTCGTGATGCTGTTCGTGGTCCTGTACCCGATCCTGCAGGCCCTCTACGACTCGCTGTTCACGTACCGGCTCACCGCGCCGGGCGACCGCGAGTTCGTGGGCCTGGGCAACTACGGCGTGATCCTCACGGACCCCGTGTTCTGGAAGGACCTCGGGGTGACCCTGCTGATCACCGTGGTGACCGTGGTGGTCGAGCTCATCCTCGGCTTCCTGCTGGCCCTGGCCATGCACCACGCCATCAAGCAGACCCGCGGCCTGATCCGCACGATCATCCTGGTGCCGTACGGCATCATCACCGTGGTCTCCGCGTTCGCGTGGTTCTACATGTTCTCGATCGACTCGGGCTACATCAACGCCTGGTTCGAGTGGCTGCCGGGCGTCGACGCGGACCTGAACTGGTTCGCGCAGGGCAGCACCGCGCTGTTCGTGATCATGCTCTCCGAGATCTGGAAGACCACCCCGTTCATCTCCCTGCTCCTGCTGGCCGGCCTGGCCCAGGTGCCGGGCGACCTCACCGAGGCCGCCGCCGTCGACGGCGCCTCGTGGTGGCAGCGGATGAAGCTGGTCATCCTGCCGAACATGAAGGCCTCGATCATGGTGGCCGTCCTGTTCCGCGCGATGGACGCGTTCCGCATCTTCGACTCCATCTACATCATGACCAACGGCGCCTACGGCACCGAGGTCCTCTCGCTGCTGGCCTACCGCACGTCCATCGGCCGGCTCGAGATCGGCATGGGTTCGGCGGTCTCCGTGATCCTGTTCCTGTGCGTGGCCCTCATGGCGGTCATCGCCGTCAAGGGCTTCAAGGTGGACCTGGCCGACCGAGGAGGTTCCAAGTGAGCACCGCCGCATCCGCTCCCGCCCCTGAGGGCCGCGCGCCTGAGGGCCGCGCGCCCCACCGTCGCGGCACCGGGAAGGCCACCGCACTGTGGTGGATCCTCACCGTCGTGATCGGCGTGTGGTGCCTCTTCCCGCTGTTCTCGATCTTCGCGACCAGCTTCAAGACGCCCGCCGACCTCGCCAACGGCAAGCTGCTGCCCACCCAGTGGTCCACGGTGAACTACGAGGAGATCTTCGTGGGCGGCTCGCGCGAGCTGTTCCTCACGGCGCTGCGCAACTCGATCGGCATCACCGTGATCGCCACGATCATCGCCGTCATCCTGGCCACGCTGTGCGCCTACGCGATCGCCCGCCTGGACTTCCCGGGCAAGCGGATCGTGCTCACGGTGTCCCTGATGGTCTCGATGTTCCCCGTCATCTCCCTGGTGACGCCGCTGTTCAACATGTGGCGCACCCTCGGGCTGTACGACACGTGGGTCGGCCTGATCATCCCCTACCTGTCCCTGACCCTGCCGATCTCCATCTGGACCCTGGCCGCGTTCTTCCGCCAGATCCCGTGGGAGCTCGACCAGGCCGCGCAGGTGGACGGCGCCACCCCGCTCGAGGCGTTCCGCAAGGTGATCGTCCCGCTGGCCGCCCCCGGCGTCTTCACGACGGCGATCATCGCCTTCTTCATCGCCTGGAACGACTTCGTGTTCGGCATCTCCCTGACCTCCACCGAGACCGCGCGCACCGTGCCCGCCGCCCTGGCCTTCTTCACCGGCGCCTCGCAGTTCGAGTCGCCGACCGGGGCCATCTCGGCGGCCGCGATCATCGTGACCATCCCGATCGTGATCCTGGTGCTGGCGTTCCAGCGTCAGATCGTGGCCGGCCTGACCAACGGCGCGGTGAAGGGCTGAGGCCCGCACACGAGACCTCCCGAAAGGACCCCCCGATGGCCTCCATCACCCTGAACCACATCGACAAGACCTACGACGACGGCTTCCACGCCATCAAGGACGTGAACCTGGAGATCGAGGACGGCGAGTTCGTCATCCTCGTGGGCCCCTCCGGCTCCGGCAAGTCCACGCTGCTGCGCATGATCGTGGGCCTCGAGGACATCACCGACGGCGAGATGCTGATCGACGGCCGCCGCGTGAACGAGGCGGCCCCCAAGGACCGCAACCTCGCGATGGTGTTCCAGAACTACGCGCTGTACCCGCACCTGACGGTGTACGAGAACATCGCCTTCCCGCTGCGGCTGATCAAGGACAACAAGCCCTCCGATGAGGAGATCGACCGCAAGGTGCGCGACGCCGCCCGCGTGCTCGAGCTCGAGGACCACCTCGAGCGCAAGCCCGGCAACCTCTCCGGCGGCCAGCGTCAGCGCGTGGCCATGGGCCGGGCGATCGTGCGCGAGGCGGACGCGTTCCTCTTCGACGAGCCGCTGTCCAACCTGGACGCCAAGCTGCGCGGGCAGATGCGCGCGGAGATCTCGCAGCTGCAGCGCCGCCTGGCCACCACCTCCGTCTACGTGACGCACGACCAGACCGAGGCCATGACCCTGGGCGACCGGGTGGCCGTGCTCAAGAAGGGCGAGCTGCAGCAGGTGGCCAGCCCGCGCGAGCTCTACGAGCAGCCGCTCAACCTGTTCGTGGCCGGCTTCATCGGCTCGCCGTCGATGAACTTCCTGCCCGCCTCGCTGAAGCAGAAGGAGGGCGGCCACGTGCTGTCCTCGCCGATCGGTGACATCCCGGTGCCGCCCGAGAAGGCCCGCGCCGCCGAGGGGCGGGACATCGTGTTCCTCGGCCTGCGGCCGGAGTTCTTCGAGGACGCCGAGCTGGTGGAGGACAGCCGCCGCGGCCAGGGCTCCACCTTCGACGCGACGCTCACGCACCTGGAGTGGCTGGGCCACGAGCAGTACGGCTACATCGAGTTCGATCCGGACCCGGCCGTGGCCGAGATGCTCTCCGCGCTGGCCAAGGACCTGGATGCGGATGAGCTGCGCCCCGTCGTCGTGGCCACCCTCTCCGGCGAGTCCCGCGCCCGGCCGGGCACGCCGACCCGCCTGTGGGTGGACACCACGCGGGTGCACCTGTTCGACCCGACCACCGGTGAGAACCTCACCCGCGACCCCGAGGTCGGCGCCGAGCTGACCCGCCGGGCCGCCGAGGAGCGCCGCCGCCAGATCGAGATGGCGGCCGAGCGTGACGCCGCCGAGCACGAGGCGGACGCGCCGCGCCGCTGAGCCGGCGCCGGGGACGCCGGGGGCGGGTCAGTACCCGCCCTCGGCGTCCACCAAGCCCTCCAGCTCCGTCCCGGCCGCGCGGGCCCGCAGGTTCCGCTCGACCCGCGCGTGGAGCAGCGGGACGCACATCTCCGGGGTGTCCGCCGTGTGCGGCGTGATGAGGGCGCGCTCCTCGGTCCAGAGCGGGTGGCCGTCCGGGAGGGGCTCGGGGTCGGTGACGTCCGTGCCGTAGCCGTGCAGCCGACCCGCCGCGAGGGCCTGGACGACGGCGTCCGTGTCCACCAGCGCCCCGCGGGCGACGTTCACGAGCACGGCGTCCTCATCCAGGAGGGCGAGGCGGTCGGCGTCGACCATGCCGCGGGTCTCCTCGGTGGCCGCCGCGGCGATCATCACGACCTGCGCGCCGGGCAGGACCTCGTCGAGGCGGTCGGTCGTGACGGTGCGGTCCGCGCCGGGCACGTCGCCCGCGCGTCGGCGGACCGCGGTGACGTGCACGTCCCAGGTCTTGAGCAGGCGGATGTACTCCTGTGCGATTCCGCCGCCGCCCACGACCACGGCATTCAGGCCGTTCAGGGTGCGCCCGGAGGAGGGACCCCATGTGGTGGCGCGGACGCGCGCGGGCAGGTCCCGCAGCAGGGCCAGGGTGAGCAGCAGCGCGTGTTCGGCCACCGGCGGCGCGTATGTGCCCTTGGCGGACGTCCACACGATGTCCGGGCGGCTGCGCACGAGGGGGACGAACGGCTCGATCCCGGCGAACGGGAGCTGCACCCAGCTCACGTGGGGGTGGGCGGTCAGGGCCGCGGCGAGCGCATCGACCGGGATCGGGCGGACCATCAGCAGGGCCGTGGCAGAGGTGTCGCCCTCGGCCACGGCGGCGCCGCCGACGTCGGCCACGGCCTGCTCGGCCAGCCGACGGGCGTGGGCGTAGGGGGTGCCGGCGACGTCCTGCGCCGCGGGGAGGACGAGCAGGCGCTCGGGGACGTCGTCGGGTCGGGTGCGGGGGAGAGCGGAAGAGGTGGGCATGGTGCCCACCGTCCCACATCCTCCGGGCCCGGTTCAGCCGGCGACGGCGTCCCGGTGCGCGGCGGACAGCCGCAGGTAGGTGGCCGCGTTCTTCTTGAGGCCCTCCCGCTCCTCGTCCGTGAGGGGGCGGCGGACCTTCGCGGGGACGCCCGCCACGAGAGAGCCGGCCGGGACCTGCGTCCCCTCGAGCACCAGGGCCCCGGCGGCCACGAGCGAACCGGCCCCGATCACCGCGCCGTTCATCACCGTGGCGGACATGCCGATCAGGCAGTCGTCCTCCACGGTGGCCCCGTGCACCACGGCGGAGTGGCCCACGGAGACACCGGCGCCCAGGGTGCACGGGAAGCCCTCGTCCGCGTGCAGCACCACGTTGTCCTGCAGGTTGGTGCCCGCCCCGACGCGGATGGGGGCGGAGTCACCGCGGGCGGAGACGCCGTAGAAGGCCGAGGAGCGCTCGGCCATCTCGACGTCGCCGGTGATCGCGGCGGTCGGGGCGAGGAAGACGGACTCGTGGATGCGCGGGGTGGCACCCGCGACGGTGATGATGTGGGCCATGCCACCAGCCTAGGTGTTGTGGGTCATGAGGTTCTTGACATCCGTACCGGGCTGAGATGAGACGAGTGGGCCTCTCCCGCAGGATGGAAGTTCCTCAACAACCCACCTGCCAGAAGAGACCCACTCATGACTCACGCTAACGCACCCCTGACTCCCACCGGCCGTCTCAGGATGGTCCACCGCCACCTGCACGACGGGATCCCGCAGGCACACGTGGCCGCCGAGTTCCGGGTGAGCCGGCCCACGGTGGCCACCTGGGTGGCCCGCTACCGCGCCGAGGGCGAGGCCGGGCTGCTCGACCGGCCCAGCCGTCCGCGCCGTTCACCTGCCCAGCTCGACCCCGAGGTGGTGGCCCAGATCCAGACCCTGCGTCGCAGGGAGAAGTGGTCAGCCCGCCGCATCCATCACCACCTCGTCTCTGAAGGCCACCAGCTGTGCCTGCGCACTGTGGGCAGGTGGCTGCACCGACTGGGCATCTCCCGGTTGCCAGACCTCGCGCCCACGGGTGAGGACCTGCGCCAACGACCCCAGAAGATCACCGCCCGCGGCCCGGGGCACATGGTGCACCTGGACGTGAAGAAGATCGGGAAGATCCCTGACGGGGGCGGCTGGCGTGCTCACGGACGTGAAAGTGAAGCAGGCCGTGCTTCCAAGCGTGGTGCCGGCCGGCGGGTCGGGTACACCTACCTGCACTCGGCGATCGACGGGTACACCCGCCTGGCGTACACCGAGGCGTTGGAGGATGAGAAGGCGGTGACCACGATCGGGTTCTTCTGCCGGGCCCGCGCGTTCTTCGCCGCCCACGGCATCACCGTGGACCGGGTGGTCACGGACAACGGGAACAACTACCGGGCCGTGGACTTCACCGCCAAGGTGGTCTCGCTCGGGGGCCGGCATCACCGGATCCGACCCTACACCCCGCGCCATAACGGGAAGGTCGAGCGGTACAACCGGCTGATGGTCGATGAGGTCCTCTACGCCCGCCCGTATACCTCAGAGCAAGCTCGGCGTGAGGCGCTGGCCGTGTGGGTGAACCACTACAACTACCATCGGCCTCATACCTCCTGCGGGGACGCCCCTCCGGCCTCGTTGGCACCGGCCCGAGTCAACAACGTCATGCCCTCCTACACCTAGGCGGGCAGGACGACGGCGCCGCGTGGCGCCGTCGTCCCGGGCTCAGCTGAAGACGACGGTCCGCCGGCCGTCCGCGAGGACGCGGTGCTGGGCGTGCCAGCGCACGGCCTGCGCGAGCGTGGAGCCCTCGACGTCGCGGCCGCGGGCCACGAAGTCGGCGGCGGTCTGGGCGTGGGTCACCGGCTGCACGGACTGCGCGATGATCGGGCCCTCGTCCAGGTCGGCGGTCACGTAGTGGGCGGTGGCGCCGATGAGCTTCACGCCGCGTTCGTGCGCCTGGTGGTAGGGGCGGGCGCCCTTGAAGGAGGGCAGGAACGAGTGGTGGATGTTGATGGCCATCCCGGCCAGGTCCCGGCACAGCTCGTCCGAGAGGATCTGCATGTAGCGGGCCAGGACCACCAGCTCGATGTCGAACTGGGCGATCAGGTCGCGCAGCCGGTCCTCCGCGGCCTCCTTGGAGTCCCGGCTCGAGGGGTCCTTCGAGACGGGCACGTGGATGAAGGGCACGCCGTAGAAGGAGGCGAGCGGCTGCAGGTCCAGGTGGTTCGAGACCACCACGGGGATCTCGATGGGCAGGGTGCCGGCGCGCTGCTGGAAGAGCAGGTCGTTGAGGGTGTGCCCGTCCTTGGAGCACATCACGAGGGTGCGCATGCGCTGCGCCGCGTCCCACAGGCCCATGCGCATGCCGAACTCCTCGCGCACCGGCGCGAGCGCCTGCTCGATGTCCTCCCGCGTGGCCGGGGTCACGAACTCCACGCGCATGAAGAAGTCGCCGGTGTCCGGGGAGTCGTACTGCTGCGACTCGGTGATGTCCGCCTCCACGCCCAGCAGGGCGCCCGTCACGGCGTGCACGATGCCCTTGCGGTTCGTGCAGGCCAGCGTGAGCACGCGGGCGTGCTCCGCGCCGGAGGCGGGGGAGGGGCTGGGGGAGAGGGCTGCCGTGTCCATGGCGTCGATGGTAGGCGGTGCCGGCCGCGCGGAACCGCGGGATGACGGGGCTGATCCCTGGTCGGGGAGCCGGGCCCCGTGTCATCCTCAAGACCAGGTTCCCCGCCGCGCGGCGGCGGGGGAGGCACGACGCGGCGCCCGGCCCGGCCGGTCGCCCCAGACGACCGAGGAGCACCCCCATGCCACAGTCCACCCTCTACTGGATCATCGCGGCGATCATCGTCGTGCTGCTGATCCTGATCATCGTCTCGGTGATCGCCTCCCGCCGTCGTCGTGAGGCCGAGGCCGAGGCCGCCGAGACCCGGCTCGAGCGCCGGGGCGTCAGCGCGGACACCGCGGGTGAGCAGGCGGCCGCCCCCGCGGCCCCGACCCGCCTCTCCCGCCTGGACGAGGTGGCGGCCGAGAAGGACGCGCGCCCGGCGCCGGCCGTGAGGCCCGCCGGGGGTCTGGCTGCGTTCGACACCGCCGCGGCGGACCGCGAGACCGACGAGTCCGGCGCCGGCGTGGCCGGCGGTGCCGGGGTGACCGTGGACCAGCAGGACGCCCCGAGCACCGAGGCCACCGCTCAGACCCACCGCCGCGACGCCGCGGCTCCGGCCACCCGGGGCACTCTGCGCCCCGCTCCGGCGGTGCCGAGCACGGTGCGCGAGGCGGACACCGTGGGCCTGGGCGCGGCCGGTGTGGCCGGCGGCTCCGGCGTCACCCTGGACGAGCAGACGCCCGCGGCGGACGTCCCGGCGACCCCGGCCTCCCCGTCCCCGGTGACCGAGACCCCCGCCCCGGCGGCACCGGTGGCCGAGGCTCCGCAGCAGAGGAGCCACCTCACCCCGGCCCCCGAGCACGTGCACGGGACCGTCCCCGCCGACGAGGTCGCCGCCGAGCACACCCCCACCAAGGAGTTCGCCACGGACGGGATCCCCGTCCCGCAGGGCGAGCACCTCGAGACGCACACGGTCGCCACCACCGCGCACGGCTCGGTCACCGTCGTGGCCACCGAGTCGGACCAGGCCCAGCAGACCGGCGTCGACGGGACGGAGCGCTCGGCCGCCGGGTCCCTGCGCATCGACGGCACGCCCGGGGTGCCCGGTCGCGTGGCGGAGGCGGACCGCGAGCCGGCGCGCACCGATGACCACGGCGCGGACGTCGCGCAGCCGGCGGCGGTCGAGCCCGCGGCTGAGCGCCCGCCGCTCGAGGCCGCCCCGGCCACCCGCCGGGCCGAGGCCCCGGAGACCCACGCCGGCACCACGCCGGCCACGCCCCTGGGCGGCGCCCCGGAGCTGGATCCGACCGCGGCCTCGTCCGGCCGTGCGGAGGACGCCACTCCGGCGACCCGCCGCGAGGCCCGCGCCGCCCAGTCGGCGGCAGCCGCCGGGACTGCCGGGACCGCCGCGCCGACGTCGTCGACGCCCACGACCGTGGCCCCAGACACCTCCACCTCCTCCGCCCCCACGGATGAGGAGCCCGCCGAGGACGACACCGAGGGCGCCGCCCTCCCGGACCTGCGGGCGGACCGCGACGAGACCCGAGCCTCGGACGCCGAGGGTGAGTCGAAGCTGGCCCAGGCCGGCGCCGTGGCGGCCTCCGCGTTCGAGACCGTGCGTGACAAGGTCGCCGTCCCGCTGCGGGACAACGTGGCCGTGCCCGCCAAGGACAAGGTCGTGAAGGTGGTCAAGGACAAGCTGTCCCAGGCGCAGGAGCGCCGCTGGGGCAAGCGCTGACCAAGGCATTCGCCCCACGACGACGGCGGCCGCCCCCTCGTGTGAGGGAGCGGCCGCCGTGCGTTCAGCGGAGGGCGCGCGGGCGCCCGCCGGGGGAGGGGGCCGTCAGATGCGGGCCTCGCCGCCGGCCTCGACGCCGGGGATGCCGTCGCCCTCGTGGCGCTTGACCTCGTCCTCGATGCGCTGGCCGATCGTGGCGTCCACGTTCTTCCAGTACTCGAAGGCGCGGGCCTGGACGTCCTGGCGGACACCCTTCAGCGCGCCGGACACGGTCTCCACGAAGTCGTCACGCTCCTGGTCCGAGAAGACCTCGCGGACGAGGGTGCCGGCCTGGCCGAAGTCGTCGTCGTCCGCGCGCAGCGCCTGGGCCTCACGGGTCAGGGTGCCGTCGGCCTCCCAGCCGTCGTCCACCGGGCCGGTCTCGTCCGACCAGGAGTCGCCGTTGGAGTTCGGCACGTAGGTGGAGCGGTCGCCGGTGTGGTCGTACCACATCTGGCCCTCGAAGGCGTAGTTGTGCACCGCGTTCTTGGGACGGTTCACCGGCAGCTGGTTCACGTGGGCGCCCACGCGGTACAGCTGCGCGTCGTGGTACGCGAAGGCGCGGCCCAGGAGCATGCGGTCCGGGGAGAGGCCGATGCCCGGCACGGTGTTGCTCGGGCTGAACGCGGCGGACTCGATCTGCGCGAAGTGGTTCTCCGGGTTGCGGTTCAGGGTCAGCGTGCCGACCTTGATGCGCGGGTAGTCCTTCTTGGAGATCGTCTTCGTCAGGTCGAAGGGGTTGAACCGGTAGGTCTTGCCCTCCTCGTAGGGGATCGCCTGGATGTAGAGGTCCCACTTGGGGTGGTCGCCCTTGGCGATGGACTCGAACAGGTCCTGGCGGTGGAAGTCGGCGTTCTCGCCGGCGATCTTGGTGGCCTCGTCGTTCGAGAGGTTGTGCACGCCCTGCTGGGAGATGAAGTGGTACTTCACCCAGTGCTTCTCGCCCTGGGCGTTGACCCACAGGTAGGTGTGGGAGCCGTAGCCGTTCATCTCACGCCAGGTGCGGGGCAGGCCGCGCGGGCCCATCAGGTAGGTCACCTGGTGCGCCGACTCGGGGTTGTTGGTCCAGAAGTCCCACTGCATGGTGGCATCGCGCAGGCCGGAGTCCGGCAGGCGCTTCTGCGAGCGGATGAAGTGGGTGAACTTCATCGGGTCGCGCAGGAAGAAGATCGGGGTGTTGTTGCCGACGATGTCGTAGTTGCCCTCCTCGGTGTAGAAGCGCAGTGCGAAGCCGCGCACGTCGCGCCAGGTGTCCGGGGAGCCGAGCTCGCCGGCCACGGTGGAGAAGCGCAGGAGGGTCTCGGTCTTCGTGCCCGGCTGGAACACGAGGGCCTTGGTGTACTTCGACACGTCCTCGGTCACCTCGAACTCGCCGAAGGCGCCGGAGCCCTTGGCGTGCGGGCGGCGCTCCGGGATGTTCATGCGGTTGAAGTGCTGGTGGGTCTCCAGCAGGTGGGTGTCGTGCAGGACGATGGGCCCCTCGCTGCCCACGGTCAGGGACTGGCGGTCGCTGATGGCCGGGGCGCCGTTCTGGCGGGTGGAACCGGTCGCGTGCGGGGTCTTCTTCTGGTACTCCGTCATGGAACTCTCCTTCGTCGATCGACGTCGGCCGCGCACCGATCGGCGCGGTGGGCGGCGTCATCCCCGATCTTGGCATATTTCTGAATCAGTCAAAAGAACCGGGTGCCGGGGTCGGTCGCCGGGGCCGCGGGCCGCCGTCGCGCAGGCCCGACGACGGCGCCTGGTCACTAGGATGGAGGGCACCGGAGCCTTCCGGCCGCACAGACCCCCGTTCGAAGGGAACCCCCGTGACGCAGACGCCCGACATCAACACCCAGCCCCTCGCCGAGGTGGACCCGGAGATCGCCGCGGCGCTCGCGGACGAGCTCGGCCGCCAGCGGGGCACGCTCGAGATGATCGCCTCGGAGAACTTCGTGCCGCGCGCCATCCTCGAGACGCAGGGCTCGGTGCTGACCAACAAGTACGCGGAGGGCTACCCGGGCCGCCGCTACTACGGCGGCTGCGAGTTCGTGGACGTGGCCGAGAACCTGGCCATCCAGCGCGCCAAGGACCTGTTCGGCGCCGAGCACGCCAACGTCCAGCCGCACGCCGGCGCTCAGGCCAACGTGGCCGTGATGACCTCGCTGCTGGACCACGGGGACACGATGATGGGCCTGTCCCTGGCGCACGGCGGCCACCTGACGCACGGCATGAAGCTGAACTTCTCCGGCAAGAACTACAGCATCGCCGCGTACGAGGTGGAGCCGGACACCCACCGCATCGACATGGACAAGGTGCGCGAGAAGGCCCTCGAGGCCCGGCCGAAGGTGATCGTGGCCGGCTGGTCCGCCTATCCCCGTCAGCTCGACTTCGCCGCCTTCCGCTCGATCGCGGACGAGGTCGGCGCCCGGCTCTGGGTGGACATGGCCCACTTCGCCGGCCTCGTGGCCGCCGGCCTGCACCCGAACCCGGTGCCGCACGCCGACGTCGTCTCCTCCACCGTGCACAAGACCCTCGCCGGCCCCCGTTCGGGCTTCATCCTCTCCACCGAGGAGCTGAAGAAGAAGATCGACTCCGCCGTGTTCCCGGGCCAGCAGGGCGGCCCGCTGATGCACGCGATCGCGGGCAAGGCCGTGGCCTTCAAGATCGCCGGCTCCGCGGACTTCAAGGAGAAGCAGGAGCGGACCCTGGCCGGCGCGCAGATCCTGGCCGAGCGCCTGACCGCCCCGGACATGGCCGAGCACGGCATCTCGGTGCTCACCGGCGGCACGGACGTGCACCTGGTCCTGGTGGACCTGCGCGAGTCCCAGCTGGACGGCAGGCAGGGCGAGGACATCCTGCACGAGGTCGGCATCACCGTGAACCGCAACTCGGTGCCGTGGGACCCGCGTCCGCCGATGACCACCTCCGGCCTGCGCATCGGCACCCCCGCGCTGGCCTCCCGCGGCTTCGGCGAGGCCGAGTTCCGCGAGGTGTCCGACGTCATCGCCGAGGCGCTGAAGCCGAGCCCGGACGTGGAGGCGCTGCGCGCCCGCGTCGTGAAGCTCACCGAGGACTTCCCGCTGTACGACGGCCTCGAGGGCTGGTGAGCCGCCGATGACCGCGAAGGTCCTGGACGGCAAGGCCACCGCCGCCGCGATCAAGGAGGAGCTGCGCGGCCGCGTGGCCGCCCTCGCCGAGCGCGGGCACACCCCCGGCCTCGGCACCCTGCTCGTCGGTGAGGACGCCGGCTCGCAGAAGTACGTGGCGGGCAAGCACCGCGACTGCGCCGAGGTGGGCATCGAGTCCATCCAGCGTGAGCTGCCCGCGGACGCGACGGAGGAGCAGATCCTCGACGTCGTGCGCGAGCTGAACGAGGACCCGGCCTGCACGGGCTACATCGTCCAGCTGCCGCTGCCGAAGCACGTGGACACCCAGAAGGTGCTCGAGGCCATCGACCCGGACAAGGACGCGGACGGCCTGCACCCCATGAACCTGGGGCGGCTCGTGGCCTCGGTCGGCGGCGAGCTGGACTCGCCGCTGCCGTGCACCCCGGCCGGCTGCGTCGAGCTGTTGCGCCACCACGGTGTGGAGCTGGCCGGCAAGCACGTGCTCGTGATCGGCCGCGGCGTGACCATCGGCCGGCCCGCCGGCCTCGTGCTCACCCGCCGCGAGGTCAACGCCACCGTGACCCTGGCCCACACCGGCACCACGAACCTCGACGAGCTGCTGGCGAGCGCCGACGTCGTGATCGCCGCCGCCGGCTCCGCCCACATGGTGAAGCCGGAGCAGGTCAAGGAGGGCGTGATCGTCCTGGACGTGGGCGTCTCCCGCGTGACCGGGGAGGACGGGACGTCGCGCGTCCTGGGCGACGTGGACCCGGCCGTGAAGGAGAAGGCGGCCTGGATGGCGCCGAACCCGGGCGGCGTCGGGCCGATGACCCGCGTCATGCTGCTGGCGAACGTCGTCGAGGCCGCCGAGCGCGCCGCCGACGGCGAGGACTGGGCGGGGGAGCGGGCCGGAGCCTGACCTCTCCCCGCCCCGCGACGAACCCTGCGAATCGCAGGGTTCGTCGCCGAGGGGGCGGCGCGCGTCCGGGCGGGTGGTGCGCCTATGCTGTCGCCTTGTGAGTCACACCACTCTGCACGCGGCCCCCGCCTCCGTCATCCGTGCCCGTGGGCTGCGCAAGCAGTACGGCGAGTTCCACGCTGTGAAGGGCATCGACCTGGACGTGCGCCCCGGGGAGTGCTTCGGCCTGCTCGGCCCCAACGGCGCGGGCAAGTCCACCACCATGCGCATGCTCGCGGGCACCTCGCAGCGCACCGCGGGCGAGCTGACCATCCTGGGCATCGACCCGGAGGAGGACGGGCCGGCCGTCCGTGCGCGCCTGGGCGTGGTGCCGCAGCAGGACAACCTGGACGAGGAGCTCACCGCCCGGGAGAACATCCTGATCTACGGCCGCTACTTCGGCCTGCCCTACTCGTACCTGCGGCCCAAGGCCGAGGAGCTGCTGGCCTTCGCCCAGCTCACCGAGAAGGCGGACGCCAAGGTCACCGACCTCTCCGGCGGCATGAAGCGCCGGCTCGTGATCGCCCGCGCCCTGGTCAACGAGCCGGCCCTCTTCCTCCTCGACGAGCCCACCACGGGCCTGGACCCGCAGGCCCGCCACATCCTGTGGGACCGCCTCTACCGGCTCAAGGAACGCGGCACCACGCTGCTGCTGACCACGCACCACATGGACGAGGCGGAGCAGCTGTGCGACCGGCTCGTCGTGGTCGACGGCGGCGAGATCATGGCCGCCGGCACCCCCGCCGAGCTCATCCGCGAGCACGCCTCCCGCGAGGTCCTCGAGGCGCGCTTCGGCGCGGACCGCAACGAGGCCGCGGCCCGCACCGTCCAGGCCCACGCAGGTGACGGCGTCGTGCACCGCGTCGAGGTCCTCCCGGACCGCGTCCTCGTCTACGCCCGACGCGCGGACGACCTGCACGACGTCGTGCAGCGCCTCGTCGACGAGGGCGCCCTGCCCGCCCCCGCCACCACGCTGACCCGCCGCGCGAGCCTCGAGGACGTGTTCCTCATCCTCACCGGCCGCACCCTGGTGGACTGACCCGTGCCGTCCCCCACCACGACGACGACCCCCGGCCCCGCCTCGCCCGCCGAGCCGCTTCGCCCGCCGGTCACCGCGGCGGCGTCCGCGGAGCGCGTGAAGCGCCGCGGCGTCCTGCTCTACGCCGAGCACCAGCTGCGGTCCATGCGTCGCTACGGCGCGGTGCTGCTCGTCGGGGCGCTCGGCGAGCCCGTGCTCTACCTGCTGGCCATGGGTCTGGGCCTGGCCCAGCTCATGGGCGGCGGGATGCCGCAGGACGCCCTGGGCGGGGTCTCCTACGTCGCGTTCATCGCCCCGGCGCTGCTGGCCTCGGGCGCGCTGATGACCGCGTCCGTCGAGTTCTCCTACCCGGTGATGGGCGGGTTCCAGTGGCAGCGCACGTACTACGCGGCGCAGGTCACTCCGCTGTCTCCGGCGCAGATCGCCCTGGGCCACCTCGTGGCGGTGAGCCTGCGGTTCGTGTTCCAGGCTGCCGTGTTCCTGCTGGTGATGCTGGCGTTCGGCGTGGTCTCGAGCCCGTGGGCGTGGGTGCAGGTCCTCACCGCCACGCTCGGCGGGCTCGCCGTCGGCGCGCCGATCATGGCGTTCGCGGCCTCCCTGAGGGAGGACAAGGGCCAGTTCGCCACCCTGCAGCGGCTCGTGGTCATGCCCCTGTTCCTGTTCTCCGCCACCTTCTACCCGCTCGAGGCGCTGCCGGTGTGGCTGCGCTGGATCGGCTGGCTCTCCCCGCAGTGGCATGCCGCCCAGCTCGGCCGCGTGCTCTCCTACGGGATGGCCGAGCCGGTCTGGCTCACCGTGGTGCACGTGGCGTTCCTGCTGGCCCTCGCGCTCGGCGGGGCCTGGCTCGCGGTGCGGATCTACACGCGCCGCCTCGGCTGGGTCCGCGGCACCCCGGACCGCGACGCCGTCACGGTCGCCCGTCGGGACCGTGCCCCGCGCCTGGGCTGCCGTGCCGCGCGCACCGGGGCCGCCCGCGCCGACGTCGCACCCGCCGCCGCGCAGGCGGACCCGGCCGCGCCGTCGTCGTCGGTGGTGCGGGAACACGCCGTCGCCGTGCCGCCCCTGCCCGAGATCCCCGTGCGCCGCGGCCCGCTGGCCGGCGCGTACTCGGGCAACGTGCGCGCGGTGATGGAGCGGGCGTTCCTCTCCCTGAAGTCCAACAACTGGGTGGTGTTCTTCTCCGGGTTCTTCGAGCCCGTGCTCTACCTGGCCTCCTTGGGGCTGGGGCTCGGTGCGCTGGTCGGCGACGTGGCCGGCCCGGATGGCACCCCCGTCCCGTACGGCATGTACCTCGCCCCCGCACTGCTGGCGGTCTCGGCGATGAACGGCGCCATCTACGACTCCACGTGGAACGTGTTCTTCAAGCTGCGCTACGCGAAGACGTACCAGACCATGCTCTCCACACGGCTGGGCCCGCTGGACGTGGCGCTCGGGGAGATCGCGATGGCGCTGCTGCGCGGGCTGATCTACGCGGTCGGCTTCCTGATCGTCATGACCGTGGCCGGGCTCGTCACCTCCTGGACGGCGCTGCTCATGATCCCCGGCGCCCTGCTCGTGGCGCTGGGCTTCGCCTCCCTCGGCATGGCGGTGACGAGCTGGATGAAGACGTTCCAGCACATGGACTGGGTCCAGATCGTGCTGATGCCCATGTTCCTGTTCTCGGCCACGTTCTTCCCGCTCGCGGTCTACCCGGAGCCGATCCAGTGGGTGATCCGCGTGTTCCCGCTGTGGCACGCGGTGGAGATGATGCGCGCGCTCGCGGTGGGCGTGCTGAGCTGGGCGACCGCCGGCCACGTCCTCTACTTCGTGGTGATGGCCGGCATCGGGGTGTGGCTCGCCGCCCGCCGGCTCGGCGCGCTGTTCCTGCGCTGAGGCCCCCGCGGGCCGGTCAGGCCGCGCGCACCGCGCGGCGCCGCCGGACCACGTCCAGGGCCGCGACCACGGCGGTGAGCGCCCAGCACACGGCCACCATGCCCATGGCGGTCGAGGCCGCGTGCGCGTACGCCGCGGCCGACGGTGGCCCGGCGCTCTCGGCTGCGGCGCCGGCCAGGGCCGCGAAGAACGCGCCCGTCACCACGGACAGGCCCAGGGCGGTGCCGAGGCGCTGCGCCGTCTGGGCGACGCCGCCGGCCGCCCCCGCCTCGTGGCCGGCGACGTCGTCCATCATCAGCACCTGCGTGCTGGTGAGCAGCAGGGCCTGCGAGGCCGACTGCACGATCAGCCCCACCCCCACGATCCACGGCGACCACGCGCCGGCTGCGCTGCGCTCGAACGCGAGCGCGAGCACCCCCAGCGACACGAGGCCCACCAGAGCGCCGAGCAGCACGAGCACGGGCCCGCGCCGCTGCACCATCGAGCCCACCCACGGGGACAGAGAGGCCACGACGACGGCGCCGGGCAGACCCACGAGGCCGGCCTCGAGCGGCGTGAACCCCATGCCGCGCTGCAGGAAGATCGCCACGATCGCGAACACCGCCGGCATGGTGGCCAGGTAGATCGTGGACTCGAGCGCGCCGATCGTGAAGGACGGCCGCCGGAACAGGGCCGGGTCCACCATGGGCTGCACGCCGGTGGCCGACGCCCGGGCCTTCACGCGCTTCTCCCACAGCCACCACGCCGTCACGAGCGCGGCGGCGAGCACCAGCAGCCAGGCGGTGCCCGGGACGATGAACGGCACCATGAGGCTCACCCCGCCGGCGCCGAGCAGCAGGGCGCCCACCGGGTCGAGCGCGGCGATCCCGCGTGGTCCGGGGGCGGGGGGCAGGCCGTGCACGCGGGTGGGCGGCGGCAGCCAGAGGGCGCCCATCGCGACGGCGGCCAGGCCCACGGGCACGTTCATGAGGAACGTGGAGCGCCAGCCCCACTCGGGGCCGAACGCGCCGAGGAACAGCCCGCCGAGCAGGGGCCCCACGGCCACGCCGAGGCCCACCACGGTGCCGAAGAGCCCGTAGGCCCGCCCGCGGGCGCGGCCGTGGAAGTTCGACTGGATGAACCCGATGACCTGGGGGTTGAACACGCCCGCGCCCAGGCCCGTGAGCAGGCGCCCCGCGTTGAGCAGCAGGGTGTCCCCGGCCAAGCCGGAGAGCAGGGAGCCGAGCATGTACAGCGTGATGCCCGCCAGGAACAGGTTCTTGCGCCCCCACAGGTCGCCGGCGCGGCCCGCGGCCACGAGCACGGTGCCGAACGTCAGCGTGTACCCCGCCAGCACCCACTGCAGATCCGCGCTCGTGGCGTCCAGGCCCGACTCGATGGCCGGCAGCGCCACGTTCACCACGGACACGCTCATCAGCGCGAGGAAGAGCGGCATGAGCAGTGCGATGAGGATGCGGTGCTGGTCAGGGGTGAAGGCCCCGGACACGGGGTCGGCGGGGTGTGGGGGCCGGGGGGTCATCGCCTCAGGATAGGCGCCGATGCGGGCCGCCCGATTCGGAGCGCACCCCACGATGCGGGATGATGGAGGGCAGACCCCACGAGCCCCTCCGGAGGAGCACCCATGTCCCAGTCCCTGACCCCCGGTCCCGACGGCGCGCGCCGCGGCCCCCGCGCCGGCCTGCGCGTGGGATCGCTCGGCTTCGTTGCGATGATCGTCATCCTGATCGTGGCGATCATCTTCGCCGCGAACCAGAACGACGTGATCGGGTGGCTCGTGGTCGCCGTCGCCGCCGGCTGGCTCGTGTTCGCGGTGGTCGTGTACCTGCAGATGCGCCGCGGCGTCCAGGCCGCGGGCCGCAAGGTGGACACCGCCATGCAGAACGCCCGCGCCGACGTCGCCGCCCTGCGCGGCCGGGACACCGACGCCGCCGCCCCCGCGGTGGCCCCGCCGGCACCGGCCGCGGACCCCCTGCGGGACACCAAGCTGGACCACTCGTTCAAGATCGCCCAGGTGCAGGTGCGCGTGGTGCGCGAGCAGCTCGCCGCAGGCGAGGGCATGGACCGCGAGATGGTGGACCGCGCCCTGGAGACCATCGACATCACGGCCTCCAACGCCCGCGACATGATCAAGGAGTCCCGGACCGGCGGCGCCGAGGGCCCGGTGAGCGGGACGGTGATCGGCTGATGACGGCGCTGCCCGAGAAGGACCCCGTCACCGGGAAGTACCCCGAGCCCGCCGAGGGCGAGCCCGTGGTGCACGCCCACGCCGGGGCGCCCAAGGCCGACGGCGCCGTGCGCGTGGCCACCGTGAACGTCAACGGCATCCGCGCCTCGCACCGCAAGGGCATGCGGGAGTGGTTCGCCGGCCGCGGCGTGGACGTGCTCACCCTCCAGGAGGTGCGCGCCCCCGCGGACGTCACGGCGCAGCTGGTCCGCGAGATCGTGGGCGAGGACTGGGACGAGGTGCACCTGGCGGACGCCGTGGCCGCCGCCAAGGGGCGGGCCGGCGTCGCGATCGCCTCGCGGTTCCCGCTCGGCGAGGTCCGCACGGGCATCGCCGACGCCGACGGGTACTTCGACGACGCCGGCCGCTGGATCGAGGCCGACCTGCGCCTGCCGGACGGCTCGCCGCTGACCGTGGTCTCCGCGTACGTGCACTCGGGCGAGGTCGACACCCCGAAGCAGGAGGACAAGTACCGGTTCCTCGACGAGATGGTCCGCCGCCTCTCCGAGCTGGCCGCGGGGGAGGGGCACGCCCTCGTCACGGGCGACCTCAACGTGGGCCACACCGAGCTGGACATCAAGAACTGGAAGGGCAACGTGAAGAAGGCCGGCTTCCTGCCCGAGGAGCGCGCCTACTTCGACCGGTTCTTCGGCGAGCTCGGCTTCACGGACGTGCACCGCGCCCTCGCCGGGCCGGTGCCGGGCCCGTACACGTGGTGGTCCATGCGCGGCAAGGCCTTCGACAACGACGCCGGGTGGCGCATCGACTACCACATGGCGACCGCGGGCCTGGCCGAGCGGGCGACGACCGCCGTCGTGGACCGCGCCCCCAGCTGGGGCACCCGCTTCTCCGACCACGCCCCGCTCGTGGTCGACTACCAGTTCTGACCGTGCAGGAGAGACCCGAGGCTGAGATGACCATGAAGAAGAACTCCGTCCAGGACGTCCTGGCCCAGGACGCCGCCGCCACCGCCCACCTGCCCGGCGCGTCCGCCCGGCACCGCGTGCTCTCCGGCATGCAGCCATCGGCGGACTCCCTCCACCTGGGCAACTACCTCGGCGCCCTCGTGAACTGGGAGCGCACCCAGGCCGACTTCGAGGCGTTCTTCTTCATCCCCGACCTGCACGCCATCACCGTGCCGCAGGACCCGGCAGCCCTGGCGGAGCGCACGCGGGTGGCCGCCGCGCAGTTCATCGCCGGCGGCATCGACCCCGAGCGCTCCACGCTGTTCGTCCAGTCCCAGGTGCCCGAGCACGCGCAGCTGGCGTGGGTGCTGACCTGCATGACCGGCATGGGCGAGGCCATGCGCATGACCCAGTTCAAGGACAAGTCCGCCAAGCAGGGCGCGGACGCGGCCGGCGTCGGCCTGCTCGCGTACCCCATGCTCATGGCCGCGGACATCCTGCTCTACCAGCCGCATGGCGTGCCCGTGGGCGACGACCAGCGCCAGCACGTGGAGCTCACCCGCGACCTCGCCCAGCGCTTCAACCACCGCTACGGCGAGACGTTCGTGGTGCCCACCGGCTTCTACCCGGAGACCGGCGCGCGCATCTACGACCTGCAGGACCCCACGTCGAAGATGTCCAAGTCCGCGGCGTCCCCGAACGGGCTCATCAACATCCTCGAGGAGCCGAAGAAGACCGCCAAGAAGATCAAGTCCGCGGTCACCGACGACGGCACCGAGGTGCGCTTCGACCGCGAGGCCAAGCCCGGCGTCTCCAACCTGCTGACCATCCTCGCCGCGGTGTCCGGCACGCCGATCCCGCAGCTCGAGGAGGAGTTCGTCGGCAAGATGTACGGGCACCTCAAGGTCGCGGTGGCGGACGCTGTCGTCGAGCGCCTGGCCCCCGTGCGCGAGCGCGCCCTCGAGCTGCTCGCCGACCCCGCTGAGCTGGACCGCATCCTCGCCTCCGGAGCCGAGAAGGCCCGCGCCGTGGCCACGCCCGTGCTCGAGGACGTCTACGCCAAGGTCGGCTTCCTGCCGCCGCTGCGCTGAGCCGGGCCGCACCGGCCCCGCGGCCTCCCGACGATGGCCCGCGCCCCCGACCTGCGGGGGACGCGGGCCGTCGTGTTCTCCGACTCGAGGTGGAGGCGGCGGCGCGTGCGCGGCTGTCAGGATGGAGGCACTGCCTCCGCTCCTGCCGCAGCGGGGGCGAGCCCCACCGACAGAGGAGTGCCGGAGCCATGTCCACCGCTGTCCCCATCCCCGCCGTCGCCGAGGTCCCGCCCGGCGCCGAACCCGTCCTGGAGACGGAGAACCTCGTCAAGGTCTACGGTCGCGGGGCGTCCCGCTTCGACGCGCTGAAGGGCATCACCCTGCAGATCCAGCGCGGCGAGTCCCTGGCCGTCGTCGGCAAGTCCGGCTCCGGCAAGTCCACCCTGATGCACCTGCTGGCGCTGCTGGACCAGCCCTCCGCCGGCGTCGTCGCGATGGACGGCCGTCCCGTCTCCCAGCTCAAGACCGCGGAGATCTCCCAGCTGCGCAACGAGCGGTTCGGCTTCGTGTTCCAGCAGTTCTTCCTGAACCCGAACCAGACGGTCCTGGAGAACACCGTGCTGCCGCTGAAGATCGCCGGCGTGGGCCGGGCCCAGCGCACCCGCCGCGGCATGGCGGTGCTCGAGCGGCTCGAGCTCGCGGACAAGGCGAAGAACAAGGCCACGGACCTCTCCGGCGGCCAGAAGCAGCGCGTGTGCATCGCCCGTGCGCTCGTGAACAACCCGACGGTGCTGTTCGCGGACGAGCCCACGGGCAACCTGGACTCCGCCACCTCGGCGGCCGTGGAGGACATCCTCTTCGGCCTGCACCGCGACGAGGGCATCACCCTCGTGGTGGTCACGCACGACGACGACCTGGCCGCGAAGTGTGACCGTCGCGTCGAGCTGCAGGACGGCGTGGTCATCGCCGACGAGCGCGTCGGCACCGAGCGGGACGGAGCGCGGGCATGAAGGCCACCGACGTCGCGGGCACGGCGCTCGCCAACACGATGCGCTCCAAGCTGCGCACCTTCCTCACCGTCGTCGCGATCGTGATCGGCGCATTCACGCTGACCCTCACCACGGGGCTCGGCGCGGGCATCAACAAGTACGTGGACAACGTGGTCGAGGGCTTCGGCAAGCCCGGCGAGCTGACCGTGATGAAGCAGCAGGACATGTCCTCGGCCGGTGCGGCGAGCGGCTCGCCCCAGGAGTACACGGAGCAGGACGCCGCCGGCGGCGAGATGTTCGGCATGCCGCTGCTCACGCAGGAGGACCTCGCCGCGATCGAGGACACCGAGCACGTCACCGAGGTGAAGACCTATCGGGTGGCCGAGCCGGAGTACATCCAGGGCCCGGACGACCGCAAGTGGCAGACCGGCTTCATGGGCAGCTCCGGCGAGATCGACATGCTCACCTTCTCGGCCGGCCGTGCCCCCGAGGCCGGCGCCGCGGAGATCGTCATGCCCGAGTCGTGGGTGGAGGACCTGGGCGCCGGCGACGCCGAGGACCTGGTCGGCACGGAGCTGACCGTCGTGGCGGCGACCCCGCTGCAGGAGCACAAGTCCGTGACGGCCACCGTGGTCGGTGTGACGAAGGCGGCCGCGTCCGGTGCGGGCACCGCCCCGACGCCGTCGGAGTCGCTGGAGCAGGCGATCTACGACATCACGACGGAGGGCCTGCCGGAGTCGCAGCGGAACACCTACTTCCAGGCCACGGCGATCGTGGAGGACCCGGAGGCGAACGAGGACGCCGTGAAGCAGGCGCTGGCCGACCAGGGCCTGCTGGCGCAGACCCTCGAGGAGCAGCTCGGCGTGATCCGCGGCATCATCGACGCCGTCACGTGGGTGCTCACCGGCTTCGCGCTCATCGCGCTGCTCGCCGCCAGCTTCGGCATCATCAACACCCTGCTCATGGCGGTGCAGGAGCGCACCCGGGAGATCGGCCTCATGAAGGCCCTCGGCATGACCGGCGGGAAGATCTTCGGCCTGTTCACCATGGAGGCCGTCGTGATCGGCCTGCTCGGCTCGCTGGTCGGCATCGGCCTGGGCGTCGCCGTCGGACTCATCGCGAACCAGGTGTTGACCACCGGCCCCCTCAGCGGCGTCACCGGCCTGGTCCTGTTCGCGGTCAACCCCCTCGCCCTGCTGCTGATCCTGCTGCTGATCGTGGCCATCGCGTTCATCGCCGGCACCTTGCCCGCCCTGCGTGCGGCCCGCAAGGATCCCATCGAGGCACTGCGGCACGAGTGATCCTGCCGCCGCGCCCGTCATCACCACCACCCGCACCCCCGACACCGAGGAGCACACCATGACCACCGATCGACCGAACCCGGACCCGAACCCGGAGCAGCCCGCCGCGGGCGGCCCCGGCCCGTACCCGGGCCAGAACCCCGCATACGGCCAGCCCGCCGCGGGCTCCCGCTACGGCACGCAGCCCTACGCGGCCCCGGGCCATGGTGCCCAGCCGGGCAGCTCGTACGGCATCGTCCCGGAGCCGGCCGCGTTCCCCGCGCTCCTGACGCTGACGCTCACGTCGCTCGCGCTGTACGTGCTGTCCTCCCTGCCGGCCCTGTTCGGCGGCGAGGAGAGCATCGAACGCATGCGGGACTCCCTTCGCCAGAGCGGCCTCACCCCCGAGCAGGTGGAGGAGATCGCGCCTGTCGTGGGCGCCTCCGTGACGGTGGGCACGATCATCGTCCTGCTCATCGGCGTGGCCCTGTACGCCCTGGTGTACTTCAACCTCCGCGGGGCCAAGAACTGGGCCCGCATCCTCGGCATCGTCGTCGCGATCCTGGGCACCCTCAGCGCCGTCGGCGGCATCTTCTCCTTCGTGACCTACCCCGGCATCGGCGGCGTCCTGGCCTCCGTGCTGAGCCTGGCGCTGGTGATCGTGAACATCCTGTGGCTGGTCAAGGCCTTCAACCCGCAGGTCGCGGCCTACACCCGTCAGGGCCGCCGCGCCTGATCCCGACGCCGTTCGCCGGCGGCGAGTCCGGGGTCGCCAGCCCTCGCCCCGGCGTCGGCCAGCGGAGACCATGACGACATGGCCTCCGATCATCGACCCCCGCATCCCGTGTCCCCCCACCCCGACGACCTGGACGGCGGCGGGCGGCCCGTGGTGGGCCCGGATGAGGCGCGGCGGCGCATCGCCGGGCACTCCGGCCCGGACGCCCGCCCGCTGATCCGCCCCGACGCCCGCACCCCCGGCGTGTTCCGGGCGCTGCTCGGACTGACGGTCGCGTCCGCAGTCCTCTATGCCGCGTCGATCCTGCGCAACCTCCTCCCGGGCGCGGCCCAGGACATCGCGGACTCGCTGCCCGAGGGCGGCGCGCAGTCGCCCGCGATGACCGCCGAGGCCATCGAGGGCGCCCTCACCGGCAGTGTCTGGTTCGCGACCCTGCTGGGTCTGGCGGTCTACGCGATCGTCCTCGTCGGCCTGACCCGGCACAGCAACACGGCGCGCATCATGGGTGCCCTGTTCGCCTCGATCGCCATCTTCGTGACGCTGCTGGGGGCCATCCGCCTGTTCGTCTTCCCCGCCGGGGACGTGGTGCTGCCCCTGGTCCTGGGCGGGCTGTTCGCGCTCGTGAACGCGGCCTGGCTCGTGTGCGCCTTCAACCCGGGCCTCGCGACGACCTTCCTGCGCCGCCGGGCATGATGGGGGGCATGCACCCCCTCCACGACGATCCCCACGAGACCACGGAGCGCGACCCCGGTCCCGATCGCGCGGCCCTGCGTCCCCTGCGCCTGTTCCAGACCGTCACGGCGGTCACGGGGGCACTGAGCGCGGCCGGCGTGGGGGGCGTGCTCGCGCTGCAGGCGACGCCCGGCTACGCCCGCGCCGTGCTGGAGGCGCGCTCCTGGGGCGCGAGCGAGGTCACCGACGCCGACGTCGCCGCGTTCCTCACCCCGGCGGGGGCGGGGCCGGTGGCCGCCGCGGCGGTGGTCGTCCTGACCCTGGTGCTCCTGGCCGGCATCACCCGCCGGATCCGGGCCGTGCGCCCCGTGGGGAGCGTGCTCGTGGTGCTGGGGATGCTCACGGCGGCCTTCTGGATGGTCGACGGCGGGCGGATGGTGCAGGCCGGGGGAGGGGGTCCGGTCGTGCTGGGCGCCGTCGTCGGGATGCTCGTGTCCAGCGCGATGTGGCTGCGTGTGGCGCACCGGCGGGAGACGCGCGACGGCTTCGACGGCTGAGCTCGGACCGCCTCCGCCTCCGCCTCCGGTCCCGTCCCCACGCCGAGGCCCGCAGACACGCCGCGACACCGGGCCGGTGACGGCGCGTCTGCGGGCCTCGGCGGGAGGGGCACCACCCACGACGACGGCGGCCCGCCTCCTCGCGTGAGGAGACGGGCCGCCGTCGTGGTGCGGGGGATCAGAACTGGCGGGCCAGGATGGCCCGCTTCACCTCGGCGATCGCCTTGGTCACCTGGATGCCGCGGGGGCACGCGTCGGTGCAGTTGAAGGTCGTGCGGCAGCGCCACACGCCCTCCTTGTCGTTCAGGATCTCCAGGCGCATGTCACCGGCCTCGTCACGCGAGTCGAAGATGAACCGGTGCGCGTTGACGATGGCGGCCGGGCCGAAGTACTGGCCGTCCGTCCAGAACACCGGGCAGGACGAGGTGCACGCGGCGCACAGGATGCACTTCGTGGTGTCGTCGTAGATCGCCCGGTCGGCCTGGGACTGGTAGCGCTCCTTGGTGGGCGCGTGGCCCTCGGCGACCAGGAACGGCATGATCTCGCGGTAGGACTGGAAGAACGGGTCCATGTCCACGATCAGGTCCTTCTCCACCGGCAGGCCCTTGATGGGCTCCACCAGGATGGGCTTGGACAGGTCGAGGTCCTTCAGGAGCGTCTTGCAGGCCAGGCGGTTGCGGCCGTTGATGCGCATGGCGTCGGAGCCGCACACGCCGTGGGCGCAGGAGCGGCGGAACGACAGGGTGCCGTCGTGGTCCCACTTGACCTTGTGCAGGGCGTCCAGCACGCGGTCGGTGCCGTACATGGTCAGGCGCCACTCGTCCCAGTAGGACTCCTCGGAGGACTCCGGGAGGTAGCGGCGGACCTTGAGCACGATGTCGAAGCTCTCGACCTCGCCTACGCCGCCGCCGGCGGACTGGGTCTGCGCCTGGGCCACGGGGGCCTCGGTCTCGGTTGCTGAGTGGCTCATCAGTACTTACGCTCCATCGGCTGGTAACGGGTCACGACGACGGGCTTGGTCTCGAAGCGGATGCCCTTGACGCCCTCCATCTCCGCGGTCTCGTCACGGTAGATCATGGTGTGCGCCATGAAGTTCTCGTCGTCGCGGTCGGGGTAGTCCTCGCGGTAGTGCCCGCCGCGGGACTCCTTGCGGCCCAGGGCCGCGAGGGTCATCGCCTCGGCGATGTCCAGGAGGTAGCCCAGCTCCATGCCCTCGAGCAGGTCGAGGTTGAAGCGGTGGCCCTTGTCCTGGACGGACACGTTCTCGTAGCGGCCGCGCAGCTCCTCGATCTTGGCCAGTGCGCGGCGGATCGAGTCCTCGTCGCGGAAGACCTGCATGTCCGCGTCCATCGACTCCTGGAGCTCGGCGCGGATGTCCGCAACGCGCTCGGAGCCGGTGGCGGAGCGCAGGTTCTCGATGTGCTCCACGGTCGGCAGCTCGCCGCCCTCGGGCAGCTCCACCCAGTCCGCCTGGGCAGCGTACTCGGCGGCGTAGATGCCGGCGCGGCGGCCGAACACGTTGATGTCCAGCAGCGAGTTGGTGCCCAGGCGGTTGGACCCGTGCACGGACACGCAGGCCACCTCACCGGCGGCGTACAGGCCCGGCACGACGGTGTCGTTGTCCTGGAGGACCTCGGCCTTGATGTTCGTGGGGATGCCGCCCATGAAGTAGTGGCAGGTGGGGAACACCGGCACCGGCTCCGTGTAGGGCTCGACGCCCAGGTACGTGCGGGCGAACTCGGTGATGTCCGGGAGCTTCTCGTCGATGTGCGAGGGCTCCAGGTGCGTCAGGTCGAGGAGCACGTAGTCCTTGTTGGGACCGGCGCCGCGGCCCTGACGGACCTCCTCGGCCATGGACCGGGCCACGATGTCGCGCGGGGCGAGGTCCTTGATGGTGGGGGCGTAGCGCTCCATGAAGCGCTCACCGTCCGCGTTGCGGAGGATGCCGCCCTCGCCGCGTGCGGCCTCGGAGAGCAGGATGCCCAGGCCGGCCAGGCCGGTCGGGTGGAACTGCACGAACTCCATGTCCTCGAGCGGCAGGCCCGCGCGGTAGGCGATGGCCATGCCGTCGCCGGTGAGGGTGTGGGCGTTCGAGGTGGTCTTGTACACCTTGCCGGCGCCGCCGGTGGCGAAGACGACCGACTTGGCCTGGAAGACGTGGATCTCGCCGGTGGCCAGCTCATAGGAGACGACGCCGGCGGTGCGCTTCTGCTTGTAGGCGGTGCCGTCCTCGCGCACGGCGTCCTCCTCCACCAGCAGCAGGTCGAGCACGTAGAACTCGTTGTAGAACTCCACGTTGTGCTTGACGCAGTTCTGGTACAGCGTCTGGAGGATCATGTGGCCGGTGCGGTCCGCGGCGTAGCAGGCGCGGCGCACGGGCGCCTTGCCGTGGTCACGGGTGTGGCCGCCGAAGCGGCGCTGGTCGATCTTGCCCTCGGGGGTGCGGTTGAAGGGCAGGCCCATCTTCTCGAGGTCGAGCACCGCGTCGATGGCCTCCTTGGCCATGACCTCCGCGGCGTCCTGGTCCACCAGGTAGTCGCCGCCCTTGACGGTGTCGAACGTGTGCCACTCCCAGTTGTCCTCCTCGACGTTGGCGAGGGCCGCGCACATGCCGCCCTGGGCCGCGCCGGTGTGGGAACGCGTGGGGTAGATCTTGGTGAGGACGGCGGTGTGCGCGCGCTGACCGGCCTCGATGGCCGCGCGCATGCCCGCGCCGCCGGCGCCGACGATCACCACGTCGTACTTGTGCACCTGCATTCAGGTCTCTCTTTCTGGGTGTCTGTGACGCGGCGGCCGCTCGGGCCGGCCGCACCGCAGGGCGAGCGTTTCCGAGGTCAGCCGCAGAAGGCCGGGGAGCCCTCGAGCAGGGCGCCGGAGGCGTCCACCATGCAGGGATCGAAGGTGAAGATCACCAGGGTGCCGAGGATGATGATCACGGCTGTGGCGATGTACAGGATCATCGTCAGCCAGAAGCGGGCGCTGCCGCGACGGGTGTAGTCGTTGATGATCGTGCGCACGCCGTTGGCGCCGTGCAGCATGGCCAGCCACAGGAGGGCCAGGTCCCAGAACTGCCACAGCGGGTGCGCCCACTTGCCGGCCACGAAGCCGAAGTCGATGGCGTGGATGCCGTCGCCCACCAGCAGGTTGGTGGTCAGGTGCACGGCGATCAGCACGACGAGGAAGACGCCCGAGATGCGCATGAACAGCCAGGCGAGCATCTCGAAGTTGCCGCGGCCGCCGCCGTCGCGCGTGTACTTGGGGTCCAGACGGCGGCTGCGGGGCGCCGCGATGGTGGTCTCAGCGGTGGTGCTCATGGCTCAGTGACCTCCGAGTGCGAGGCTGAAGTGACGGATGGCGAAGCCCAGGGTCAGGACGACCCACAGCCCCAGCACGATCCACAGCAGGGTCTTGTGGTGCTGGGTGCCGCCCTTCCAGAAGTCGACCAGGATGATGCGCAGGCCGTTCAGGGCGTGGAAGATGATCGCCGCGACGAGGCCGGCCTCGCCGAGCGCGAAGTACCACGTCTTGTACGAGCCGATCACGGCGTTGTAGGCCTCGGGGGAGACCCGGACCAGGGCCGTGTCCAGCACGTGGACGAGCAGGTAGAAGAAGATGACGACGCCGGTGACGCGGTGGCCCACCCAGGACCACATGCCGCCGTGGCCCCGGTACAGGGTTCCGCGGCCGTTCTTGGCCGGGGCCTGCGCAGTGGCGCTAGACACGGTTGATACCTCCAGGGGGAATGCACGATCCCGGTCCTCCGCCGTGGGACGACGACGGGCAGGGGCGTGTGCGAGTGGATTCCTCCACCTAGGGTAGACCCTTCCCGCGCCTCCGTGCCCGATCGGGACCCGGGCGACCACTGTGACGCGTGCGGCGCCCCGCCGCCGTCCTGTTCGGTCTGGGCTGTGCCCCGCCTGGGACGCGTCGAGTGGTCCCCCGTCCGGACGGTTCCGTAGTCTGGCCCGGTGAGCACCGATCCGAACCTGACCGATGCCCCGCGCGAGGCCGCGCCGGGCACGGCCCTGTCCCGCTTCCACGCCGTGATCCCCGCCGGGGGCGTGGGCACCCGCCTGTGGCCCCTCTCGCGGGCCGCCGCGCCGAAGTTCCTCCACGACCTCACCGGCTCGGGCCAGACCCTGATCCGTGCCACGTGGGACCGTCTGGCGCCCCTGGCCGCGGGCATGCTCGTGGTGACCGGGGAGGCCCACCGGGAGGCGGTGTGCATGCAGCTGCCGGCCCTGGCGGAGACGGATCTGGTGCTCGAGCCCTCGCCCAAGGACTCCGCGGCCGCCATCGGCCTGGCCGCGGCGATCCTCTCCCTGCGCGACCCGGACACGATCATGGGCTCGTTCGCGGCGGATCAGGTGATCTCCCCGGTGGAGGTCTTCCAGGACGCGGTGCGGCAGGCCGTCGAGACGGCGGCCACGGGCCGGATCGTGACCATCGGCATCGAGCCCACGCACGCGGCCACGGGCTTCGGCTACATCCGCCGGGGCCGCCGTCTCCGCGTGGCCGGCGCCCCGGACGCGCACGACGTCGCCGCGTTCGTGGAGAAGCCGGACCTGAAGGTCGCCCAGCAGTACGTGAAGTCCGGCCGCTACCTCTGGAACGCGGGCATGTTCGTGGCGCCCGTGGGCCTCATGCTGGCCCACCTCGAGGAGAACGAGCCCGCGCTGCACGCCGGCCTGATGGAGATCGCCCGCGCGTGGGAGACGCCGGAGCGGGACGAGGTCATGGCCCGGGTGTGGCCCGAGCTGACGAAGACCGCCATCGACTACGCCGTGGCCGAGCCCGCCGCCGCCGTCGGCGACGTGGCCGTGATCCCCGGCTCCTTCACGTGGGACGACGTGGGGGACTTCGCGGCGATCGCCCGCCTGAACCCGGTCAAGGACGCCTCCGGCATCACGGTGATCGGCGACACCCCGCGCGTGTACTCGGACGACGCGTCCGGCGTCGTGGTGACGGACACGAAGCGCGTCATCGCGCTGATCGGCATCGAGGACGTCGTCGTGGTGGACACCGAGGACGCGCTGCTGGTCACCACCACGGAGCACGCCCAGGAGGTCAAGAAGGCCGTCGAGGCGCTCAAGGCGGAGGGTGTGGACGAGGTCCTCTGACCGCGCCCTGGGCCGGGTCCGGCCCGCATCGACCGGCACCCCCGGAGTAGGGTGCTGGGCCATGACCACCTCCGACTCCGTGCTGACCGGGCCCCGTCCGACCTCCGTCCCCTCGGTGGGCCCCGTGGTGGCCGAGCTCGAGGACGAGATCGTGTCCTTCCGCCGGGACCTGCACCGGCATCCCGAGCTCTCCTATGAGGAGTACCGCACCACCGACCGCATCGTGGAGCTGCTCTCCGGCTACGGGCTCTCGCCCGTGCGGATGGAGTCCACGGGCGCCTACGTGGACGTCGGGGAGGGGCCGGTGGTGCTGGCCCTGCGCGCGGACATCGACGCGCTGCCGGTCGAGGAGGAGACCGGCCTGCCCTACGTGTCCGTCAATGACGGCGTCGCGCACGCGTGCGGCCACGACATGCACACCGCCGTGATGGCGGGTGTGGCCGTCGCCCTCGGCCGCATCCTCCGCGGGGCCACCGCCGACCCCGACCTGCGCGCGGTCGGCGAGCGGGTCCACGGCACGGTCCGCGTCATCTTCCAGCCCGCGGAGGAGCGGCTGCCCGGCGGCTCCCTGGCCGTGCTGCGGCAGGGGATCCTCGACGACGTTCCCCGCATCCTGGCGGCGCACTGCGACCCCCAGGTCGACGTCGGCTCGATCGGCACCCGCATCGGCGCCATCACCTCGGCGGCGGACACGATCCGGATCACCCTCACCGGACGCGGGGGGCACACCTCGCGGCCCCACCTCACCGAGGACATGGTCTTCGCCCTGTCCCAGATCGCCGTGAACGTGCCCGCCGTGCTCTCCCGGCGGATCGACGTGCGCTCGGCCGTCTCCGTGGTGTGGGGGCAGATCGCCGCCGGCAGCGCGCCCAACGCGATCGACAACACCGGCTACCTGGCCGGGACCATGCGCTGCCTCGACGCGGACGTGTGGGAGGAGGCCGGCGCGCTGCTCGACGAGGTGGTCCGACAGGTGGCCGCGCCGTACGGCGTGCACGTGCAGCTCGAGCACGTGCGCGGCGTCCCGCCGGTGCACAACACCGAGGGCGAGACGGCGCTGATCGAGACCGCGGCGCGGCGGGAGCTCGGCTCGCGGGCGATCGTCCTGACCCCGCAGTCGATGGGCGGCGAGGACTTCGCCTGGATGACCCAGAAGGTGCCCGGCTCCATGCTGCGCCTCGGCACCCGGTCCCCGGGTGGCCCCATCTACGATCTGCACCGCGGGGACTACGCGCCGGACGAGCGGGCCATCGGCGTGGGCATGCGGGTCTTCACCGCCGCCGCGCTGCAGGTGCTCACGGGCGAGGACCACCACTGACCCCACCGCCCGCCCCCGCCGGAGGGGACGGGCCCACCGTTCGGTAGACTCGCGCTCATCCGGACGGGGCCACCCGCACGGGCCCCGTCTTTCCGCGGCCACCGGCCGCGGGCCTCGCACCGTGCCTTCCGAAATGAGGACCCCATGGGCATCGCCACCCCGTCGGCCGCGCGCCGCCGTCGTCTCCTGCTCCCCGCCGCCGCGCTCGGCGTCTCCGGCCTGCTGCTGACCGCGTGCGGCGCCCCGCCGGAGCAGTCCGAGGCCTCGGGCTCCGGCGCCGCCGAGAGCGAGGCCATCGCCACCGTGGACGGCGTCGGCTCGGACAACAAGGACTACAAGGCCTGCATCGTCTCGGACGAGGGCGGCTTCGACGACCGCTCCTTCAACCAGTCCTCCTACGAGGGCCTCAAGGCCGCCGAGAAGGCCTACGGCATCACCACCAGCGAGGCCGAGTCGAACGAGCCCAGCGAGTTCACCCCGAACGTGACCGCCATGGTCAACGCCGACTGCGACGCCGTCATCGGCGTGGGCTTCCTCCTCGGCGACGCCATGAAGCCGATCGCCGCGCAGCACTCGGACACCCACTTCTTCGGCGTGGACGTCACCGCGGAGGGCTTCTCCGACAACGTCCAGAAGCTCACCTACGACACGGCGCAGGCGGCGTTCCTGGCCGGCTACCTGGCGGCGGGCACCACCGAGACCGGCACCGTGGCCACCTATGGCGGCATGGAGATCCCCACCGTCACCATCTTCATGGACGGCTTCGCCCGCGGCGTGGAGCACTACAACGAGGTCAAGGACAAGGACGTCAAGGTCCTGGGCTGGGACAAGGACGCGAAGACCGGCTCCTTCACGGGCGACTTCAAGAACGTGGCCAACGGCAAGACGAACACCGCCAACTTCATCAACGAGGGCGCCGACATCGTGATGCCGGTGGCCGGCCCCGTGGGCCTGGGCACCCTGGACGCCGTCCGCGAGGCGAACCAGGGCGGCAAGGACGTCAAGGTCATCTGGCCGGACTCGGACGGCTACGAGTCCACCAAGGACGGCAACCTGATCCTCACCTCGGTGAAGAAGAACATGGGCCAGTCCGTCGCCGACGTGATCGCCGCGGACCTGAAGGACGAGTTCTCGGCCGAGCCCTACGTGGGCACGTTGGAGAACAAGGGCGTCGAGCTGGCCCCGTTCCACGACTTCGAGGACACGGTGCCGCAGGAGCTCAAGGACGAGCTCAAGGATCTCGAGGCCAAGATCGTCTCGGGCGAGCTGAAGGTCGGCTCGGAGTACTCCCCGGAGGCCTGACCCGCCTCGCCACCGCCGCAGGGCCGGCCCGGACCCCTCCGGACCGGCCCCGCGGCGCGCGGGCGCCCGGCCCGCCCCCGCCGCCGAGCGCGGCACCACGAGCATCGACCAGACGGAAGGCCCTCGATGAGGCTCGAACTGCGCGGGATCACCAAGCGCTTCGGCTCGTTCGCCGCGAACGAGGACGTGAACCTGACCGTGGAGTCGGGGCGGGTGCACACCCTCCTCGGCGAGAACGGCGCCGGCAAGTCCACCCTGATGAACGTCCTCTTCGGGCTCTACGAGCCCACCGAGGGGGAGATCCTGCTCGACGGCGAGCCCGTCCGGTTCTCCGGCCCCGGCGAGGCCATGCGCGCGGGCATCGGCATGGTGCACCAGCACTTCATGCTCGTGCCCGTCTTCACGGTGGCCGAGAACGTGGCCCTCGGCGACGAGCACACCCGCGCCCTGGGCGTGCTCGACCTCGAGGCCACCCGCCGGCGGATCCGGGAGATCTCCGCGCAGTACGGCTTCGACGTGGACCCGGACGCCGTCGTCGAGGACCTGCCCGTGGGCGTGCAGCAGCGCGTCGAGATCATCAAGGCCCTCGTCCGCGACGCGCGCATCCTCATCCTGGACGAGCCGACCGCCGTGCTCACCCCCCAGGAGACCGACGAGCTGCTCGGCATCATCCGGCAGCTGCGGGCGGACGGCACGGCGATCGTGTTCATCTCCCACAAGCTGCGCGAGGTCAAGGCCGTCTCGGACGACATCACCGTGCTGCGCCGCGGCCGCGTGGTCGGCACGGCGGAGCCCTCCGCCGAGGCCGCCGAGCTGGCCGCCCTCATGGTGGGCCGGAACGTCGTCCTCGAGCGGCGCAAGACGGCCCCGACCCTGGGGGAGGAGACGTTCCGCGTCGAGGACCTCTCCGTCGTCTCGCCCACGGGCCAGGTGCTGCTGGACGCCGTGTCCTTCGCCGTCCGCCAGGGCGAGGTCCTCGCCGTGGCCGGTGTGCAGGGCAACGGGCAGACCGAGCTGACCGAGGCGATCATGGGCCTGGTCAAGGCCACCGGCTCCGTCACCCTGGACGGCCGGGAGCTGATCGGCCGGTCCACCCGCCAGATCATCCGCGCCGGCGTCGGCTTCGTGCCCGAGGACCGCTCCACGGACGGGCTCGTCGGCCCGTTCTCCGTGGCGGAGAACATGGTGCTCAACCGGTACGACGTCGCCCCGGCCGGCAACGCCGTGCAGATGCGCCCCGCCGCGGTGCGGGCGCTCGCCGAGCGCCGCGTGGCCGAGTTCGACGTCCGCACCCAGGGCGTGGACCTGCCGGTCTCCTCCCTCTCGGGAGGCAACCAGCAGAAGGTCGTCATGGCCCGCGAGCTCGTGGACGGGCTGCGCCTGTTCATCGCCTCGCAGCCCACGCGCGGCGTGGACGTCGGCTCGATCGAGTTCCTGCACGACCGGATCATCGCCGAGCGCGACGCCGGCACCCCCGTGCTGATCGTCTCCACCGAGCTGGACGAGGTCCTCGAGCTGGCCGACCGGATCGCCGTGATGTACCACGGGCGGATCGTCGGCATCGTGCCGGGGGACACCTCGCGCGAGACGCTCGGCCTCATGATGGCCGGCCAGACCCCCGACGACGCGGCCCTCGCCTCCGGCGCGGACGTCGCCGCGGACACGCCCGGCACCGCCGGCGCGGCGCCCGCCGCCCACCCCACCACGGAAGGAGAGCGCCCGTGAGCACCGCCGCCCCGCAGCGCCCGGCCCCCGCGTCCGACCCCCGCGTCCGGCCCGCCCCCGCCGACTCCGCCCTGCGCCGGATCCTCTCGGGCAACGGCACGGTCACCGTCCTGGCGATCCTGCTGTCCCTGCTGATCTCCGGCCTGCTGATCATCGCCGTGGACGAGGACGTCCGCGATGCCGCCGGCTACTTCTTCGCCCGCCCGGGAGACCTGCTCTCCGCCGCCTGGGCCGCGTTCGCCGGAGCCTTCGCGGCCCTGTTCCGCGGCGCCGTCTTCAACTACCGGGCCTCGGACGCGACGGGCATGCTCTACCCGCTCACCGAGACCCTCACCGTGGCGACCCCGCTGATCATCATCTCGCTGGGCATCGCCATCGCCTTCCGGGCGGGCCTGTTCAACATCGGCGGCCAGGGTCAGTTCATCTTCGGCGCCATGTTCGCCACGTGGTTCGGCGTGCACCTGCACCTGCCGGCCGGCGTGCACCTGCTGCTCGTCGTCGTGATGGGCGTGCTCGGCGGCGTGCTGTGGGGCTCCGTCGTCGGCGTGCTCAAGGCCTGGACGGGCGCGCACGAGGTGATCCTCACGATCATGCTCAACTACGTGGCGGTGAACCTGCTCGCCTACCTGTTGAACACCCCCGTCCTGCGGGCGCCCGGCACCACGAACCCGGTGTCCGCGCCGCTGGACCGCTCCGCCATGTTCCCGCGGCTGCTGGGGACCGACTTCCGGCTGCACTGGGGCTTCTTCGTCGCCCTGCTGGCCGTGCTCTTCACGTGGTGGCTGATGCAGCGCTCCACCCTCGGCTTCCGCCTGCGGGCCGTGGGCGCCAACCCGGACGCCGCCCGCACGGCCGGCATCTCCGTCAAGGGCTCCTACGTGGCCGCCATGGCGATCTCCGGCGGCCTCGCCGGCCTGGCCGGCGCCACCCACGTGGCCGGCACGGAGAGCACGCTGAACACCTCCGTGGCCGGGTCCTTCGGCTTCGACGCGATCACGGTGGCGCTGCTCGGCCGGTCCCACCCGGTGGGCGTGCTGTTCGCGGGCCTGCTCTTCGGCGCCCTGCGCGCCGGCGGCGTGACCATGCAGACCGAGACCGGGGTGCCGGTCGACATCGTCCTCGTGGTGCAGTCCGTGATCGTGCTGCTCATCGCGGCCCCGCCGCTGGTGCGCGCCATCTTCCGGCTGCCCGCCCCGGGCGCCGCGCGCGCCCGCCGCGCGGCCGACCCCGTGACCCAGCCCGCCGTGGCCGGCGCCGCGCTGACCGGCGCCGGCGGCCACGCCGCCGCCCCGTCCACGGGCGTCCAGGAGGCCGCGGCCGCCGCCGTCGCGGACCCGCAGGCCCCGACCACGCAGCCCACGGACACGGCCCCGACCCACCGCCCGCACGAGCAGAAGGGGGACGCCCGATGAGCGCGACCGCCGCCCGGCCCCACGCCGACGTCGTCCGCCCCGAGGCCGCCGAGCCCGCCCGGGTCGTGGTCCGGCACTGGACCACCCCGATCGCCCTGACGATCCTGACCCTGCTGGCCCTGGCCGTCTTCGCCCTCGGCGCCCCCGAGGCGACGGCGACCTTCCGACTCTCCCACGCGTCCGACGCCGTCGTGCTCCCGGACCTGACCGCCGACCCCGTGCTGGGGGGCTGGCTGCTCGTCGGGCTCATGGCGGTGCTGACCGCGGTGGCCTGGCTGGCGACCCTGCGCTCGGGGCGCACCCCCGGCTGGGCCGCGGCCCTGTTCGCCGTCGCGTTCGTGGCCGCGTTCCTCATCTGGGTGATCGGCTCGGCGGACAACACCACCGTGTTCCTCACCGGCCTGATCGCCGGCTCGTTCGCGCTGGCCGTCCCGCTGATCTTCGGCTCGATGGCCGGCATCCTGGCCGAGCGCTCGGGCGTGGTGAACATCGCGATCGAAGGTCAGCTGCTGGCGGGCGCGTTCACGGCCGCCGTCGTCGGCACCGCCACCGGCTCGCCCTGGGCGGGCCTGGCCGCCGCGATCGTGGCCGGCGTCCTCGTGTCCTGGCTGCTCGCCGTGTTCTCGATCAAGTACCTGGTCAACCAGGTGATCGTCGGCGTCGTGCTCAACGTGCTCGTGGCCGGCTTGACGAGCTTCCTGTACTCCACCGTCCTCACGGGCGGGGACACCGAGCTCAACGCGCCGCCGCACTTCCCGAACCTGCGGATCCCGGGCCTGGCGGACATCCCCGTGCTCGGGCCCATCCTGTTCGACCAGACGATCCTGGGCTACGCGATGTACCTGCTCGTGATCGCGCTGTGGTTCGCCCTGTTCCGCACCCGCTGGGGCCTGCGCGTGCGCGCCGTGGGCGAGCACCCCAAGGCCGCGGACACCGTGGGCATCGACGTGAACCGCACGCGGTACGCCGCCGTCCTGCTGGGCGGCGCGGTGGCCGGCATGGGCGGGGCGTTCTTCACGCTCGTCTCGGCGTCGTCCTTCTCCAAGGAGATGACGGCGGGCCAGGGCTTCATCGCGCTCGCGGCCGTGATCTTCGGCCGCTGGAACCCGATCGGCGCGTTCTTCGCGGCGCTGCTGTTCGGCTTCGCCACCAACATGCAGTACGTCCTGGCGATCCTCGGCACCCCGGTGCCGAGCCAGTTCATGGCGATGCTCCCGTACCTCGTCACGGTGTTCGCCGTGGCCGGCCTCGTGGGCCGCTCGCGCGGCCCGGCCGCCTCGGGCGTGCCGTACGTGAAGGAGTAGCCGTGGCGGACGGGCAGCACACGACGACGGCGCCGCGTGTGGACTGGGACCGGCTGCGGGCCGCGGCCCTGGCCGCCACGGAGCACGCCTACGTGCCCTACTCGGGGTTCCGGGTGGGCGCCGCCGCGCTCACCGACGACGGCCGCCTCGTCTCGGGCTGCAATATCGAGAACGCGTCCTACGGGCTGACGCTGTGCGCCGAGTGCGCGCTGCTGGCCGACCTGCGCATGGGCGGGGGCGGCCGGCTGGCCGCGTTCGTGTGCGTGGACGGCGCGGGCGTGCTCACCATGCCCTGCGGGCGGTGCCGCCAGCTGCTGTACGAGTTCCGCGCCCCCGGGCTCGTGCTGCTCACCCCGGCGGGGGAGCGGGGGATCGAGGCGGTGCTGCCGGACGCCTTCGGCCCGGCCGACCTGGAGCGGGCGGACCGTCCCTGACCTGCGGCGCGCTCCCGGGCCCGCTCGCTAGAGTCGGAGGCTGACCGTCGCAGCCGTCCCCCCGAGGAGAACCCCATGACCGCGCAGCCGCAGGCCGAGCCCTTCGACGCCGTCGAGGTGATCCGCACCAAGCGGGACCGGGGGACGCTGTCGCCCGAGCAGATCGACTGGGTGGTGGACGCGTACACCCGCGGCGTGGTGGCGGACGAGCAGATGTCCGCCCTGGCCATGGCGATCCTGCTCAACGGCATGGACCGCGCCGAGATCGCCCGCTGGACGGACGCGATGATCGCCTCGGGCGAGCGCATGGACTTCGGCGGGCTCACCACCCCGGACGGCCGCCCCCTGGCCACCGCGGACAAGCACTCCACCGGCGGCGTGGGGGACAAGATCACCCTGCCGCTGGCCCCGCTCGTGGCCTCCTTCGGGGTGGCGGTGCCGCAGCTGTCCGGCCGCGGCCTCGGCCACACCGGCGGCACCCTGGACAAGCTCGAGGCGATCCCCGGGTGGCGGGCCGACCTCAGCAACGAGGCGATGCTGCGCCAGCTCTCCGAGGTGGGCGCCGTGATCTGCGCGGCCGGCTCGGGCCTGGCCCCGGCGGACAAGCGCCTGTACGCCCTGCGCGACGTCACCGGCACGGTGGAGGCCATCCCGCTGATCGCCTCCTCGATCATGTCCAAGAAGATCGCCGAGGGCACCGGCGCCCTCGTGCTGGACGTCAAGTGCGGCTCGGGCGCGTTCATGAAGGACGAGGCGTCCGCCCGCGAGCTGGCCCGGACCATGGTGGACCTCGGCCGGGACGCCGGGGTGGACACCTCGGCGCTGCTCACGGACATGTCCGTGCCCCTGGGCCGGACGGCCGGCAACGCCCTCGAGGTCCGCGAGTCGGTGGAGGTGCTCGCCGGCGGCGGCCCGGCCGACGTCGTGGAGCTCACCGTGGCGCTCGCCGCCGCGATGCTCGCAGGCGCCGGGGTCACGGACGTGGACCCGGCCGAGCACCTGGCCAACGGCCGGGCGATGGACGTGTGGAACCGGATGATCGAGGCCCAGGGCGGCGACCCGCGCGCGGCCCTCCCGACGGCGGCCCACACCGAGGACGTCGTCGCGGAGACGGACGGCGTCCTCACCGAGCTGGACGCGATGGCCGTGGGCCTGGCCGCGTGGCGCCTCGGCGCCGGGCGGGAGCGGCAGGGCCAGGCCGTCCAGGCCGCGGCCGGCGTCGAGGTGCACGTGCGCCCCGGCGAGCGCGTGGCCCGGGGCCAGAAGGTGCTGACCCTGCACACGGACACGCCGGAGCGCTTCGAGCGGGCGAAGGCCGCGCTCGCCGGCGGCTGGGCCGTCGGCGAGCTCGACGACGCCGCCGCCCGGACCCTGCGCGAGCGCTCCGTGATCCTGGACCGGATCGGCTGACCGGATGCTCGCGTGGCTCGAGGGGGCGATCCTCCACGCCTCCGCGCAGTGGTGGGTCCTGCCGCTGACGCTGCTGCTGTGCCTGCTCGACGGCATCGTGCCGATCTTCCCGTCGGAGTCGGTGCTGGTGGCCCTCGGTGCGATCGTCCGCGACGGGCATCCGTTCTCCCTGTGGGCGCTGTGGGGGGTCGGCTTCGCGGGCGCGTTCCTGGGGGACGTGGCCGCGTACGCGATCGGCCGTGCCGTGGGCGTGGAGCGGTTCCGGTGGATGCGGCTGCGGCGGGTGCGGGCCACGGTCGAGGTCGCCCGGCACCACCTGCACAGTCACGGCGCGCTGCTGCTGTTCACCGCCCGGTTCATCCCCGGCGGCCGCGTGGCCCTGAACTTCACCGCCGGCGCCACCCGCTATCCGCCGGTGCGGTTCGTGGCGCTGGACCTGCTCTCCACGGCCAGCTGGGCCGCGTACTCGATCATGATCGCGCGCCTGACCGCGGGCTGGCTGGAGAACCCGGTGCTGCAGATCGCCGCCTCCGTGACGGGCGCGGCGCTCGTGGGCCTGCTGCTGGACCGTCTGCTCAAGGCCCTGCTGCGCCGCCGGCTGGGCGCCGGGGTGAAGGGCCTCACCCTGGCCGAGCAGGAGGCCCTGCGCTGAGCGCCCTGCCGTAGAGTGACGCCCGTGACGACGACGCAGCTTCCGGACACCGCATCCCCCTCCCCGCTCGAGGTCGACCTGGCCGTCCTGCCCAAGGTCTCCCTCCACGACCACCTCGACGGCGGCCTGCGCGTGGGCACCGTCCTCGACCTGGCCCGCGAGGCCGGCGTCGAGGTCCCCGCGGACACCGTCGAGGGCCTGGCCGAGTGGATCGCCGAGCACGCCAACGGCGAGTCCCTCGAGAAGTACCTGCAGGTCTTCGCCCTGACCACCGCCGTGATGCAGACCCGCGAGCAGCTGCGCCGCGTGGCCCGCGAGTTCGTCGAGGACCTGGTCGCCGACGGCGTCGTCTACGGCGAGATCCGCTGGGCCCCCGAGCAGCACCTGGCCGGCGGGCTGAGCCTGGACGAGGCCGTCGAGGCCGTGCAGGCCGGCCTGGACGAGGCGGTCGAGGCCGCCGACGCCGCGGGCCACGTGATCCGCGTGGGCCAGCTGGTCACCGCGATGCGGCACGCCGACCGGGCCCAGGAGATCGCCGAGCTGGCCGTGCGCCACCGCGAGGCCGGCGTCGTGGGCTTCGACATCGCGGGCGCCGAGGCCGGGTTCCCGCCCTCCCGCTTCGCCGACACCTTCACGTGGCTGGCCGCCCACCACCTGCCCGTCACCGTGCACGCGGGCGAGGGCGACGGCCTGGACTCCGTCCGCTCGGCCCTCGTGGACGGCCGCGCCCTGCGTCTGGGCCACGGCGTGCGCCTGGCCGAGGACATCTCGGTGGAGTACGGCGGTGTGGACGAGGACGGCGAGCAGCTGGACGAGCTGACCGGCCTCGTGGACCTGGGCGAGACCGCCGCGTGGGTGCGGGACCGGCAGATCGCCCTGGAGGTCTGCCCGTCCTCGAACCTGCAGACCGGCGCGGTGGACGCCGCGGCGGGCATCGCGGGCCATCCCATCGACCTGCTCGTGCAGCTCGGCTTCCGCGTCACCGTGAACACGGACAACCGGCTCGTCTCGGACGTGTCCCTGACCGACGAGCTCTACCTGCTCGCCGAGACCTTCGGCTACTCGCTCTCCGAGCTGCTGGACCTGCAGCTCAACGCCGCCGAGGCCGCCTTCCTGTCCGTGGACGAGCGCGAGGACCTCGCCGAGATCCTCGTGGCCGGCTGGGGCGAGGTCATCTCCGGCGACGCCGTCGGCCCTGTCCTCGAGGAGCTGGACGACGAGGACGAGGACGACTGATCCGCCCGTGAGCGCGAGTGTGGACCGTCTGGTGGCGGTGGTCGAGGCCCTGCGCGACCACTGCCCCTGGACGGCCGCGCTCACGCATGCCGACCTCGCCGAGTACCTCGTGGAGGAGGCGTACGAGGCGGTGGCGGAGATCGAGTCCCGCGACGCCGCCGCGTGGGCCGACGTGCCCGCGCGTCGGGCCGACGGCGCGTACCCCGCCCTGGCCGCCGAGCTCGGGGACGTCCTGTTCCAGGTGGTCCTGCACGCCGCCGTCTCCCGGGCGCCGGGCGCCCCGGCGGAGACGGCCGGGTTCCGCGTGGACGACGCCGCCGACGCCCTCACGGCCAAGATGATCCGGCGCAACCCGCTCGTGCTCACCCCCGAGGGCGGCCTGCGCCCGGCCGGGGAGCTCGCCGCCGTCACGCCGGAGGCCGTCGAGCTGGCCTGGGAGCGGGTCAAGGCGCAGGAGCGGGCGGCCGCGGGGCTCTCGCCCGCCGCCCCGGCCCACGACGACGGCGGCACCGGCCCGGGCCTCGACGTCGGCGACATCCCGGCCCGGCTGCCGGCGCTGGCCGCCGCCGCGAAGGTGGTCGACCGCGCGGCCCGGCAGGAGCCGGACCCGCTCGCCGCGCACGTCCCGGCGCCGGCCGCCGAGGCGGGGGAGCGCCCGGCGGCGGGGTGGCCCGACGAGGCCGCGCTCGGGGCGGAGCTGTTCGCGCTGGTGCGCCGGGCCCGGGCGGCGGGGCTCGACCCCGAACGGGCCCTGCGCACCACGGTGGCGCGGGTGCGTGCGGGGGACTGGTCGGCCCTGCGCCCGTCCGGCTGACGCGACGCCGCTTCGGCCCGGCCGCAGTTCCGACCGCGCCCCAGCGACATCGCAGCCGGGGGGAACGGCGGTCTTGTCGCCGGCGCGCGGCCGACTGGAACCTGAGGTCCCCGCTAGGCTGAGGCCGTGTCCACGCCGCGGGCACGACTTCCGACTTCGATTGAAGGAGACCCGTCCATGGCCCTGATCGACGCCATCCACGCTCGCGAGATCCTCGACTCGCGCGGCAACCCCACCGTCGAGGTGGAGGTCCTGCTCACCGACGGCTCCCTGGGCCGCGCGGCCGTGCCCTCGGGCGCGTCCACCGGCGAGTTCGAGGCGGTCGAGCGCCGTGACGGGGACAAGAAGCGCTACGGCGGGAAGGGCGTGCTGGACGCCGTCGCCGCCGTCGGGGGCATCGCGGAGGAGCTCGAGGGCGAGTTCGCCGCGGACCAGCGCGCCGTGGACCGCGCGATGCTGGACCTGGACGGCACCCCCAACAAGGGCAAGCTGGGCGCGAACGCGATCCTGGGCGTGTCCATGGCCGTCGCGGCGGCCGCCGCGCAGGCCTCCGACCTCTTGCTCTACAAGTACCTGGGCGGCCCGAACGCCCACGTGCTGCCCGTGCCGATGATGAACATCCTCAACGGCGGCGCCCACGCGGACTCCAACGTGGACATCCAGGAGTTCATGATCGCCCCGATCGGCGCCCCGTCCTTCCGCGAGGCCCTGCGCTGGGGCACCGAGGTCTATCACGCCCTGAAGACCGTGCTGCAGGAGAAGGGCCTGTCCACCGGCCTGGGCGACGAGGGCGGGTTCGCCCCGTCCCTGGAGTCCAACCGCGCCGCCCTGGACCTCATCGCCGAGGCCGTGACGAAGGCCGGCTACCGCCTGGGTGAGGACATCGCGCTGGCGCTGGACGTCGCCTCCTCCGAGTTCTTCGCCAAGGGCTCCTACACCTTCGAGGGCCAGCAGCGCTCCGCCGAGGAGATGGCCGCCTACTACACCGAGCTGGTGGACAACTACCCGATCGTCTCCATCGAGGACCCGCTCGACGAGGACGACTGGGACGGCTGGCAGCACCTGACCGCGCAGCTGGGCGATCGCGTCCAGCTGGTGGGCGACGACCTGTTCGTCACCAACGTGGAGCGGCTGCAGCGCGGCATCGACGAGAAGGCCGGCAACGCCCTGCTCGTGAAGGTCAACCAGATCGGCTCCCTGACCGAGACCTTCGACGCGATCTCCCTGGCCCAGCGCCACATGTTCCACTGCATGATCTCGCACCGCTCGGGCGAGACCGAGGACACGTTCATCGCGGACCTCGCGGTGGCCACCAACGCCGGCCAGATCAAGACCGGCGCCCCGGCCCGCTCGGACCGCGTGGCCAAGTACAACCAGCTGCTGCGCATCGAGGAGGACCTGGCCGACGCCGCCGTCTACGCGGGCCGCTCCGCCTTCCCGCGCTTCCGCGGCTGACCGTCCCCGACGACGACGCGCGGGCCCGCCCGGATCCCTCCGGGCGGGCCCGCGTCCGTCCCGGGTGTGGCCAGGAGCCTGCCAGGGGCGGGCAGTAGGCTGTGGGGGTCCCCGCCACGCGTCCGAAGGAGTCCGCGATGAGTCCGCGCCGCCCCCGCGTGCCCCGTGTCGACCCGACGACGGGCGCCCCGCGCCGGACCGCCGTCGCCGCCCCGGCGGCCCCGACGACGGCCTCCCCGAAGGCGGACGCGCCCACGCCGACCCCTGAGGCCACCACGCCGACGCCCGCGGCCACGGGCGCCGAGGTCATCGACCTGCACAGCGTCCAGGAGCGCCGCCAGGCCGGTCACCACGGACACCTGGACGGGCACCCGGACGCGGACCGGGCTGACACGGCCCCCGCCGCCCCCGCGTCCCCGTCGGCACCCCCGCGCCGGACGGCGCCGGCCCGCCCGGCCGGGCGTCGGACCCGGCCCGCCCCCCGCCGCGCCGCGTCCGCCGCCGCCACGGCCGCCCGCCGTCGGGCCCCGCTGCCGGAGCCGGTGCCGGCCCGGCAGATCACGGGCCGCTCGCTCATCGTCGTCGCCGTGCTGCTGCTGGCCGCCGTCCTGGTGGCCCCCACGCTGCGCGCGTTCCTGAACCAGCAGCTGGAGATCTCGGCCGCGCGCGAGGAGATCGCCGCCATGCAGGCCCAGCGCGAGGACTACGAGCGGCGGATCCAGCTGTGGGACGACCCCGCCTACGTGACCCAACAGGCGCGCGAGCGTCTCGAGCTGGTCATGCCGGGGGAGACCCTGTACTCCGTGACGGGGCGGCCCTCCGAGACCGACACCGATACCGAGACCGAGGACACGCCCGCCGCCGACGCGGACGAGGTCGTCAACACCCGCCTGCCGTGGGCCGAGGGCCTGTGGGACTCGGCCGTCCGCGCCGGGCTCGAGTGAGCCCCGCGTCCCGCCCCCGCCCGCACCACCCCCGCACCCCCGAGGACACCATGACCGTCAGCCCCCGCCCCGCCCAGGACCGCACCGTCACCGAGCAGGACCTGGACACCCTGTCCCGCCAGCTCGGCCGCCCGGTCCGGGACGTCGTGGAGATCGGTGCCCGCTGCCTGTGCGGCAACCCCCTCGTGGCCACCACCGCGCCGCGGCTCTCCAACGGCATCCCGTTCCCCACGACCTTCTACCTGACGCACCCCGTGCTGACGGCGGCGGTCTCGCGCGTGGAGGCGGACGGGGAGATGGCACGCATGAACGACCGCCTCGCCCAGGATCCCGCGCTCGCGGCCGCGCACCGCGCGGCGCACGAGGCCTACATCGCCGAGCGGGACCGGGTCGGGGCCGAGGCCGGCACGGGGCCCGTCCCGGAGATCGCCGGGGTCTCGGCCGGCGGCATGCCCGAGCGCGTGAAGTGCCTGCACGCCCTCGTGGGCCACGCGCTCGCGGCCGGGCCGGGGGTGAACCCGCTCGGTGACGAGGCGATCGCCCTGGTGGCCCCGTGGTGGACGCCCGAGGTCTGCGCGTGCGAGGGCGCGTGGGACGAGGCCGCGGCGGTGCCCACGAAGGACCTGTCCCGGCACGTGAGGCACCTCGAACGCGTCGCCGCGCTCAAGGAGGTCACGGTGGCCGGCGTGGACTGCGGCACGAACTCCATCCGCCTGCTGATCTCCCGGCCGGCCGGGACGGATGAGACCACCGGCGCCGTGGCCGACCCGACGGCGCCGCTGACCGACGTCGTGCGCGAGATGCGCGTGGTGCGCCTGGGCGAGGGCGTGGACGCCACCGGCGCGTTCTCCGACGCCGCGCTGGAGCGCACCTTCGCGGCGGTGGACGAGTACGCCCGCCTGGTCCAGCGCCACCACGCCGGCCGGGTCCGGTTCGTGGCCACCTCCGCCAGCCGGGACGTCTCCAACCGGGCCGCGTTCGTCGACGGCGTCCGGGAGCGGCTCGGCGTCGAGCCGGAGGTCGTCTCGGGCGCCGAGGAGGCCGCCCTGTCCTTCGCGGGCGCCGTCTCCGCCGTCGAGACCGCGGACCTGGGCCCGGAGGACCTCGTGCTCGTCGTGGACCTCGGCGGCGGCTCCACCGAGCTGGTCGTCGGCACGCCTGCGGGCGAGGTCGTGGGCGCGGTCAGCCTGGACATGGGCTGCGTGCGGTTCACCGAGCGTCATCTGCGCTCCGACCCCCCGACGTCGGACGAGGTCGCCGCGGCCCGCGCGGACGCCCGCCGCCTCCTCGACGACGCCGCCGCCCGCCTGCCGCTGGAACGCGTGGCCCGCGTAGTCGGCGTGGCCGGCTCGGTGACCACCGTGACCGCCGAGGCCCTCGGGCTCAGCACGTACGAGCCCGAGGCCATCCACGGCGCGCGCCTGCCGATCGCGGAGTTCCGCGCGGCGGCGGAGGGCCTCGTGGCCGCGACCCGGGCCGAGCGCTCCGAGCGGGGGTTCATGCACCCGGGACGGGTGGACGTGATCGGCGCGGGCGCGCTGCTGTGGAGCACCGTCCTGGAGCGGGTGGCCGAGACCGCGGGCGTCACCGAGGCCTGGGCGAGCGAGCACGACATCCTGGACGGGATCGTGCTCTCGCTGCGGTCCTGATCACGGCGGCGGAAGATGGAGGGGCGGGGCCGGTGCGTGCGTAGACTGGCGGTATGTCTCTCACTCCTGAACTGTCTCCCAAGCCGCGCCTGCTGATCGTCGGCGGCGGCTACGCCGGTTTCCAGCTCGCGAAGGAGCTGCAGACCAAGGTCAAGGACCGCGGCGGCGTCGTGACCGTCGTGGACCCGCTGCCGTACATGACGTACCAGCCGTTCCTGCCCGAGGTCGTCGGCGGCCACATCGTGGGGCGCAACGTCGTCGTGGACCTCGCCACCCATCTCAAGGACGCTGAGGTGCTGCGCGGCACCGTCGTGAAGGTGGAGCACGCCCGCCGCTTGGCCACCGTGCGCGGCGAGGACGGCCACGAGTTCGAGCTGCCCTACCAGGACATCGCCATGACCGCCGGCGCCACCACCCGCGTCTTCCCGATCAAGGGCCTGGGCGAGCACGGCATCGGTCTGAAGACCGTGGAGGAGGCCGTGACGCTGCGGAACCAGATCCTGGAGCGCCTGGACGCCGCCTCCCTCATGGTGGACGCCGAGGCCCGTCGCCGCGCCCTGACCTTCGTGGTGGTCGGCGGCGGCTTCGCCGGCATCGAGACCGTGGGCGAGATGGAGCACCTCATCCGCACCGCCGTCGCCCGCAACCCGCGCCTGTCCCAGTCCGAGGTCCGCATCGTGCTCGTCGAGGCGATGGGCCGCATCATGCCCGAGGTCGGCGAGGACCAGGCCGTCGGCGTGGTGGAGCACCTGAAGGACCGCGGCATCGAGGTCCTGCTCAACACCTCGCTGGGCGACGCCACGGACGGGATCATGACCCTCGTGGACATGAAGGACAAGTCCGAGAAGGAGAAGTTCGGGGCCGACACCCTCGTGTGGACCGCGGGCGTGGCCGCCAACGCCGTCGCCAAGCAGACCGACTTCCCGGTCGAGGCGCGTGGCCGCATCGAGGTCACCCCCACCCTCCAGGTCAAGGACGGGGAGGACGGCGTGCTCGAGGGCGCCTGGGGCTGCGGCGACGTCTGCGCCGTCCCGGACCTGACCGGCGCGGGCCCCGGCGGGTTCTGCGTCCCGAACGCCCAGCACGCCGGCCGTCAGGCCAAGCAGCTGGCCGCCAACTACATGGCCGTCCGCCACGGCGAGGGCGAGGTGCAGGAGTACGTGCACAAGTCGCTCGGCGCCGTCGCCGGCCTGGGCTTCTTCAAGGGCGTTGGCAACCCGCTCGGCGTGAAGATCTCCGGCCCGGCCGCCTTCCTGGCGCACCGCGGCTACCACGCCTACGCGATGCCCACCCTGGACCGCCGCTTCCGGATCCTCTCCGGCTGGGTCGCCGAGACCCTGTTCGGCCGCGACTCCACCTCGGTGGCGGGCCTGGACACCCCGTTCAACCCGTTCCGCCGCGCCGCCGGCGTCGAGCTCGAGCCCGGCCGCTTCGAGCGGCAGCGGGCCCTCGAGTCCTCGAAGGGCTGATCCCGCAGCCAGCGGGCCGCCGGCCCCGTCCGAGTGCATCGGACGGGGCCGGCGTCGTCCGCACCCGGGCCCGCGTCCACGGGCCCGCCACGCCCCCGTGGCCCAACTGGCAGAGGCGGCCGACTTAAAATCGGCGTGTTGCGGGTTCGAGTCCCGCCGGGGGCACCACGCGTCTCCCCGCGCGCCTCGCTTCTGCGCCCACCGTGAACAGCCGGTGAACCGGCGCGGATCCACGCTCCGCCCCGCGCGCGGACGCAGACATCCCGATAGGATCGTGCTGAACCCCGGGGCACGAGCGCTGCTCACTGCGGCGGCGTGCGACCGGGCCGACTCGACCCGAAGGAGCGAGCCGTGGCGAATCCGGTCATGAACTCTCAGAACTTCCAGCAGCAGATGCAGGGCGGCGGACAGGCGCAGCCCGGTTGGTACCAGGGCGGGCAGCAGTCCGCGCAGTCCCCGTACGGCCAGCAGCAGAGCCCGTACGGCCAGGCCCAGGCGTTCGGCGCCGGCCAGGCGGCCCAGCAGTACGCGCACCAGCAGTCCATGGAGGACGCCTTCCGCGCGCCCTCCGCCGGCCCGGAGCAGACCGGCCGGATGACCTTCAACGACGTCGTCGGCAAGACCGGCCTGATGCTCGTGCTCGTCGTGGTGGCGGGCGCCGTGGGCTGGTTCTCGCCGGGCCTGATGATCATCGGCGCGATCGCCGGCCTCGTGCTGGGCCTGGTCAACGCGTTCAAGCGCGAGCCCTCGCCCGTGCTGATCATGCTCTACGCCCTGGCCGAGGGCCTGTTCCTCGGCGGCATCTCGGCGTTCTTCGAGGGCGCCTACCCGGGCATCGTGGTGCAGGCCGTGCTCGGCACCTTCTCCGTGTTCGCGGTGATGCTGGCCCTGTACACCTCGGGCAAGTTCCGCCCGACCCCGCGCATGACGAAGATCGTCATGGCGGCCATGCTGGGCTACCTCGTCTTCATGCTCGTCAACCTGGTCCTCACCTGGACGGGCATCGCGAACCTGCGCACCGGCGGCCTGGGCCTGATCATCGGCGCGATCGCCGTGCTGCTGGCCGCGTACTCGCTGACGATGGACTTCGAGATGGCCGCCGTGGGCGTGAAGAACGGCGCCCCGCAGAAGTACTCCTGGTCCGTGGCCTTCGGCCTGACCGTGACCCTGATCTGGCTGTACGTCGAGATCCTGCGCATCCTCTCCATCCTGCGCGGCAACGACTGACCGGCGCCCCGTCCCCGCACGGAGACCCGCACCGCCGCCCCGGTCCTGCACAGGGCCGGGGCGGTCTGCGTCCGCGAGGGCGTAGATTGAGGGGGTCCCTCGCCGCCACTCAGGAGGTCCCGTGACCGAGACCAGCGACCTGCCCGCCTTCGGGGCCCCGGACGCCACCGGCACCCAGCACCGCCTGCACCGCGGGTCCGCGGAGGCCGTCGTCGTCGGCCTGGCCGGTGCCCTGCGCAGGTACCGCGTGGCCGGCGTGGACCTGACCGAGCCGTACGGCCAGGACGTGGTCCCGCCCGCCGCCAACGGCATCCAGATGAGCCCGTGGCCGAACCGCGTCGCCGGCGCCCGCTGGATCCTGGACGGCGTCGAGCAGCGCCTGGACGTCACCGAACCCGCGCGCGGCCACGCCAGCCACGGCCTGCTGCGCAACACCCACTTCGTCACAGAGACGTTCTCCGCCCACGCGGTGACCCTGCGCGGTGAGATCCACCCCCAGCACGGCTGGCCGTTCCGGCTCACTCACCGCGTCACCTACGAGCTCGAGGCGGACGGCGGCCTCACCGTCACCGCCGAGGTGCAGAACCACACGGACGCCACCGTGCCCGTGGCGGTCGGCGCCCACCCGTTCCTGCGGATCGGGGACGTCCCGACGGCGGAGCTGAGCCTGCGTGTGCCCGCGGACGCCTGGATCCGCACGGGGGAGGACCTCATCCCCGTGGAGACCCTGCCGGTGGACGGCACGGACCTGGACTTCCGCCGCGGCCGGGCCGTGGGCGAGGACGCCCTGGACGTGTGCCTCACCGGCCTGACGCCGGACGCCGACGGCCGGCACCGCCAGACTCTGCTCGCCGGGGACGGCCGGGCCGTGACCCTGTGGTCCGACCACGCGTTCGCCTACACCCACGTCTTCGTCACGGACCGGCTGCCCGGCCGTGACACGGCGCTCGCGGTGGAGCCGCTCACCGCTCCCGCGGACGCCCTGAACTCGGGGGAGGGCCTGCACCGGCTCGCCCCGCACGCCCGCTGGAGCGTCCAGTGGGGTCTGACCCCCCATGTCCCCGACCACCCACACGAGGAGGATCGCGCGTGAGCTCGACCCTGGCGGCCCAGACCAAGATCAACAAGGACGTGCCCTATGGGCTGACGGTGGCCGCGGCCTGGTCCTGGCGGCTGGTGGCCGTCGTCATCGGCATCGGCGTCGTGGTGTACCTGCTGGGCTTCGTGAGCCTCGTGGTGATCCCGATCCTCGTGGCCGCGCTGCTGGCCACCCTGCTGGCCCCGGTGTTCCAGGCGATGCGGCGCATCAAGGTGCCGGGCGTCGCGGCCGCCCTGCTGTGCGTGCTGCTGCTGGTCGTCGTCGTGGTGGGCCTCATGGGGCTCGCCGGTCAGCAGATCGTCCAGGGCTTCGCCCAACTGGGCGACCAGCTGGGCCAGGCCGTCGACGACGCGATCGCCTGGCTGGCCGGCGTGGGCGTGGAGATCCCCCGTTCCGGTGCCGGGCTGGAGGGCCTGTGGCAGACGCTGCGGGACAACTCCGCCACGGTCATAAACAGCGCCGTCTCGTTCGGCTCCACGGCCGTCAACATCGGTGCGGGCCTGTTCATCGCCCTGTTCTCCCTGATCTTCTTCCTCTACGACGGCGACCGCATCTGGCGCTTCCTGCTGATCTTCGTGCCGAAGGCGCACCGGGCCACCGTGGGCCGCGCGGGCCGCTCGGGCTGGCAGTCGCTCGGCTCCTACGTGCGGGTCCAGATCTTCGTGGCGTTCATCGACGCCGTCGGCATCGGCATCGGTGCCCTGATCCTGGGCGTGCCGCTGGCCATCCCGCTGGCCGTGCTCGTGTTCCTGGCCTCGTTCATCCCGATGATCGGCGCCACCCTGACCGGCGCGATGGCGGTGCTCCTGGCCTTGATGTCCAACGGCCTGGTCAACGCGCTGCTCATGCTGGGCGTGGTGCTGCTCGTGCAGCAGATCGAGTCGAACGTCCTGCAGCCGCTCGTGATGGGCAAGGCCGTCGCGCTGCACCCGCTGGCCGTGTTCCTGGCCGTCGCCGCCGGGTCCACCGTCTTCGGGCTGGCGGGCGCCGTGTTCGCCGTGCCGGTGCTGGCCTTCGTGAACAGCTTCGTCCGCGCCCTCACCGCGGACGTGCCGGAGGAGCTCACGGAGCGGACGGACCACGCCCTCGAACCGGGCGGCGCGGAGGACGAGGCGGCCGGCTCCCACCGGTACCGCCCCTCGACGCACGAGGACGCCGCCCTCGCCTCCGAGGCCGACGCGGGCACCCGGCACGGGGACGACGCCTGATGGGCGCGGCGCAGGCCACGAACACCCCGGACCGGACCGGACCGACGCCGTCGCCCCGGTGGGTGCGGCCCGCCGACGGTCCGCCGGCCCCGGCAGAGCTGCCCGTCACCCTCGAGGAGATCGAGCGGGCGCGCGAGACGCTGCGCGGGATCGCCGAGCGCTCCCCGCTGCAGCACTCCCGGGCGCTCTCACGGGCCGTGGGCACGGACGTGCACCTGAAGTGCGAGAACCTGCAGCGGGCCGGCTCGTTCAAGGTCCGCGGCGCCTACGTGCGGATGGCGCAGCTGAGCGAGGAGGAGCGCGGCCGCGGCGTCGTGGCCGCATCGGCCGGCAACCACGCCCAGGGCGTCGCCCTCGCGGCCGCCAAGCTCGGCATCCGCGCCCGCATCTTCATGCCGCACGGCGTGGCCCTGCCCAAGCTGCAGGCCACCCGGGACCACGGTGCCGAGGTCGTCCTGCACGGCTCCACCGTGGATGAGTCCCTCGCCGAGGCGCAGCGGTGGGCCACGGAGACCGGTGCCGTGTTCATCCCGCCGTTCGACGACCCGGCCGTCATCGCGGGCCAGGGCACCGTCGGCCTCGAGATCCTCGACGTGCTGCCGGACGTGGACACCGTGATCATGGGCATCGGCGGCGGGGGACTCATCGCCGGCACGGCCGTGGCCCTCAAGGAGGCCGCCCGGCGTCGTGGGCGCACGGTGCGGGTCATCGGGGTGCAGGCGGCCACCGCCGCCGCGTTCCCCGGCTCCCTCGAGGAGGGCCGCGTCCAGGTGCTGGAGAGCGTGTCCACCATCGCGGACGGCATCGCCGTTGGCAAGCCCGGGGCCCTGCCGCTGCGGATCGCCGCCGAGCTGGTGGACGCCGTCGTGACCGTCACGGACGACGAGATCGCCGCGGCCCTCGTCCACCTCCTCGAGCGCTCCAAGCTCGTGGTGGAGCCGGCGGGCGCCGTCGGGGTGGCCGCCCTGCTGGCGGGCCGCACGGCGGACCTGGGCTTCGAGCTCGGCACCACCGCCGTGATCCTCTCCGGCGGGAACATCGATCCGATGCTCATGCTGAAGTCCATCCAGGCCGGACTGTCGGCCGCGGGGCGCTACATGACCGTGCGCATCCCGCTGCGGGACCGCCCGGGCGAGCTGGCCACGATCTCACGGATCATCGCGGACACGGACGCCAACGTGGTGCGCGTGGACCACACCCGCGTCGGCCCGGAGCTGTCCATGGGCGGCGTGCACATCACGATCGACATGGAGACCCGCGGCGCCGAGCACTCCGCCCAGGTCCTGGAGGCGCTGCGCGGGGCCGGCTACAGCCCGGCCCCGCTGCCCTGACCGGGCCGGCTCAGGCCACGGAGCCGGCGGCGGCCGCGGTGATGGTGCCGCAGGTCCCGCCCACCGCGCGGCGCACGGCCTGGACCAGGAGGTCCTCGCGCGTCAGCGTCTCGATGCGACGGACCATCTCGCGACGGTCATAGCGCTCGTGGGCGCCCGGCAGCAGGCGCCGGGCCAGGTTGAGGTGCTGCAGCACGCCGAGCAGGAGCACGTCCTCGTCGGAGGGCTCTGCCTCGTCCAGGACGACGGCGGTCAGGTGCGCGAGCAGCTCGGCGCGCTCGGTGCCGCGGGGGACGTGCCGGGTGGCCAGGAAGGCCTTGCGCTCGGTGAGGCGGCCGGTCTCGGTCAGATGGGCGACGACGGCCTTGCGCAGGTCCGGCTTGCCGGCCGCCACGGTGGCCACGAGCGGTCGGCCGGCCAGGGCGTCGACCTGTCCGAGGGAGGAGTCCAGGACGGGGTCGCCGGTGGTGCCGGCCGCGGTCACGAGCACGCGGGCCCGGTCCACGGGGACGTCCTCGAGGGTCACGATCCCGGCGGACCGGTGGTCGGCCAGCGCGGCGGCCGCGAGGGCAACGCGGTGGTGGGAGGGGCTCTCGGAGCACCCGTCCTCGCGGGTGAGCAGCAGGTGTGCCTTCTCGACGGTCAGCATGGGGCCAGAGTAGCAACGGGGGCGCGGTGGGGTCCGGGACGGACGGCGGCCGCGGTCCCCTCGGGGGGACCGCGGCCGCCGTCGGAGCCGGGCAGGGTCAGCCGGAGTAGGGCTGGACGTCCTTGACCTCGACCTTGATGTCCTTGCCGTTCGGGGCGGTGTAGGAGACCTTGTCGCCCTTCTTGGCGCCGTTGATGGCCTCACCGAGCGGGGAGCGCTCGGAGTAGACCTCGAGCGACTCGTCGTCCGCGGCGATCTCGCGGTTGCCGAAGAGGAAGGTCATCTCGTCGCCTGCGACGACGGCGGTCACCACGGTGCCCGGGTGCACGGCGCCGTCGTTCTCGGCGGCCTCGCCCACGCGGGCGGTCTCGAGCAGGTGCTTCAGCTCGGCGATGCGGCCCTCGTTCTTCGACTGCTCCTCGCGGGCGGCGTGGTAGCCGCCGTTCTCCTTGAGGTCGCCCTCATCGCGGGCGGCCTCGATGCGCTCGATGATCTCCTGACGGCCGGGACCGGAGATGTACTCGAGCTCCTTGGAGAGGCGATCGTACGCCTCCTGGGTCAGCCACGGGGCGTCGGACTGGCTGGTGGTCATGCTCTGTTCCGCCTTTCTGTCTCGGGTGATGCGGAGTCCGGGGCGCGGCGCACCGGGTCTGGCGCGCGATCCGCGTCCGGCGGACGCGCCCGCATGCGAAAGACCCCGCCGATCAGGAGGACGCGCGTGACCCGAGGGCTCCGTGCGACGCCTGCCTGACTCACCGGCGGGGCGGGAATGCTCCGACGAGTCTATCCGGGCGGCGTGCGTCACACCAACGGCGGCCGCTTCGCCGAGGGCGGAGCACTCCGGGAGGGGTCAGACCTTGCGGCAGGTCTCGACGACGCCGGAGTCGCCCCGCACCACGGTGCGCACGTCCACGGTGTAGCGCTGCTGCGCGTCCGAGGGGGAGTCCCGCCGGTCGGCCGGCAGGGTCTCCAGGCGGACGGTGCGGAAGCCGACGGGGGCGGCGTGGGAGTCGGTGACGAGCACATCGCATTCGGCCTGGACGCCCTCCGGGACGGAGGCCTGGAAGGTGACGGTCGCGTGGCCGTCGTCCTCGATGGTGAAGCCGACGTCCTTGTACTCGATGGCGCCCACGGACATGTTCAGGCCGATCCACACGGACAGCAGCACGGCCACGACCAGCCCGAGCCCGCCGAGGCCCGCCCACAGCCGACGACGGTCCGGACGCGTGTGGTCCGTGCCGTACCGGTTGGCTAGTGTGGGGTCCTGCGCGCGGACCGCGGGGGCGTGGTGGGACATCCCCTCCACCCTAGCCGCTGCCCGCCGCCGGAGGCCGATAAGGACGTCGGCCCAGCCCCCTCACGCCGTCGCCCCCGCGGCGGCCCCGCCATCCGGACAGGAGTGTGCGATCCCCGTGGCCGATCAGACCCCCCAGGCCCAGCCCGCCGCAGGCACCGCCCTGCCGCCCTCCACCGGGCTGCGCCTCATGGCGGTGCACGCCCACCCGGACGACGAGTCCTCGAAGGGGGCCGGCACCATGGCCGCCTACGCGGCGGCCGGGGCCGAGGTCATGGTCGTCACGTGCACCGGCGGCGAGGCCGGCACCCTGCTCAACCCGTCGTTCGGGGACACCACCCGGGCCGACCGGGACATCGCGGCCGTGCGCCGCGAGGAGATGGCGGAGGCCGCGCGCATCCTCGGCATCCGGCACGCCTGGCTCGGCTTCCTCGACTCGGGCCTGCCCGAGGGGGATCCGCTGCCCGCCCTCCCGGCGAACTGCTTCGCCGAGGTCCCGCTCCAGGATGCGGCGACCCCGCTGATCTCGCTCGTGCGCCGGTTCCGCCCGCACGTGCTCATCTCCTACGACGAGGTCGGCGGCTACCCGCACCCGGACCACCTGCAGGCCCACGCCGTGACGATGGAGGCCTACCGGGCCGCCGGCCTCGCGGACGAGTACCCCGAGGCCGGGCCCGCGTGGGAGGTCTCGAAGGTCTACTACGACTGCGGGTTCAACCCGCGGAAGTTCCGCACGATGGCCGCGGTGGCCGAGGCCGACGGCGAGGACGTGCCGTTCGCCCGACGCCTGATGATGTTCGACGCGATGGACGCGATGCGCGAGGTGCTGCGCCGCCGTGAAGCCGGGGAGGACGTGCCCGACCCGGAGGTCATCCCGCCGTGGGTCACCGCGGACCACGACGTCACCACGCAGGTGGACGTCACCGGCTTCCTCGACGAGCGCGACGCCGCCCTGCGGGCGCACCGCACGCAGATCGACCCCGACGGCATGTTCTTCGACGCCCCCCACGACCTGCAGCGGCGCGCCTGGCCGTGGGAGGACTTCGCGCTGATCGACTCGCGCGTGCCCTCCGAGCTGCCGGAGCACGACCTCTTCGCCGGCCTGCGCTGAGTCGCCCCGGCTCGGGCCGTGCGGCCGGGGCCGGTAGAGTGGGGCGGCGTGACACCCCTGTCTGGCCTTCCCCTCGTCCTCACCGCGCTCGCGGCCGCGAGCCCCGCGCCGGTGCCCGCCGTCCCGGAGCCGACGCTGCGCCCCGGGCTCGAGGAGGCGGAGGTCACCCCCGGCATCGAGGGGTTCCTGTTCACCGCGCTCATGGTGGTCATGGCGATCATCGTCCTCCGCGTCATGGTCCGCTCGGTGCGCCGCGTCCAGCAGCGTTCCCCGGAGGCCGAGGCCATGCTCGTGGAGCGCCATCAGCAGCACCTGCCGGACGAGGTCCGCGCGGGCGGCGAGCACCTGGACGCGGACTCCGAGGACCGGCTGCGCCGCCTGCAGGAGAAGTACCCCGGGTACCTCCAGGAGCCGGCCCCGGAGCCCCAGGCCCCGGACACCGGACGCGACTGACCGTCGTCGGGCCCGTGCACGCCCGAGACTCGACGCCGGAGACTCCACGCCCGAACCCTTGAGGCCCGCAGACGCGCCGCTACGGCATGGACGTAGCGGCGCGTCTGCGGGCCTCGGCGCTGCCCGGCGGGGCGCAGACTCCCGTCCCCGACACGCTCAGGCGACGACGAGCACCGCCCGGTAGATGGCGACGGCGTGGCACACGAAGCCGGCCACCGTGAAGGCGTGGAACAGCTCGTGGAAGCCGAACCACTCGCGGTGGATCGTGGGGGCCTGCAGCGCGTAGCAGACCGCGCCCGTGATGTACGCGACGCCGCCGGCCACGATCAGCCACCCCGCCGCCGCATCCGCGGCGAAGAAGTCGCCCAGGTAGAGCAGCGCCGCCAGCCCGAGGGCCACGTACACCGGCGTGTAGAGCCAGCGCGGCGCGTCCGTCCACAGCACCCGGAACGCGACGCCGGCCACGGCCCCCACCCACACCAGGGTGAGCAGCACGCGCGCCCGGTCCGGAGCCAGCAGGGCCAGGGAGAGCGGCGTGTAGGTGCCGGCGATGACCAGCATGATGTTCGTGTGGTCCAACCGCTTGAGGACACGGGAGACCACCTCGTTCCACTGCACCAGGTGGTACGTCGCCGAGACCGCGAACAGCAGCAGGCCCGTCACGGCGTAGACCGCGCTGGCCCACCGCAGCGTCGCGGTCGGCGCGAGCACGATGAGCACGATGCCGGCCGCCAGCGTCAGCGGCGCCATGACCGCGTGGATCCAACCGCGCAGTCGGGGCTTGTACAGCGGATGGTCGGGGTCGCGGATGCGCTCGATGCGCCAGCGCAGGCGACGGGCGGCGTCGGTCTCGCGGAGGGGTGTCACAGGGTCCATGCCTCCATTGTCGTCGGTCGGCCCGGGGCCGGGGCACGGGATGGTCGCTGTGTGCCGCGCGCGTATCCTGGAGGCTCGCAGGACCGTCCGAGAGGGGAGCGCGCCGTGGGTCGACCCGAGGCCTTCTACCGCCTGTACGAGCGGCGGCTGACGCGCGGCCTGGACCCGGAGCGGCTGCCTCGGCACATCGGCGTGCTGGTGGACGGCAACCGTCGCTGGGCCCGCGCGTTCGGGGCGTCCACGCAGCAGGGTCACCAGGCCGGCGCCGAGCGCATCCTCGACTTCATCGGCTGGTGCGACGAGGCCGGCATCCCCGTGGTCACGCTCTACATGCTCTCCACCGAGAACCTGCGGCGCCCGGCGGAGGAGCTCGCCCCGCTCCTGGAGATCATCCAGACGACGGCGGAGCGCCTCGCCCAGCCGGCCGAGGGCCGTGCCCCCGTGTGCGTGCAGCCGGTCGGCGCGGTGGACCTGCTCCCCGAGCCCATGGCGCGACGGCTCGCCGAGGTCGCCGAGCAGACCAAGGGCCACGACGGCGTGCACGTGAACGTCGCCGTGGGCTACGGGGGCCGCCAGGAGATCCTCGACGCCGTGCGCGAGCTGCTGCGGGACGAGCACGCCCTGGGCCACAGCGCGGCGGAGGTGGCCGAGTCCGTCACCGTCGAGCAGATCGCGGACCGGCTCTACACGCGCGGCCAGCCGGACCCGGACCTGGTCATCCGCACGTCCGGGGAGCAGCGGCTCTCCGGGTTCCTGCTCTGGCAGTCCGCGTACTCGGAGTTCTACTTCTGCGAGGCCATGTGGCCCGCGTTCCGCAAGGTCGACTTCCTGCGCGCCCTGCGCGACTACGGCAGCCGTCAGCGCCGGTTCGGCACCTGACGGTCGGCGCGGCCCCACCACAGGCCCAGCAGCACCCCGACGACGGCCCCGGCCAGGTGGCCGGTCCACGAGATGCCGGGTGCCGGCAGCAGGCCGATCAGGCTCGAGCCCAGGTGCGTGAGCGCGACGAGCACGGAGACGACGACCGCCCCGATCCGCCGCACCGCGACCCCGTAGACGATCAGGAACGCGATCAGCGCGTACACGATCCCGGAGGCGCCGATGTGCACGCCCGGGGTGCCGATCACCCAGGTCAGCAGGCCCGAGCCCAGCCAGGCGCAGACGAGCAGGGCCACCGGCCGGCGCGAGACCAGGGCGGCCAGCGGACCGAGGACGACCAGCGCCGTCGTGTTGCCGATCAAGTGGGCCCAGCCGGCGTGCAGCACGGGGGAGAACAGGACCCCGTCCAGGCCCTCGAGGCGTCGCGGGATCAGCCCCACGCCGGGGATGATCACCCGGCCGAGGAAGATCAGCACGAACTGCGCGACCCACATGGCCGCGATCAGCACGGCGGTGGGCGCGACGGCGCCCAGCAGGCGGCCGCCGGCGCGCTCGGCCAGGGTCGGGGCGGGGGCCGGGCCGCCCGGCAGATCGGGCAGGCCGGGGGACGGGCGGTGCATGCTCAAGGGCCCTCCTGGGGACGGGGAGCGGGCGGCCGTCGGGACGTCGGCGGCGCGTCTCCAGTGTAGAGAGCACTGGCCCTCGGGGACCGTGGCGGGGCCCGGACGGACCGTCACCGCGACTTCATCCCGGGTTCACCGTGCCGGGCCCCGGCGGACGACGCCGCTTCCTAGCGTGGCCCGTGGGCGGACCCCCGCCCACATGGTTCACCGGCACAGGAGGCAGACATGGTGGCAGAGCTCGTGGAGCACGCGCAGACCCGGCAGGAGCCGCCGAGCCGGCCGGGCCAGGCGCGCGCCGAGGCGGGGCCGGCGGAGGCGACCGGCCTGCGGACCTACGTGGTGGACACGTCCGTGCTGCTCTCGGACCCGCGCGCCCTGCTGCACTTCGCCGAGCACGAGGTGGTCCTGCCGCTCGTGGTGGTCTCGGAGCTCGAGGCCAAGCGCGCCGACCCCGACCTCGGCTACTACGCGCGCACGGCCCTGCGCCTGCTCGACGACCTGCGCGGCGGCCACGGCGCGCTGGACCAGCCCGTGCCGATCACCCCCGAGGGCGGCACGCTGCGGATCGAACTGAACCACGTATCCGTGGACGTGCTGCCCCTGGGCATCCGCGGCACGGACAACGACTCCCGCATCCTCGCCGTCGCGAAGGCGCTCGCGGACGAGGGCGCCACGGTCACGGTCGTGTCCAAGGACCTGCCGATGCGCGTGAAGGCGGCGGCCATGGGCCTCGCCGCGGACGAGTACCGCCACGAGCTCGTGCGTGACTCGGGCTGGCGCGGCACCGTCTCCCTCAGCGTGGCGCAGGAGCGGCTGGACGCCCTCTACGACGACGGCGCGGTCGACCTGGCCGGCGTCCCGCTGGGGACCCTGACCGGCACGGGCGTCGAGACCGGGCCGGAGGAGGCCCCGGCCGAGGCGGACCGCCTGCCGGTCAACACGGGGCTGGTGCTCACCGCGCCCCGGGGCTCCGCTCTGGCCCGGGTCGGCGAGGGCGGCCGAGCCTGCCTGGTGCGCGGGGACCGCGACGTGTTCGGCCTGCACGGCCGCTCCGCAGAGCAGCGGCTGGCCATCGAGCTGCTGACGGATCCGAGCGTGGGCATCGTCTCCCTCGGCGGCCGCGCGGGCACCGGCAAGTCCGCGCTGGCGCTGTGCGCGGGCCTCGACGCCGTGATGGAGCGCCGCGAGCACCGCAGGGTGGTCGTGTTCCGCCCGCTGTACGCCGTCGGCGGCCAGGACCTGGGCTACCTGCCCGGCTCCGAGGGCGACAAGATGGGCCCGTGGGCGCAGGCCGTGTTCGACACCCTGGGCGCGCTCGTCTCCCCGTCCGTGGTGGACGAGGTGGTGGACCGCGGGATGCTGGAGATCCTGCCGCTGACGCACATCCGCGGCCGCTCGCTGCACGATGCGTGGGTGATCGTGGACGAGGCGCAGTCGCTCGAGCGGAACGTGCTGCTCACGGTTCTGAGCCGGATGGGCCGCAACTCGAAGGTGGTGCTGACCCACGACGTCGCCCAGCGGGACAACCTGCGCGTGGGCCGGCACGACGGCATCGCGGCCGTGGTGGAGCGCCTCAAGGGCCACCCGCTGTTCGGACACGTGACGCTGACCCGTTCCGAGCGCTCGCCGATCGCCGCGCTGGTCACGGACCTGCTGGAGGAGGGCCGAGCCTGAGCCGGGCATGAAAAAGGGGCCGCTGCCGAAGCAGCGGCCCCCGGCGGGGGTGCTCGGCCCCGCGGAGGGGGGATGGGGGACCGAGGAAGCCCGCCACCATGGCCCCTTTGAAACGGGATTGAGGCCATGGGGTCTGTGTGAGCCCCGTACGTCCATGAGACGGCTGGAAGCTCGTGACTTCAGAGTAGACCCGTGCCCGGGGTCGTCGCAATGGGCGGCCCCGGTTGCGCTGTCGGCAGAACACCGGGTGGCCGGACCGTGAACGCGAGGTGGCCTGATCGCCTGTGGACGGCGGCCCGGCGGGTGCGCCGCCCGGCCTAGGCTGGGCGCATGAGCGGAGTGGGATGGGCGTGGACGCACGGCGCGCCGGCGACGGCGGTGCTGTGGACCCTGGGGCTGGCGTGGTTCGCGGTGTGCTCGGGCGTGCTCGTGCGCACGGACCTGCGGGAGCATCGGCTGTCGAACCGATGGACGCTGCGGCTGGCGCTGGGCGGGTTGGCGATGATGACCGGGGGAGCGCTGCTGGCGGGCCGGGGTGACCTGGCCCTCTGCAGCCTGCTGGGCGGTCTCGGCTACACCGTGGCGATGCTCGCGCTGCACGTGCTCAGCCGCGGCGGCCTCGGGATGGGGGACGTGAAGCTCGCCGGCGGCCTGGGCGTGTACACGGGGGTGCTCGGTCCGACGGCGGTGCTCGCCGCCGGGGTGGGCGCGATCCTGCTCGGCGGCGTCGTGGCGGGGCTGCTGGTCCTCGCGGGCCGGGCGACGGGGCGAACGGCGCTGCCGTTCGGGCCGGCGATGGTGGCGGCGGCCGCCGGAGTGCTGGTGCTGGCGTGAACGACGAGCGGCCGCCCTCCGCACGGGAGGACGGCCGCTCGGCGTCGTGGCCCGGGAGGCGGCGTCGCGCCGCTCACCGAATCCGCCGGATCACTCCGGGTGGGTCATGGACATGGTGTCCAGGGCCTTGTCCAGCTGCTCCTCGGTGATCTCGCCGCGCTCGACGTAGCCGAGGTCCACGACGGCCTCGCGCACGGTCATCTTGTTCGCGACGGCGTGCTTGGCGATCTTGGCGGCGGCCTCGTAGCCGATCACCTTGTTCAGCGGGGTCACGATGGACGGCGAGGCGCCGGCGAGGAAGGCGCAGCGCTCCTCGTTGGCCTCGATGCCGTCGATCATCTTGTCCGCCATGACGCGCGTCGTGTTGGCCAGCAGGCGGATGGACTCGAGCAGGTTGGCGGCCATCACGGGGATGCCCACGTTGAGCTCGAACGCGCCGTTGGTGGAGGACAGGGCGACGGTGGTGTCGTTGCCGATCACCTGGGCGCACACCATGATCGCGGCCTCGCAGATCACGGGGTTGACCTTGCCCGGCATGATCGAGGAGCCCGGCTGCAGGTCCGGGATGGCGATCTCGCCGAGGCCGGTGTTCGGGCCGGAGCCCATCCAGCGCAGGTCGTTGTTGATCTTCATGAGCGAGAACGCGATGTTCCGCAGCTGGCCGGAGGCCTCCACGAGGCCGTCACGGTTGGCCTGGGCCTCGAAGTGGTTGCGGGCCTCGGTCAGCGGCAGACCGGTCTCCTCGGCGAGCAGCTCGATCACGCGGGCGGAGAAGCCCTTCGGGGTGTTGATGCCGGTGCCCACGGCGGTGCCGCCGAGCGGGACCTCGGCCACGCGCGGCAGCGCGGACTGGATGCGCTCGATGCCGTAGCGGACCTGCGCGGCGTAGCCGCCGAACTCCTGGCCCAGGGTCACCGGAGTGGCGTCCATGAGGTGGGTGCGGCCGGACTTCACGACGCCGGCGAAGGCCTCCGCCTTCTTCTCGAGGGAGACGGCCAGGTGGTCCAGCGCCGGGACGAGGTCGTTCACGAGGGCGGCGGTGACGGCCACGTGCACGGAGGTCGGGAACACGTCGTTCGAGGACTGGGAGGCGTTGACGTGGTCGTTGGGGTGCACCTCGTCCTCGGAGCCGGCCTCCTTCAGTGCGCGGGTGGCGAGGGTGGCGAGCACCTCGTTGGTGTTCATGTTGGAGGAGGTGCCGGAGCCGGTCTGGAACACGTCGATCGGGTACTGGTCGTCGTGGTCGCCGGCGATGACCTGGTCCGCGGCGGCGACGATGGCGTCCGCGCGCTCCTGCGAGATGATGCCCAGCTCGGCGTTCGCCTTGGCCGCGGCCTTCTTGACCTGCGCGAGGGCGTGGATGTGGGCGGGCTCGAGGCCCTTGCCGGAGATCGGGAAGTTCTCCACGGCGCGCTGGGTCTGTGCACGGTAGAGCGCGTTCACCGGCACCTTCACCTCGCCCATGGTGTCGTGCTCGATGCGGAACTGCTGATCGGTGTTCTCTGCGGTCATGGTCACATCCTAGGACGGCGTGGGCGCCCGGTGCCGCACCGGACGCCCGACGTCGTCAGACCGCCAGGTCGCCGTGCACGCGGCCCGGTCGCGCGGTGCCCTCGGACAGCGAGTAGGTGAGCCCGACGACGGCGGTGCGCCCGGACTCGACGGCCGCGCGGACGGACTGCGAGGTCTCCAGGAGGTGGTCGCAGGTCTGGTCCACGTGCTCGGCCACGAACTCGTCGACCTCCTCCAGCCCGCGGCGACGCCCGGCCAGCACGGACGGGATGATGCGCTCCACGAGGGGGCGCACGAAGCCGCGCGGCATGGTGCCGGAGATGTAGGACTCGACCGTCGCCGTGACGGCGCCGCACGAGTTGTGGCCCAGGACGATGACGAGCGGGATCTCCAGCACGTCCACGCCGTACTCGATGGAGCCCAGCACGGCGTCGTCGATCACGTGGCCGGCCGTGCGCACCACGAACACGTCGCCGAGGCCCAGGTCGAAGATGATCTCGGCCGCCAGGCGCGAGTCGGCGCAGCCGAAGATCACGGCGACCGGGGCCTGGCCGGCCGTCAGCCCGCTGCGGCGCTCGGCGTTCTGGTTCGGGTGGCTCGGCTCGCCCGCCACGAAGCGGCGGTTGCCCTCGACGAGGACCTCCCACGCCTCGGCGGGGGTCAGGTCGGAGGTGGGGACGACGACGTCGGGGGCCGGCGTCGTCTCGGGGCGGGTGTGGGGGGTCATCGGGTCTCCTTCGCGACGCCGTGCGCCAGGTCTTCGAGGACGGCGCGGTCGCCGGTGGTGGTCAGCACCACGGTGCTGCCGTCCACCTCCGCCACGAGCCGTCGCTCCGGTTTCTTCGGATCGGCGTGGAGGTCCCACGCGATCCCGTCGATCTCGATCGTCTCCGACGTCGGGACCTGGTCCACCCGCAGGCTCACCCAGGTGGGGTCGACGTCCTCGGCCTGCTGCAGGCCCGCGAACACCGTGTCCGTGACCACCCAGCCGACGTCCCACGTGGAGACGCCGTCCAGCTTCTGCAGGCGGGCGTAGTTGGCGTACCAGGACTCCGGTACCTCGGGCGCCAGGGCCGGCAGGTCGCCGTCGTCGTGGGGGATCGTGGCGGCCTCGGCGGCGACGTCGACGCGGTCCTCACGGGGCCGCTGCGGCGGCTCCGGGTTGAGCAGGAGGACCACGGCCACGATCGCCAGCAGAGCCGCCAGGGAGAGCACCATGGCCATCCACGGCTGCCGGGCCCGCTGCGCCTGCGTGGCGGTCAGGACGGGACGGGGGGCGGGGGCGTGGGGGTCGGCGGAGCTCACGGTCAGCATTGTGCCACCCGTGGGAGGCCACCCCCGTAGGATGAGGACCGGGGCAGAGCCGCCCTCACGCCCCGTCCCGTGCGGACGGAGCGCCGCGAGCAAGGATCGGAGCAGCGATGACCAGCGCGTCCTCGGAGAAGACCGGCTACGAGAATCACGTCCCGGACCGCAACCTGGCCATGGAGTTGGTGCGGGTGACCGAGGCGGCGGCCATCGCCGCGAGCCCCTGGGTGGGCTACGGGGACAAGAACAAGGCGGACGGCGCCGCGGTGGACGCGATGCGCGCGTTCATGGACACCGTGGCCATGGACGGCACCGTGGTGATCGGCGAGGGCGAGAAGGACGAGGCCCCCATGCTGTTCAACGGCGAGCAGGTCGGCGACGGCTCCGGCGCCGCCGTGGACGTGGCCGTGGACCCGATCGACGGCACCCGCCTGACCGCCATGGGCTACAACAACGCGCTCTCCGTCTTCGCGGTGGCCGAGCGCGGCACCATGTTCGACCCGTCGGCCGTGTTCTACATGGACAAGCTCGTGGTGGGCCCCGAGGCCGCCGACTTCGTGGATATGCGCCTGCCGGTGAAGCAGAACGTGAACCTCGTGGCCAAGGCCCTGGACAAGCCCGTCTCCCAGGTGACCGTGTGCGTGCTGGACCGTCCCCGCCACGAGGGCCTGGTCAAGGAGATCCGCCAGGCCGGCGCCCGCGTGAAGTTCATCCTGGACGGCGACGTCGCCGGCGCCATCGCCGCCGCCCGCCCGGGCACCGGCGTGGACATGATGATGGGCATCGGCGGCACCCCCGAGGGCATCGTCACCGCGTGCGCGATCAAGGCCACCGGCGGCATCATCCAGGGTCGCCTGGCCCCCACCGACGACGCCGAGAAGCAGAAGGCCCTCGACGCCGGCCTCGACCTCGACGCGGTGCTGACCACGAACGAGCTGGTCACCTCCGACCACTGCTACTTCGCGGCCACCGGCATCACCGACGGCGACCTGCTGCGTGGTGTGCGCTTCGCCGACGGCCGCGTGCACACGCAGTCCATCGTGATGCGCTCGTCGTCCGGCACGGTCCGCACCGTGGACGCCGAGCACGACGTGAAGAAGTGGTCCAAGTGGCTGGGGGACCGCGACGCCCGCTGAGCCCGCGGGCCGGTCTGCCGGGCTCAGCCCCGCGGCAGGCCGGCCACGTGCACCGTCGCCGGGGCGCCGGCCGCGGCGCGGACGGCCAGCGGGCCGGACGCCGTCTCCGCGGCGGGCAGGAACACGGCCTCGCCCGGGCCCAGCTCGATCTCCTGGCCTGCCAGGGCCAGGCTCGCCGTGCCGCGGGTGACCACCGCGATCCCGGGCCCGTGCACGTCGAGCCCGTGGACAGCGTCGTCCTCGAGGGTGGCCTGGAGCAGCTCGAACTCCTCGAACGGCGGGCGGAAGGCCACCACGGAGTCGGCCACGCGCTCGGGCTCGGTGGAGGGCACCGGCAGCGCCTCGAAGGTGACCACGCGGCGCAGCTCGGGCACGTCCACGTGCTTCGGGGTGAGCCCGCCGCGCAGCACGTTGTCCGAGGCGGCCATGACCTCCACGCCCAGCCCGTGCAGGTACGCGTGCACGTTGCCGGCGGGCAGATGGATGGCCTGACCCGGGGCCAGGTCCACGCGGTTGAGCAGGATGGCCACCACCACGCCGGGGTCGTCCGGGTGGTGCTGGGCGACCTCGAGGGCCGTGGCCAGCGAGGGGTCGCGCTCGGCCAGGTCCGGCGCGGCCCGCAGCACGTCCACGACCTGCGCGACGGCGCCGGGGGAGCCCCACACGGAGTCGGGGTCGAGGATCGAGGTGAACGCGTCCTCGAGGTCGCCGGCGGCGAGGGTCTGGCTGATCCGGGCGGCGGCGATGGCGACGGCGGACGTGTCCCCGTCCGCCCGCTCCGTGAGGGCACGGGCCAGGGCCTCGAAGCTGTCCGAGGAGACCTCGGGGGAGCGGAAGCCGCACATCGCCGAGAAGGGGGTCAGCGCGAGCAGCATCTCCGGCTTGTGGTTCGCGTCCTTGTAGTTGCGCTCCGGGGCGTCGACCGGCACGCCGGCGGCCTCCTCCGCGGCGAAGCCCGCGCGGGCCTGCTCCAGGGTGGGGTGCGCCTGGATGGACAGCGGGGCGCCCGCGGCGAGCAGCTTCATGAGGAAGGGCAGACGGCCCTCCGGTGCGGCGGGCCCGAGGCAGTGCTCGGGGTCCCCGGCCACCACCTCGTCCAGGCCGACGTGGGCGCCGTCCGCCACGACGGCGACGCACGGGGCGCCCGGATGGTCGCCCAGCCACAGCTCGGCCTCGGGGCGGCCGGTGGGCTCGCGTCCCTGCAGGTCGGCGAGGAGCGTGGGGGAGCCCCAGGCGTAGTCACGGATCACGGGCTTCAGGACGTGCATGCGCCCAGCCTAGGTCAGCCCGTCGGCCCGCGCGCCGCGCCTCACGGGGCGGGGATGCACAGCCCGTTGGTCGAGGACGCGTGGTTCAGCACGTCCTCCTGGCCCAGGTCCTCGGCCGTCATCAGGTCCTCGGCGGTGAAGGGCTCGCCGTCGGTGCGGGTCGGCGGGGCCGGCCACGTGGCCGGGTCGTCCTCGTCGACGTCGGGGGCCTGCGTCTCCTGCGCGACGACGGCCAGCACGGTGAGCAGCGGCGTCGTCGAGACCCCGGTCGGCTCCGATCCGGCGGTCGGGGACTCGGCGGCCAGCATCTCGTCCACGCGGCGGTGGACGAGGTCGTAGTCGGGGTAGGTGGTGAAGTGGGTGCCCGTGTCGCCGAAGTCGGGCGGGCCGATGGTCAGCCGCCGCATCTTCTGGCCGCGCGAGCGCTCGGCGAGGTCCGCGAACGTGCCGAGCTGGGACTGCGGCAGGTCGGTGGTCACGATCTGCTGGCCCGCCGCGAGGATCCCCTCGAAGCGGGTGAGCACGGTGGCGGGGCTGAACTGCTCCAGCATCGCCGCCTGCATGCACTGCTGCCGGCGGATGCGGGCGTAGTCGGTGGACCAGTGCCGGGAGCGGGCGAAGGCGAGCGCGTCGTCGCCGTTGAAGTGGTGGGTGCCCGGCTCCCACCAGATGTTGCCCCAGGCGCCGTCGGGCCGGACGCCGCGGTGCACCACGTAGCCGCCGCTGACGACGTCCACCCCGCCCATGGCGTCGATCAGCTGGGCGAAGCCGCCCATGTCCATGAGGGCGTAGCCGGAGACGTCCAGGCCGAGGATGCCGCCGGCGGCGTCCTTCATGGCCTCGGCGCCGGGGTGTTCGGCGTCCGGGTAGAGGTCTGCGTGATGCTCCTCCACGTCCGTGTAGAGGGCGTTGAGGATGCACTCGTCGCCGCAGTCGAAGCCGTTGGGGTACACGTCCCACAGCGGGGAGCCCTCGACGAACGGCGCGTTCTGGAGATTGCGGGGCAGGGAGAACATCACGATGGCGCCGGTGCGGGCGTCCACGGAGACCACGTGCATGGAGTCCGGGCGCAGCCCCTGGCGGCCCTCGCCGGCGTCCGCGCCCAGGACCAGGATGTTGTAGCGGCCCTCGGCCTCCGGGACGGCCGGCCCCTCCTGGAAGACCTCGCCGAGCGCCCCGCGGCTCGTGTTCGCCGCCCAGCCGCCGTAGAGCAGGGCGCCGCTGGTGAGCACGAGCGCGAGCGCGGTGACCGCCGCCGTGATCTTCCGCGCGCCGGGGGCGAGCAGGTGCGGCCGGATCAGCCGGAACGTGTCCACCCACAGCACCGCCCAGCCCACCGCCAGCGCCGCCAGGACCACCGCCAGCCCGAGCAGCACGCCGTCCCGGGCCATGAGCGAGATCAGGCTCGCGCGGGAGACCAGCCACCACAGCAGCCCGAGGATCAGCACGGCCCACACGGTGACGGTGACCCGCAGCGCCACGCGGCCGAGCCGGCGGCTGCCGGCCACGAGCTGGGCGCCGCCGGGGACCAGCAGGGTCAGGGCGGTGAGGATCAGCGCCCGGCGGGTGCGCTCGGTGGGGGAGGCGACGCGTGGATCTCGGAGCGGGTCGGGCTGCGCGTGACCGGCGGGCACGGATCCGGTGGCGGGCGACATCAGCGGTCGGCGGCCATCCGCTCGCGCAGGCGGGCCCCCTTGGCCCGGGCCTGGGCGTTGAGCTCGTCGGCGTGCTCGGCGAGGGCGGCGCGCAGGCGGTCGCCCTCCGCGGTGTCGGCCGAGGCGAGGATGCGGGCGGCCAGCAGGCCGGCGTTGCGGGCGCCGTCGATGGAGACGGTGGCCACCGGCACGCCGGCGGGCATCTGGACGATCGAGAGCAGGGAGTCCATCCCGTCCAGGCTCTTGAGCTTCACGGGCACGCCGATCACGGGCAGGGGGGTGACGGCGGCGAGCATCCCGGGCAAGTGCGCCGCGCCGCCCGCGCCGGCCACGATCACGCGGATGCCGCGCTCGTGCGCGCGGGCGCCGAACTCCACCATCTCGTGGGGCATGCGGTGCGCGGAGACCACGCCGACCTCGACGGGCACGTCGAGCTCGCGCAGGGCCTCGGCGGCCGCGCTCATCACGGGCCAGTCGGAGTCGGAGCCCATCACGACGGAGACGACCGGGGCGTCGTCCTGCAGGGGCTGGGCGGGGGACTGGGGCGTGGCGGTCATGGGCGGGCCTCCGTCTCGGTGCCGGTGGTGGGGGCGTCGTCGCGCAGCAGTGCGGCGGCGGACTCGGCGGTCCGCACGGCCTCCTCGAGGCTGAGGCCGTGGTCCGCGACGACGTTGACGTGACCGACCTTGCGGCCCGGGCGCACGTCCTTGCCGTAGAGGTGGACCTTGGCCTGCGGGTGGGCGGCGAGGGCCGCGACGCTGCCGGCGTGCAGGTCCTCGCGGGCGCCGCCGAGGACGTTCTTCATCACGACGCCGGCCCCGCGGGGGGCCGTCTCGCCCAGCGGCAGGTCGAGCACGGCGCGGACGTGCTGCTCGAACTGGCCGGTGACGGCGCCGTCCATGGACCAGTGGCCGGAGTTGTGGGGGCGCATGGCCAGCTCGTTCACCTGGAAGCCCGGGCCGACCCCCGGCGTCTCGAACAGCTCGACCGCGAGCATGCCGGTGACGTCCAGCTCCTCGGCGAGGCGGACGGCCGCGGCGGTCGCGGCCGCGGCGACGGCCGGGTCGAGGTCCTGGGCCGGGGCGACCACGAGGTCGCACACGCCGGCCACCTGGACCGAGTCGACGACGGGGTAGACGGCCACCTCACCGGAGGGGGTGCGCGCCACCTGCGCGGAGAGCTCACGGGAGAAGGGGACGAGGGCCTCGGCCAGCAGCGGGGCGATGCCGGCGCCGAGCCACGCGGCCAGGGTGCCGTCCGCGGCGGAGGTGCGGGCGTCGTCGGCGTCGTCGAGCTTGAGCACGCCCTTGCCGTCGTAGCCGCCGCGGGCGGTCTTGAGGATCATGGGCCAGCCGTGCTCGTCGCCGAAGGCGAGGACGGCCTCGAGGTCGTCGACCGGCGCCCACGCCGGGTTCGGCAGGCCCAGCCGCTCGACGGCGGCGCGCATGACCAGCTTGTCCTGGGCGTGCTGCAGCGCCTCGGGGCCGGGGCGCACGGCGACGCCGGCCTCCTGCAGGGCCCGCAGGTGCTCGGTGGGCACGTGCTCGTGGTCGAAGGTGACCACGTCCACCGTGGCCGCGAACGCGCGCAGGTCCGCCAGGTCCGCGTGGTCGCCGACCACGTGGGGGGCGACCTGGGCCGCTGACGCGTCCGGGGCCTCCGCGAGCACGCGGAAGGGCACGCCGAGCTCCGCGGCCGCGCCCGCCATCATGCGGGCCAGCTGCCCGCCACCGATCACACCGAGTCGAGGGGAAGTCACCCGCACAGGGTAGTCGGACCGGCTGAGAACTCCGTCACGGAGGGGCGGCCGACGCCGGATCCGAGGAGGTCGCGCGCCGGGGGCGCGGCTACAGTGTTCCCCAGCCCTGCGCGGGTCCGGCCCGCGTGCACACCCCCGTCCCGAACCGAGGAGTCCACGCCCATGCTGTCCGATCTCTGGGGCCGCCTGACCGGGATGGCCTCCCTGCTGTGGCGGGAGGTGGCCAAGTTCGGCACCGTCGGTGCGGCCGCGTTCGTGGTGGACTCGCTCGTCTTCTGGTGGATGATGACCGGCCCGCTCGAGGGGTCCAACGTCAAGGCCAAGATCGTGGGCGGCGTCGTCGCCACCCTGTTCAGCTGGGTCGCCAACCGCTACTGGACGTTCCGGGACAAGCGCTCCTCGAACAAGACGCGCGAGCTCGTGATGTTCCTGATCATGAACGCGATCGGGCTGGGCATCCAGGCCGGCTGCGTGGCGATCGCGCAGTACCTGCTGGGCGTGACCGACCCGACCGGCCTGTTCATCGCCGGCAACGTGATCGGCCTGTTCTTCGGCACCGTGTTCCGCTACTTCGCCTACCGGTTCTGGGTGTTCAAGGAGAAGCTGGACGTGGAGCCCGGCTTCGCCAACGACCTCGCGATCATCACCGGCCAGATGCCCGTGCTGCGCGAGGACCAGCTGCCTCCGCACGGCCGGCACGAGGCCCGGGGCCGGCCCGCCGAGCGCGGGCATCGGGCCGACGGTCCGGCCCGGCACCGCGCCCCCGACGCCGGGGTCTGAGCGTCCCCGCCTGACCCCACCGCCCCGTCAGGGGCGCACGGTCACCGCCCGGCCCGCGTCCCACGCCTCCAGCGCGGCCCGCACTCCCGCCCACGTCAGGCGGGGGCGCGGGCCGTCGTCGTCCGGGGCGACGTCGGCCCCGGCCGGGATCGACGCGGGCCGCACGTGGTCCACGGGGCCGGGCAGGGCATCCGGCTGGGCGCGGATCTCGGCGGCCACGTCCACGACGGCCGGGTCGGCGGCCGGGCCGTCGAACTCGGGCTCGAGGCCGCGCGGCAGGGCCACGGCGAACACGGCCGCGGACGGGTCCGGCCACGCCTCGGGCCGGTCCGTGAGGACGGCGGCGGGGGAGTCACCCTCGAGGGCGGGCTCGGCCTCGGCGCAGAGCACGCCGAGGGCGAGGGCGTGGGAGAGCCAGTGGACGGGCAGGTCCAGGGCGACGGCGTCGCCCGCGCCGATGCCCTCGGCGCCGAGCAGGCCCGCGAACTTGGCGGCCCAGTTCACGGTCACGCGGCCCGAGAGCTCGATGCGCTGGTCCACCGCGCCGGGTTCGTCCGGGGCCCCCGGCTCCTGGACGAGCGCGGGCCGCGGGGAGGAGGCGAGGCGGAGCACGAGGGGGCCGATGGACCGGGGTGCGGAGAGGGAGACCATGGGCCCAGTGTGGCACCCGTTCGGTTTGACTCGGCATGAATCACACCGATGTAATGAACCCGGGCCAACGGTCCCGGCAGGAGGGGCCCGCCGGCTTGCCCGGCACCCGCGCGGACCGCACGATCACCCGGCCCACACCGCCACGTCGATCCCGGGAAGAGGCGTCACACATGGAGCAGACCCCGCGAGTCGAGGACGCGCACCGCGCCGATCCCGCGCAGGCGCCGGCGCCTCGTCCGCGGAGCGTCCCCAGCGACTGGTTCCTCGACCCCGCCGACCCGCAGGCCGGCGTCCCGGGCGCGAGCCTCGAGGACCAGGCGACCGCCTTCCTCACCGCCCACGACCTCGACGACGAGACCGGCACCCCGGCCGCCACCGTCACCGCCCTCTTCCCCGGCGACGAGCGTCCGGTCGAGGCCGTGCCCGTCTCCCAGGACTGGGCCGCGATCCCGGGCGTGACCACCGAGCCCGTCGAGGGCGAGCTGGCCTGGCAGGCGGACGCCCTGTGCGCGCAGACGGACCCCGAGGCGTTCTTCCCGGAGAAGGGCGGCTCCACGCGGGACGCCAAGCGCGTGTGCGAGGCCTGCACCGTCAAGGACGCGTGCCTGGAGTACGCCATGGCGAACGACGAGCGCTTCGGCATCTGGGGCGGGCTCTCCGAGCGCGAGCGTCGCCGCCTGCGCCGCGCCCGCGCCTGACGCACGGCGCCCGTCCACCGGGCGCGGTGCCCGGCGCGGACCGCCCGGTCCGGGCTCAGCCGCGACCCCAGCTGGGGTCGAGCACCTGCGGGTCCACGCCCAGCGCCTCGGCGCAGCGGCTCAGCGCGACCCCGTAGACGGCCCCCTCGAGGTCGGCCGGGTCGGCCGCGTCCCGCAGCGGCCGCTCGAACAGGGTGATCAGCACCCCGTCCCGGCCCTGACGCTCGGCCCGCGCGAACAGCGCCTCCTCATCCCGTTCCTGGCCGGCATGGAGCTCGCGCAGTCGCTCGTCGAGCCGGTCCGGAATGCGCTCCACCCGCGCGGTCACGTGCCGCAGCCCGGGCGCGTCCAGGGAGCCCAGCCGGTCCACCGCCTTCTCGACGGCGGTCAGCAGCGCCTCGCCCCGGCCCCGCTCCGAACGTGCACCGAACGGGCGCGGATGCCGCAGTCCTCGGCCACGGCGGTCCCGGACGCCGCGCCCCGCGGGGGAGGTGACGCCGGCCTCGGCCGGGCCGCCCTCGACGCCCGGCTCGGCCCCCGCGGCGTCGCCCGCCCGGAACGGCAGGGGGTCGAGGGGATCGGAGGAGGCGGGCGCGGTCATGCGCGCCATGGTAGGCCACCGCCCCGGGCCGTCCGCCGAGTAGGGTGACGGGCGTGGGACCCATGCGACGCTGCAGCAAGACCGGATGCCAGAGCCCTGCCCTGGCCACGCTGACGTACAACTACGCGGACTCGCAGGTGGTCATCGGGCCCCTGTCGCGCCGGGCGGAGCCGCACACGTACGACCTCTGCGGCGAGCACGCTCGGCGCACCACGGCCCCGCGCGGCTGGGAGGTGCTGCGGCTGGAGCTGCCCGAGCACTACGAGGCCGTGGACGCGGACGGCGGCGTGCGCACGGTCCCCACCCGGCCCGTGGCCGTCCCGCCGTCCCGCCCCGGGCTGCGCGTGGTGCGTGACGGGGACTGACGCGGCGCGTGTCGTGCCGTCCGGGGCATCGCTAGGCTGGAGGGCATGACTGAGACCTCCGCAGAGTTCCGCACACCCGACGTCGACCCGGCCTTCGCCAACCGCACCACCGTGCCCGGTGCCTCGTTCGACTTCACGGTCCGGGACCTGTCCCTGGCCGAGGCGGGCCGCCACCAGATCCGCCTGGCCGAGCACGAGATGCCGGGGCTGATGTCCCTGCGCGAGGAGTACGGGGAGACCCAGCCGCTGAAGGGCGCCCGCATCGCCGGCTCCCTGCACATGACCGTGCAGACCGCCGTGCTCATCGAGACCCTCACCGCCCTCGGCGCCGAGGTCCGGTGGGCCTCCTGCAACATCTTCTCCACGCAGGACGAGGCCGCCGCCGCCGTCGTCGTGGGCTCGGGCACCCCCGAGGACCCGCAGGGCGTGCCGGTGTTCGCCTGGAAGAACGAGTCCCTCGAGGACTACTGGTGGACCGCCTCGCAGATCCTCACCTGGCCGGGTGCCGACGAGGATCCGGAGCGCGGCCCCAACATGATCCTGGACGACGGCGGCGACGCCACCCTGCTGGTGCACAAGGGCGTCGAGTTCGAGGCCGCGGGCGCCGTGCCCAGCGCCACCGAGGACGACCCCGAGGAGTACCGGATCATCCTCGAGACGCTGCGTCGCTCGCTGGCCCGCGCCCCGCAGCACTGGACCCGGACCGCCAGCACCCTGCGTGGCGTCTCCGAGGAGACCACCACGGGCGTGCTGCGCCTCTACCAGCTGGCGCAGGAGGGCCGCCTGCTCTTCCCGGCGATCAACGTGAACGACGCCGTGACCAAGTCCAAGTTCGACAACAAGTACGGCATCCGCCACTCCCTGCCGGACGGCATCATGCGCGCCACGGACGTGCTGATCGGCGGCAAGGTGGCCGTGGTCTGCGGCTACGGCGACGTCGGCAAGGGCGCCGCCGAGGCCCTGCGCGGCCAGGGTGCCCGCGTGATCGTCACGGAGATCGACCCGATCTGCGCGCTGCAGGCCGCGATGGACGGCTACCAGGTGGCCCGCCTCGAGGACGTGGTGGGCGAGGGCGACATCTTCGTCACCACCACCGGCGGCAAGGACATCATCATGGCCGAGCACATGGCCGCCATGAAGGACAAGGCCATCGTGGGCAACGTGGGCCACTTCGACAACGAGATCGACATGGCCGGCCTGGCCCGCATCCCCGGCGTCGTGAAGACCGAGATCAAGCCGCAGGTCCATGAGTGGACCCTGGACGGCGGCACGGAGGCCGAGCGCAGCATCATCGTGCTCTCCGAGGGCCGCCTGCTGAACCTCGGCAACGCCACCGGCCACCCCTCGTTCGTGATGAGCGCGTCCTTCACCAACCAGGTGATGGCGCAGATCGAGCTCTTCGGCGGCTCCACGGGCACCGGCGCCCTGACCGGCGAGCACTACGAGAAGCGCGTCTACACGCTGCCCAAGGTGCTGGACGAGAAGGTCGCCCGCCTGCACCTGGACGCCCTCGGCGTCGGGCTGACCGAGCTGACCAAGGCCCAGGCCGAGTACCTCGGCGTGGACGTGGCCGGCCCCTTCAAGGCCGACCACTACCGCTACTGATCCCCGGCGCCCGCGGGCGGACGGACCCACTCGAGAGAGGCACGGACATGGCTTCCCATCAGGCCGGCCGCGGGCGCGACGAGCGCGCCGGGGCGGAGGACTTCGAATCCGGGCTGGACTACGGCGCGTTCGTCCAGGACGACGCCGCGGACGACCCGAACCGCACCCAGGCGCTGCCCGCCATGGACCGGGACGACGACGGCGGCGCCCAGCACACCTCGGCGCTCAGCCCCGAGGACCTCGCCGCGCTGCGCGGCGGGGACGCGGCGGCCGCGGACCGACGCGACGCCGACCGCCCGGCCCCGGACGCCGACCGCGACATCGTCGCCTCCCGGGCCGTGCCCGAGGGCGACCGGCGGCAGCTGCCCGGCGCCGACGAGCTCGGCCCGCTGAGCGCCGCCGTCGGGGCCCGCGCGGCGGGTTCGAGCGCAGCCGTCCCGGTCGACCGCTACCCCGAGGACGGCACCGCCGCCCCCGTGACGCAGGAGGCGGCCCTGCAGGGCCCCACGCCGGAGGAGCGCGCGCGCCTGCCCAAGGCGGGCCCGCGCCTGGCGCAGGTGCTGCTGGCGATCCTCGCCCCGCTCGCCCTGCTGCTGGCTGCCGTCCGCCTCGTGGCGAGCCCGGTGTTCCTGTGGCTGGAGTACCACCGGCCCGGGTTCCCCGCGGACCGGTTCGGCTTCACCCTCGCCGACCGCATGCACTACGGCTCCGCCGGGCTGGACTACGTGACCAACCTGGCCGGGCCGCGGTACCTCAGCAGCCTCACGCACCAGGGCGCGCCCCTGTTCGCCGAGGTCGAGGTCGACCACATGACGGACGTGAAGACCGTGCTGTGGATCGCCGCAGCGGCGCTCGTGGTGCTCGTGGTGGTGTGCGCCCTGCTCATCGCGTCCCTGCTGCGCACCAGCCCCGGCGGGGTGCGCCGCGCCCTGTTCGCCGGCGCCGTGTGGCTGCCGCTCGCGGTGATCGCGCTCGCGGTCCTGGCGGTGCTGGGCTGGGAGACGTTCTTCGCCGGGTTCCACTCGCTGTTCTTCGCGGACGGCACGTGGACGTTCTCCGTGCGGGACGCCCTCATCCGCCTCTATCCCGAACAGTTCTGGGTGGACGCGGCCGTGGTGGTCGGGCTGGTGACCCTGCTGGCGTCCCTCGTGACGCTCGTGCTCACGTGGCCCACGCGCCGCCGTCGTGAGCGCACCGCGGACCAGCGCAGTGCCTTCGAGTCCACGCGCCTGCGCTGGGCCCGCGAGGAGGACGCGCAGCTGCGGTGACGGGCCGCTGAGGCCCCCGCACGAACGCGCCCCGCCCCCCAGTGATGGGAGGCGGGGCGCGGTGCGTCCGGCGGGTGTGCGGGTCTCAGGAGGACGGGGACCCGTCCACGAACGGGTAGTCCGTGTAGCCGTGCGCCCCGCCCGTGTAGAACGTCGTCGGGTCCGGCTCGTTGAGGGGCAGCCCCTCGCGCCAGCGGCGCGCCAGGTCCGGGTTGGCGATCAGCTCGCGGCCCACGGCCACCGCGTCGGCCAGGCCGTCCTCCACGATCCGGCGGGCCTCCTCCAGGCCCGTGACCGCGCCGAAGCCGCTGTTGAGCACCAGGGGCCCGGAGAAGGACTCGCGCAGGTGCGCCGCGAGGTCACCGGCCACGTCCTGGTGGATGACGGACAGGTAGGCCAGGTCCAGGTCGGCGAGGCCGGCCAGGAGAGCGTCGTAGGTGGCCAGGACGTCCGCGCGGTCCTCCTCGATGGTGCCCTGCACGTTGTGCTCGGGGGAGATGCGCAGGGCGGTGCGCTCGGCGCCGATGGCCTGGGCGACGGCGCGCACCACCTCCACGGTGAGGCGCGCCCGGTTCTCGGGGGAGCCGCCGTAGGCGTCCTCGCGGGTGTTGCTGGAGGGCGCCAGGAACTCGTGGAGCAGGTACCCGTTGGCGCCGTGGACCTCCACGCCGTCGAGCCCGGCCTCGACGGCCCGGCGGGCGGCGTCGGCGAATTCGGCCACCACGCGGGGCAGCTCCTCCGTGTCCAGGGCGCTGGGCACCGGCCCCTCCATCTTGCCGCTGAACCCGCGCACCGGCACCCCGGGGGCGATGGCGCTGGGGGCCTCCGGCTCCGCGCCGCGCAGCAGGTCCGGATGGCACATGCGCCCGCCGTGCATGACCTGGACGAACACGTGTCCGCCGGCCTCGTGGACGGCCTGCGCCACGGCACGCCACCCGTCGGTCTGGGCGTCGTCGGCGAGGCCGGTCTGGCCGGGGAACGCCCGGCTGCGGAAGGAGGGGAAGGCGCCCTCGGTGACGAGCAGTCCGGCAGTGGCGCGCTGGGCGTAGTGCTCGGCGTGCAGCTCGGTGGGGACGCCGTCCTCGCCCGCCCTCTGGCGGGTCAGGGGGGCCATGACGATGCGGTTGTCCAGGCGCAGGGCGCCGACGTCCAGGGGGTCGAACAGGGAGGGCACGGTGGTTCCGATCGCTCGGGGAGATGGTCCTCCGCGCCAACCGGCCGCCGCCGGAGGTTATTCCGGAGGCAGGGCATTCCGGCGGCGGGGGTGCGGCGCCCTCCCTCAGCGGCGGTAGAGGGCCTCGACGTCCTCGGCGTGGTCCTCGATCACCTGGGCCCGCTTGAGCTTCTGGGACTGGGTGACGTGCCCGGAGTCCTCGGTGAACGGGTGGTCCAGGATGCGGAAGCGGCGGATGGACTCGGCGCGGGAGACGCCCGCGTTGACCTGGTCCACCGCCTCCTGGATCGAGGCCAGCACGGTGGGGTCCGTCGCGGCCTCGGCCGGCGTGAGGCTGAGCTCGCGGTCCAGGGCCCACTGGGTGAGGGCCTCGGAGTCCAGGGTGATGAGGGCGCCCACGAACGGGCGGTTCTCCCCGACCACCACGACGTGCTCGATGAGCCGGTGCTGGCGCAGCGCCTCCTCCATGGGCGTGGGGTACACGTTCTTGCCGCCGGCGGTGATGATCACGTCCTTCTTGCGGCCGGTGATCCGCAGGAAGCCGTGCTCGTCCAGCGCGCCGATGTCCCCGGTGCGGAAGAAGCCGTCCTCCATCGCCTCCGCCGACGCCTGCGGCATGCCGTGGTAGCCGTCGAACACCACGGGGCCGCGGATGAGGATCTCGCCGTCCTCGGCGATCTTCACCGTCACCCCGGCCACGGGCAGGCCCACGGTGCCCACGCGGTGCGCGCCGGGGATGTTCACGGTGGCCGGCGCGGTGGTCTCCGTGAGGCCGTAGCCCTCCACGATCGGGATGCCGGCGCCGCGGAAGAAGTGCACCAGCTCCGGGGAGAGGGCGGACGCGCCGGACACGCACGAGATCACCTCGCCGCCGAGGGCCTCCCGGATCTTGCGGTAGACCAGCCGGTCGAACAGCGCACGCCGGGCGCGCAGCAGGGCCGAGGGGCCGGGGCCGTCCCCGAACTCGGCCTCGTCCACGGCCGTGGACCACTCGATGGCGGTGCGCTTGGCCGCCGCGTAGATCCGCCCGGTGCCGCCCTTCTGGGCCTTGGCCTCGATGCCGGCCTCGACCTTCTCGAACACGCGCGGCACGGCCAGCAGCCACGTGGGGTGGAAGGAGGCGAGGTCGCCGAGCAGCGTGGCCGGGGAACCGGAGTGGGCCACCTGGATGCGGGCGTACAGGCAGATGACCTGGACGGCGTGGGCGAGCACGTGGGCCAGCGGGAGGAAGAGCAGGGTGCGCGACGTCGTCGTCTCCGGGGACCACTGGACCACCTCGCGCGCGAAGTGCAGCACGTTGATGGCCGCGCCCACGAAGTTGCCGTGCGTGATCACGGCGCCCTTCGGGCGGCCGGTGGTGCCGGAGGTGTAGACGATCGAGGCGGGGCTGGCGAGGGTCGCCAGGGAGCGGGCGTGCTCGACGGCGTCGTCCGACACGAACGCGCCGGCCTCGGCCAGCTCCGCCAGCCCCTCGTCCGTCAGCGGGAACGTCGCCACGTCCACGCCCGCGTGCCCGGCGGCCTCGGCGACACGCTCGCCGAGCTCGTCGCTGCCGACGGCGACCACCCGCAGGCCCGAGTCCGTGACGATGTGCTCCACCTGGTGGGCGGAGGAGGTCTCGTAGATCGGCACGGACACGGCGCCGGCGAACCACACGGCCTGGTCGAGGACGGCCCACGCGTAGGAGGTGGGGGAGAACAGGCCCACTCGGTCCCCGGGCTGGACGCCGCGGGCGATGAGGCCGGCCGCCACGGCGCGCACCTGGGTGAGGAACGCGGTGAAGTGGACGTCCACCCAGCCGCCCGCACCGTTGCGCACGGCGTACACGGGGGCGTCCGGCCGGTCGGCACAGGAGGCGACGATCAGGTCCGTGATGGTGGAGTCCGCCGGCGGCATGCCGACGAGCTCGGTGGCGGACTCATGGACGGGGCTCTGGTTCTGCACGGTCCGAGCGTATCCATTTCCGGGCGTGCGGCGCGCGGTCGGGCACGCCCGCGCCCGCGACGCGGCCGTCAGATCCAGCTGCTGAACCACATCCGCCAGCGCCACTGGTCGTACGGGATGACGTCGCCGATCCACACGGGCAGGAAGAACAGGGACACGGCGACGGCGATCGTCACGTACGCCAGCACCAGGGCCGAGCCCCAGCGGGGCCCGGGCCGGAGGCCCGGCCGCAGCAGCAGCGAGAGCGCCAGGGCGATCATCATCACGAGGAAGGGCTCGTAGGCGATCGTGTAGAAGAAGAACATGGTCCGCTCGGGCCACAGGAACCACACCAGCTGCCCGGCCGCGTAGGCGCCGAGCAGGGCGCCGGCCCGCCAGTCCCGGTGGCGCACCAGCAGCCACACGCACACGAGGACGGCGGCCAGGCCCGTCCACCACACGAACGGGTTGGCGATGTCCGTGATGGCCGCCGAGCACGCGCCCGCGGCGTCCGCCGGGCAGATCCCCTCGCCGGGCTCTGCGCCCTCGTAGTAGTAGCTCACGGGCCGGCCCATGAATGGCCAGGTCCACGGGTTGGCGGCGTAGTCGTGGGGGCTGGTGAGGCCCTGGTGGAAGGTCGTGGACTCCACGTGGTAGTGCCACAGGGAGCGCAGCGGGCCGGGGACCAGCCCGGCGAGCAGGCCCTCCGGCGGGTTGTCCCGGTGCCAGTCCCGGTAGTAGCCGCCCTCCGTGACGAACCAGCCGGTCCACGAGGCCAGGTAGGCGACCAGGCCGCCGCCCACCACGGCCAGGAACGCGTACAGGCCGTCCTTCTCGACGCCGGCCCACGCCCAGCGCCGCACCCCGGCGGTCCGGCGCGCGGACATGTCCCACAGGACCGTGAGCAGGCCGAAGGCCGCCATGAACGCCAGCCCGGAGAGCTTCACGGCGCAGCCGGCGCCCAGCAGTACGCCCGCCAGCAGTCGCCACGGGCGCCAGCCGAGCCACGGCCCGCTGGCCAGGGCGTCGCGTCCCCGCCGGGCGACGTCGTGGGCGAGCCGCTCCGCGAGCAGCCGCCGCCCGTGCACGCGGTCCGCCAGCAGCGCGGCGAAGGCCGCGAGCACGAAGAACGAGAGGAAGACGTCCAGCAGCCCGATGCGGGACATCACCAGGTGGTGGCCCTCCACGGCCAGCAGCAGCCCGGCGACCGCGCCCAGGGACACCGAGCGCAGCAGGTGCTGCGTGGCGAGGGCGACCAGCAGGACGGACAGCGTGCCGGCCACCGCGGCGCTGAATCGCCAGCCCACCCCGTTGTCCGGACCGAACGCGAGCATGCCCAGGCCGATCAGCCACTTGCCCAGCGGCGGGTGCACCACGTAGGCGGCCCCCTCGAGCGGCTCCGCCTCGCCGCGCGCGAACGCGTCGTTGACGTCCTCGTCCCACCGCCGCTCGTAGCCGGACTCCAGGAGGGAGTAGGCGTCCTTGGGGTAGTAGGTCTCGTCGAAGATCAGCTGGTCCGGGTGGGCCAGGTTCGTGAACCGCAGCACGCCGGCGATCACCGTGACCAGCAGCGGCAGGATCCAGTGCCACCGCGTCAGGGGCGCCGCGCTCACCCCGAGGCGGGCGCGCAGGGCGGCGACGCCGAAGGGGCCGTCGTCGGCCGCGACGGCGGCGGGGCGGGGGGCGAGGGCGGTGGCGGGCACGGGCTCCATGCTAGGGGGCCGGGTGGAGCAGGCCTCTTCGACGTGCGGTCTGCTCTCAGACGTGGCCGAGCGGCCACCGGCGGCGCACGGCGGGCGGGAGGAATCCTGCCACGCGCCGGATCCGGTCCTTGTGGGGGCGGAGCCGGTACTTGACCGCTGCCAGCGTGTCCACCGAGCGTTCCCGCCAGGCACGGCGGGCGCCGCTCAGCGGGCTGCGCACTCTGACGTGATACTTGTCCAGGAGCGGCTCAGGGACGATCTCCTGTCCGATGTCGAAGCGGTCGGCGAAGCGGGCGATGCCGAGTTCCTTGTCCGGATACCCCGTGAAGTGCATGACGAACGCGTCCGTCAGGGAGTCCTCGTAGTAGTGCCCGCGCGAGTTCAGCTCTCGGTGGCCGACGATCCGGACGCGCTCGGCGTGCCCGCCCGTCTGGATGGCCCACCACATCTGGTCCTGGTCGCCGTGGGTGAAGAGACCGTCGCGATCGTCGTCCCACCAGGCCCGGACCGTGGCCAGGTCCGCTGTCGAGGTCGACTCCACGATCGTGCGCGCCGTCTCGTCGTTCCGGAGCAGCATGACCCCGGTGTTGATGCGTGACCAGAACCCGTTCGGCTCTGTGGGCCCTTCGGCGATGACCAGGCTGATGTCGTCACGTTCGGCCTCGGAGATCAGGCGTCGGAGGTTGTCCGCCTCGAAGTCGGTGAAGAAGGCATCGTCGTCCATCCACACGAGCCAGTCATAACGCGGGAGCAGCCGGCGGAGGATGGCGACCTTGTAGTCGAACTTGGTGACGATATGCGGGTCGATGCCCGTCTCGAGCCGGTAGTCCAGCCCGTGCTCTCGAGCGTAGATCGCGTGGTTGACGTAGGAGCGCAGGCGAATCTCGTCGCCACCGGACGTGATGCAGATGCGGGGCTCGACGGGCATGGTCCTGACCTTCCGGAGAGGCGTGGGCCCGGGCGGGCTCGGGGCGGTGCCTCTACGATCTTGACATATGACCCCGAGACCGACTGATCTGCCGTCCCCGTCCGGCCGCATCGTCCTGGCCGCCACCCCCATCGGCAACCTCGGGGACGCGTCCGCGCGCCTGCGTGAGCTGCTGGCGGAGGCGGACGTGATCGCCGCCGAGGACACCCGGACCGCGCGGCGCCTGTGCGCCGGACTGGGCGTCACCCCGGCGGGCAGGGTGGTGGCCCATCACGAGCACAACGAGACGGCCTCCGCCCAGGGGCTGCTGGACCAGGTGCGGGGCGGTGCCACGGTGGCGGTGGTCTCGGACGCGGGCATGCCCACGGTCTCGGACCCGGGGTACCGGCTCGTGGCGGCCGCGGTGTCCGCAGGGCTGCCCGTGACGTGTGCGCCCGGCCCCTCCGCCGTGACCACCGCGCTCGCCCTGTCCGGCCTGCCGACGGACCGGTTCGCCTTCGATGGCTTCGTCCCCCGCAAGGACGGGGAACGACGGCGATGGCTCACCTCCCTGCTGACCGAGGCCCGCACCGTGGTCGCCTTCGAGTCGCCGCAGCGTCTGGCGGACGCGCTGGCCGTCGTCGTGGAGGTCCTCGGTGCGGAACGGCCGGTGTGCGTGGCCCGCGAGCTCACCAAGCTGCACGAGGAGGTGGTGCGCGGCACCGCGGCCGAGGTGCATGCCTGGGCTGCGGAGCGGCACGCGGGGGAGGGGATCCGCGGGGAGATCGTGCTGGTGATCGGGCCGGCCGCGCCCGGCGCCGAGGGGGAGTCGTCCGAGGCGGACGCCGTCGCCGAGGTGGCGGTGCTGGTGGAGTCCGGCACCCGGCTCAAGGAGGCCGTGGCGGCGGTGGCCGGAGCCCACGGGATGCGGAGCCGGGAGCTCTACCAGGCGGTGCTCGCGGCACGGGGCTGACCCGCCCGGCTACACAGAGGCTCATGTGCGATGGCGCGGCGCCGGTGCCTGGCTAGGATCAGCCGTGGAGCCGCCGCCGGGCGGCGTCGGAATACCCGTGGCCGTCCACCCGTTTCCTTTACAGGACGCGGGGCGTGCCGCCTCCGACCACCGACCCCGAAAGAGGTGCATCATGACCGTGACCGCTGAGCGCGAGAAGGCGTTGCTGGAGTCCGTCCCCACCGGTCTGCTGATCGACGGCGAGTGGCGCGATGCCTCCTCCGGCAAGACCTTCGACGTGAAGGACCCGGCCACCGGCAAGGTCATCGCGAGCCTGCAGGACGCGAACTCCGACGACGCCATGGCCGCCTTCGACGCCGCCTGCGCCGCGCAGGCCGACTGGGCCCGCACCCCGGCCAAGGAGCGCGCCGACATCCTGCGCCGCGCCTACGACCTGATCAACGAGCGCGCCGAGGACTTCGCGCTGCTGATGACCCTCGAGATGGGCAAGCCGCTCGCCGAGGCCCGCGGCGAGGTCACGTACGGCAACGGCTTCCTGCGCTGGTTCTCCGAGGAGGCCGGCCGCCACTACGGCCGCACCCTGACCGTGCCCGAGGGCACCCTGCGCATGCAGGTGCACCATCGCCCGGTGGGCCCGTGCCTGCTGATCACCCCGTGGAACTTCCCGCTGGCCATGGCCACCCGCAAGGTGGGCCCCGCCGTCGCCGCCGGCTGCACCATGGTCCTCAAGGCCGCCAAGCTGACCCCGCTGACCACCCAGCTGTTCGCGCAGGTGATGCAGGAGGCCGGCCTGCCCAAGGGCGTGCTCAACGTCGTGGCGGGCTCCTCCGCCTCGTCGATCTCCAGCCCGATCCTGCAGGACCGGCGGCTGCGCAAGGTGTCCTTCACCGGTTCCACGCCGGTCGGTGTGCGCCTCATGAAGGATGCGGCGGACAACGTGCTGCGCACCTCCATGGAGCTCGGCGGCAACGCCCCGCTCCTCGTGTTCGAGGACGCGGACCTGGACGCCGCCGTCGAGGGCGCCTTCGCCGCGAAGATGCGCAACATGGGCGAGGCCTGCACCGCCGCCAACCGCTTCCTCGTCCACGAGGACGTGGCCGAGGAGTTCACGCAGAAGTTCGTGGCCAAGCTCGAGGCGCTCAAGCCCCTGCGCGGCACCGACCCGGAGTCCACCCTCGGCCCGATCGTGGACGAGGGTGCGCGCGACGACATCGACCAGCTCGTCCAGGACGCCGTGGCGGCCGGCGGCGAGGTGCTCACCGGCGGCCACAAGATCGAGGGCGACGGCTACTTCTACGCGCCGACCGCGATCAAGGTGGAGAAGGGCAACCCGATCCTCCAGCAGGAGATCTTCGGCCCGGTGGCCCCGATCGTGACCTTCTCCTCCGAGGAGGAGGCCATCGAGATGGCCAACGACACCGAGTACGGCCTCGCCTCCTACGTGTTCACGAAGGATCAGGCCCGGATGTACCGCGTGGCCGAGAGCATCGAGTTCGGCCTCATGGGCTACAACGTGGGCGTCATCTCCAACCCGGCCGCGCCGTTCGGCGGCGTGAAGCAGTCGGGCCTGGGCCGCGAGGGCGGCGCCGAGGGCATCGAGGAGTACACCTCGGTGCAGTACATCGGCATCGCCGACCCGTGGGCGGCCGCGAAGGCCTGACCCTCGCGTCGAACCGTGCCCTCCGGGGGCGGTATCGGGTGGTATCCACGTCGGATACCACCCGATACCGCCCCCGAGGCGTGTCGGGGGCCCCGGGCTCGGCTCCCTAGAGTGGGGTGCATGGCCCACGCATCCGAGACCCCCCTCGCCTACCGCGCCCCCGCCCAGCAGCCGGACGACGACGGCGGCCCGCGCCGGGACGCCCGCGAGGAGAAGTCGGGACGCCGGCGTCGTCTCGAGTACCCGCCCGCACCGGAGCCGCTGCCGGTGCCCGTCGTGGACAACCACACGCACCTCGACTTCCGCGACGGCCTGGTCCGGGTGGACGTCCACCGGGCGATGGACGCGGCGGAGGCCGTGGGCGTGACCGGCGCGGTCCAGGTGGGCTGCGACGTCGCCTCGGCCCGGTTCACGATCGCGGCGATCGAGGCCGAGCCCCGCCTGCTCGGCGCCGTGGCGCTGCACCCCAACGACGCGGCCCGCCTGACCGAGCGCGGCGAGTTCGAGGAGGCGTTCGCGCAGATCGCGGAGCTCGCCCGCCACCCCCGCGTGCGCGCCGTCGGCGAGACGGGCCTCGACTACTTCCGGACGCAGGACGAGGCCGGCCACGCGGCGCAGCAGGAGTCCTTCCGCCGGCACATCCGGCTGGCCCGCGAACTCGGCACGGCCCTGCAGATCCACGACCGGGACGCGCACGACGACGTCGTCCGGATCCTGCTCGAGGAGGCGGCCGACGGCGGGCTGCCCCCGCACGTGGTGTTCCACTGCTTCTCCGGCGGCCCCGACCTGGCCCGCACGTGCGCCGAGCACGGCTGGCACATGTCCTTCGCCGGTCCCGTCACCTTCAAGGCCAACGGCGAACTGCGCGAGGCGCTGCGGATCGCCCCGGCCGAGCTGCTGCTCGTGGAGACGGACGCGCCCTTCCTCACGCCGCATCCGCACCGGGGCCGCCCCAACGCGCCCTACCTGATCCCGGTCACACTGCGGGGCATGGCGGAGACGCGCGGAGACGATGTGGCGGCCCTCGCCCGCGCGGTGAGCGAGAACACCGCCCGGGTGTACGGGGCGTTCTAAGCCGATCCAGACCCGGCCCCTAGGATGGGCGACGTGCTGACCCGACTCCTCAAAGCCCGGCTGCCCGAGGGAACGCAGTACCTGGTGGACCGCCCCATGCGGATCCGCCTCGTGTTCGTGGTCCTCGGGTCCGTCCTCGTGGCCGGCCTCGAGATGGTGGCGCTCGCCTCGATCATCCCGCTGGTCAGCCTGCTGACCTCGGGTGAGCTGGGCTCCCCGGTGCTCCAAGGGCTGCTGGCCCGGTTCGGGGCCGTGACGGTGCCGGAGCAGACGGTGGCCTTCGCCGTCGTGATCGTGGTCGCCTTCCTGCTCAAGGCGATCCTGGTGCTCGCGTTCCGCTGGTGGACCATGGGGTTCACCAACCAGAACCTCATCCGCACGTCCGCCACGCTGCTGCGCTACTACCTGCGGGCCGACTACGGCCTGCACCTGACGCGCACGGTCGGCACCCTGGTCAACAACGTGACCGGCACCTCCAGCATGGCGTACACGGGCGTGGTGAACGCGTCCGTCACATTCCTCACGGAGGCCGTGACGCTCGTCGCGGTGGCGGTCGTGGTGGGCGTCTCCATGCCGCTGACGGGGCTCGGGATGGCCCTGTACTTCCTCGCCGTCGCCTGGGTGATCAAGACCGTGATCCGCCGCCCGGCCTCGCGTCTGGGCTGGGCCCTGGTGACCACGGGGGAGCGGGCCAACACCGCGGCGCTGCAGGGCCTGGAGAACTACAAGGACGTGAAGATCCGCGGCAACGACTCGGCCTTCATGGAGGAGTACCGGGCCGCCCGCGCGGAGAGCGCGGAAGCCACGCGGCTCAAGATGATCCTCACGATGATGCCGCGCTACGTGCTCGAGGTCGCCTTCGTGGCCGCCATCGCGGCGCTCGTGGCCGTGGCCTTCATCCAGGGCCGCGGCGGGGAGGCGTTCGGCTCGCTCGCCCTGCTCGCGATGGCCGGCTTCCGTGTGCTGCCGTCCATGGCCGCGCTCATGGCCACCACCAACGAGATCCGCACCTCCTGGCCGGCCTTCGAGCGCACGACGGCGGAACTCGCCGCCGCGCAGCCGGTCCTGCACGCGGCGGACCGGCCCTACGAGCGCATCACGTTCGAGGAGTCCATCGAGGTGCGGGACGCGTCCTTCACCTACCCCGGCAAGGCCGAACCGGTCCTGCGCGACATCGACCTGCGCATCCCCTTCGGCTCCTCGTACGCCTTCGTGGGCGGCAGCGGTGCCGGCAAGACCACCCTGGTGGACCTGGTCATCGGCTTCCACCACGCCCAGCGCGGTGGGGTCTACGTGGACGGGGTGGAGCTCGAGGCCAACCCGCGCGGCTGGTGGGACAACGTGGCGTTCGTCCCGCAGTCCGTCACCGTGGTCAACGGGACGGTGCTGCACAATGTGCTCCTGGACGTCGAGGCCGCCGAGACGGCGGACCGGGCCGAGGTGGAGCGCGTGCTGCGCGAAGCCCAGCTGGGGCAGTGGCTGGACGAGCTCCCCGACGGCCTGGACACCGTGATCGGCGAAGGGGCCGTGGGCGTCTCCGGCGGCCAGCGCCAGCGCCTGGGCATCGCGCGCGCACTCTTCCGGCGGCCCCGCCTCCTCGTGCTCGACGAGGCGACGTCGGCCCTCGACAACCTCACGGAACGCCGGGTCACCGAGGTGATCGAGTCGCTGCGCGGACGGATCACGGTCATCGTGGTCGCCCACCGTCTCTCCACGGTCAAGCGCTGCGATCAGATCGTGCTGATGGACCAGGGGCGGATCATCGGCCAGGGCACGTTCGCCGGGCTGCAGGAGACGAGCCCCGAGTTCCGCGAGCTCGTCCGGCTCGGTGACCTCTCCACCTGAGCGGAGCCCGCGCCGCTGCGCCCCGGCTACCCTGTCCGGCGCCCCGATAGACTCGCGGGCATGGTCCAGCCCTCCCCGCACCCCGCCCCCGCCCCGCTGCTGAGCGCCGCGGACGTGCGGCGCATCGCCGCCGAGCTGGACCTGCGTCCCACCAAGCAGTGGGGCCAGAACTTCGTGATCGACCCGAACACGATCCGGCGCATCGTGCAGGCCGCGGATGTGACCGCGGACGAGCATGTGCTCGAGATCGGCCCCGGGCTGGGCTCGCTCACCCTCGGCCTGCTGGACGCGGCCGCCGCCGTCACCGCCGTCGAGATCGACCCCGTCACCGCCGCCCGCCTGCCGCGCACCGCCGCCGAGTTCCGCCCCGGGGCCGAGGACGCCCTCGCCGTGCTGCACGCGGACGCCATGACGCTGAGCGAGCAGGCCCTGGCTGAGGTCCGGCCCGCTGCCGCCGCCGGCGGCCCCACCGCGCTCGTGGCGAACCTGCCCTACAACGTGGCCGTGCCCGTGCTGCTGCACGCGCTCGCGGTCCTGCCGGGGCTGCGGCACGGCCTGGTGATGGTGCAGGAGGAGGTCGCGGACCGTCTCGCGGCCGGGCCCGGTTCCAGGGTCTACGGCGTGCCGTCCGCCAAGGCGGCGTGGTATGCGGACGTGCGCAAGGCGGGCACCATCGGCACCCAGGTGTTCTGGCCGGCTCCGCGCATCCACTCCGGGCTGGTCGCCTTCACCCGGCGCGAGCCGCCGGCGGGCGGCGCGTCCCGCCGGGAGGTCTTCGCCGTGGTGGACGCCGCCTTCGCCCAGCGCCGCAAGACCCTGCGCGCCGCGCTCGCCTCCTGGGCGGGGTCGCCGCAGGCGGCGGAGGACGCCCTGGTGGCCGCCGGCGTGGACCCGCGCGCCCGCGGCGAGGCCCTGGACATCGCGGCCTTCGCGCGGATCGCCGAGCACGGCCCGCGGCGTGCGGCGGAGGAGGTGAGCGCGTGACGACCGAGGACCTCGGCCTCGACCCCACGGCCCGGCACGTCACGGTCAGCGCCCCCGGCAAGGTGAACCTGTCCCTGCGGGTGGGACCCCCCGGGGCGGACGGCTACCACCCTGTGGCCACCGTGTACCTGGCCGTCAGCCTGCGGGAGACCGTCACGGCGATCACGCGCGCGGACGGGAGGATCACCGTCGGCCCGTCGGGCCGCCACATCAGTCTGGTGGACACCCAGGACGTGCCCTGGGACGAGCGCAACCTCGCGCACCGCGCCGCCGCGCACCTGCGGCGCACCCTCGGGCTGGATCCTGACACCCACGGCGTCCACCTCGAGGTCGCCAAGCAGGTCCCGGTCGCGGGCGGCATGGGCGGCGGCTCCGCCGACGCGGCCGCCGCACTGCTCGCGTGCAGCGCCCTGTGGGAGACCGGACACACCCGCGCCGAGCTCGCCGAGCTGGCCGCCCCGCTGGGCGCGGACGTGCCCTTCAGCGTGCTGGGCGGCGCCGCCGTCGGGCTCGGGACCGGGGCGGAGCTGACCCCCGTCGCGGCCCGCACTCCGGTGCACCTCGTCCTCGTCCCGGCGGACGCCGGGCTGTCCACCCCCGTGGTGTTCCAGACCCTGGACGAGCTGCGCCGGGAGGGCCACCTTCCCGACGGGCCGACGCGCCCGGAGGTGAACGAGGCCGTCCTGCGGGCCCTCACCGCGGCGGACCCGCTCGAACTCGCCACCGCCATGGACAACGACCTGCAGACCCCGGCCGTCGTCCTGTTCCCCGAGCTCTCGGACGTCCTCGACCTCGGCCTGGACGAGGGCGCGTTGCGCGGCATGGTCTCCGGCTCCGGCCCCACCCTGCTCTTCGTGGCGCAGGACGAGGCCTCCGCGCTGCGGCTGGCCTCGGCCATCGAGGAGCGCACGGGCGTGCGCGCCCTCCCCGTCCACGGCCCCGTGCCCGGCGCCCACGTGCTCTGACAGCCGGCGGCGCACCCCGCCGCACCCGACCACCCCTCCTCCGTCCGGAAAGGACCACCTCCTCCATGGCCCACCTGCTCGGCGCCGAGAACATCGGCATCGCCTTCGGAACCCGCACCGTCCTCGAGGGCCTCTCCCTCGGCGTGGATGAGGGGGACCGGATCGGACTCGTGGGCCGCAACGGCGATGGCAAGTCCACCCTCATGCGCATCCTCGCCGGCCTCCAGGAACCCGACACGGGCCGCGTCACCCGCCGCGGCGGCGTCCGCGTGGGCGTGCTGGACCAGCAGGACCGGCTCGACCCGGAGCACACCGTGCGTGAGGCCGTGGTCGGGGACGTGGAGGACCACGTGTGGGCCTCGGACCCCAAGGTCCGGGACGTCCTGGGCGGTCTCCTCGACGGCTTCGACCTCGAGCAGCCCGTGCGGGGCCTCTCCGGCGGCCAGCGCCGTCGCGTGGCCCTGGCCCGTCTGCTGGCCGGGGACGACGACGTCCTCTTCCTCGACGAGCCCACCAACCACCTGGACGTGGAGGGCGTCGCGTGGCTCGCCCGCCACCTGAAGCAGCGCTGGCGCCCCACCGACGGCGGCCTCGTGGTGGTCACCCACGACCGGTGGTTCCTCGACGAGGTCTGCACGCGCACGTGGGAGGTGCACGACGCCACGGTGGACCCGTTCGACGGCGGCTACGCCGCGTGGATGCTCGCGCGTGCGGAGCGCTCCCGGCAGGCGGCGGTGACGGAGCAGAAGCGTCAGCAGCTGGTGAAGAAGGAGCTCGCCTGGCTGCGCCGTGGCGCCCCGGCGCGCACGTCCAAGCCGAAGTTCCGCATCGAGGCGGCCAACGCCATCATCGAGGACGTCCCCGCCCCGCGCGACTCGGTGTCCCTGGCGAAGATGGCCACGGCCCGGCTCGGAAAGGACGTCCTCGACCTCGAGCACGTGAGCCTGACGCTGGGGGAGAAGCCGATCCTCGACGACGTCACCCTGCGCCTGGCGCCCGGCGAGCGGCTCGGCGTGGTCGGCGTCAACGGTGCGGGCAAGTCGACCCTGCTGCGCCTGCTCGACGGCCGCATCGCCCCGGACTCGGGGCGGGTGAAGCGCGGCAAGACGGTGGTCTCGGCCACCCTCACCCAGGACGTGAAGGAGCTCGACGATGTCGCCCACCTGCGCGTCGCCGAAGTCATGGCCCGCGAAGGCTCGTCCTTCCAGGTCGGTGACCGCGAGATGTCCTCCGGCCAGCTGCTCGAGATGCTCGGCTTCGGCACCTCCCGGCAGTGGACTCAGGTCTCGGAGCTCTCGGGCGGCGAGCGCCGGCGCCTGCAGCTGCTGCGCCTGCTCGTGGGCGAGCCCAACGTCCTCATGCTCGACGAGCCGACCAACGACCTGGACACGGACACCCTGGCCGCCGTCGAGGACGTGCTCGACGGGTGGCCGGGGACCCTGGTGGTGGTCTCCCATGACCGTTACCTGCTCGAGCGCGTCACCGACCACCAGGTCGCCCTGCTCGGGGACGGCAAGGTCCGCGGCCTGCCCGGCGGGGTGGACCAGTACCTCGAGCTGCGCGCCGCGATGGACGACGCCGGCGGCCCGGCCCGGGGAGTCGGCGCAGCTCGGGGCCGCAACGACGTCGTCGGGACGTGCGCGGGCATGGGCGGGCCGGAGGAGGACACCGGGCCCACCGAGGCGGAGCGTCGGCTGGCCCGCAAGGAGATGGCCCGGCTCGAGAAGCAGATGACGCGGCTCCGGGACCGGAGGTCCGGCCTCGAGGCGCGGATGGCCGAGCTGGGGCAGGCGCAGGACTTCGACGCCCTCACCGCGGCCTCCGCCGACCTGAAGGACCTCGACGCGCAGCTGGACGTCCTGGAGGAGGAGTGGCTGCAGGCCGCTGAACTCGCCGAAGGGGACTGACGGGCGGGCGCGCACAGCAGAGTGTGGCAGGTGGCACAGCTGAAGGCTGTTTCCGGCCTATAATCGGGGGCCGGGGTACAGCATCATGCCCGACCCCCACGACGTGGACCATCCCCCGCGTCAGGACGGAGGAGCAGAGCGTGATCGGGAGTCCCGGTGATGAGTCGACCGCGCTCCGCATGGGATCGACCGCCCGCGGCCGTGTCCTGGGCCGGCCCTGGGAGCGGGGCCTTCCGCTGCTCGTCCTCATCGTGGACGTGGTCGCGGTGCTGCTCGCCACCTTCGTCTCGGCCCAGCTCCGCTTCGGCGGACCGCGGCGCACCACCCTCCCCGGCGCCGAAGTCATCGACTACAGCGTCATCAGCCTCGCCCTGAGCGCGGCCTGGGTGCTCGCGCTGACCATCCAGGGCTCGCGGGACATCCGGATCCTGGGGGTGGGCAGCGAGGAGTACAAGCGGGTCCTGCAGGGCACCCTCTACCTCTTCGGCACCGTCGCGATCCTCGCCTATGCGGCAGGTCTCGAAGTGGCGCGCGGCTACGTGGGCCTGGCTCTGCCGCTGGGCGTGCTCCTGCTCCTGCTGGGCCGGTTCCTCGTGCGCGGGTGGGTGGCGCGGCAGCGACACCGCGGCAGGTTCCGGCGGCGGCTCCTGCTCGTCGGCGGCCCGAAGGCGGTCCGGCACATCTTCGAGGCCCTCGACTCCGAGGCCGGCGCCGGCTACGCCCCCGTGGCCGCGGCCCTCCCCGGATACAAGACCCGGCAGGAGGACTACCTCCCGATACCGGTCTCCACGGACCTGGACACCGTGGAGGACGTGGTCGCCCACGTGGAGGAGCGCGACGTCGAAGCCGTGGTGATCACCTCGGGCCACTCGTTCGTCCCCTCGGACGTCCGCCGGCTGGGCTGGGAGCTGCAGGAGCGCGGCGTCTCCCTGATCATGGCGCCCGCCCTCGTGGACGTCGCCGGACCCCGCCTCCACACGCAGCCCCTCGCGGGTCTGCCGCTCATCCACCTCTCCACCCCGCGCCTCTCCGAGGGCAAGGCGTTCGCCAAGCGGGCGTTCGACGTCGTCGCGTCGGGTCTGGGCCTGATCGCCATCTCGCCGCTGCTGATCGCCGTCGCGATCGCGGTCAAGGCCACGGACGGCGGGCCGGTGCTGTTCCGGCAGGAGCGGATCGGTCTCGGCGGCAGGCCGTTCACCATGCTCAAGTTCCGTTCCATGGTGGTGGACGCCGAGGAGATCCGGCAGCGGCTCGTCTCGGACGGCGGGGATGCGGACGTCCTGTTCAAGATGAAGGACGACCCGCGCATCACCCGGGTCGGCAAGCTCATCCGCCGCACCAGCATCGACGAGCTGCCCCAGCTCGTGAACGTGCTGCGGGGGGACATGTCCCTCGTGGGCCCGCGGCCCCACCTGCCGCACGAGGTCGAGGCCTACGAGCAGTACGTGCACCGCCGCTTCCTGGTGCAGCCCGGCATCACGGGCCTCTGGCAGGTCTCCGGCCGGTCCGACCTCCCGTGGGAGGAGGCGGTCCGCCTGGACCTCTACTACGTGGAGAACTGGTCCATCCTGGGCGACCTCGTGATCCTGGGCCGGACCGTCAAGGCCGTGATCGCCGCCGACGGCGCCTATTGACCCCGGATCCGCGCGACCTGTGTGGAAGAATGGGCCGTCGTCGCCGCCCCCTGGGGTCCGGCGCTCCGCCCTGGTGTAATGGCAGCACGCCGGCCTTTGGAGCCGTGCGGTCTAGGTTCGAATCCTAGGGGCGGAACCCCCGTCCTCTGACCCCCACCGGTGCAGGAGCCCCCATGTCCCAGCCGTCCGCTCGTCCCTCCGCCGTGATCGTCCTGGCCGCGGGTCAGGGCACCCGCATGAAGTCGACGACGCCGAAGATCATGCACGCGATCGGGGGGCGCTCCCTCGTGGGCCACGCCCTCGCGGCGGCCTGGTCGCTCGCGCCGGAGCACCTCGTGGCCGTGGTCCGGCACGAGCGGGCCCGCGTGGCCGAGCACATCGAGACGGTGGCGGCCCAGCTGGGCATCGACGCGCTGGCGATCGCCGACCAGGACGACGTGCCGGGCACCGGCCGCGCCGTCGAGCTGGGCCTGGCCGCCCTGCCCGCGGACCTCGAGGGCACCGTCGTGGTGACCTACGGCGACGTCCCGCTGCTGACCCCGGAGACCCTCGCCCGCCTCGTCGCGGACCACGAGGCGGACGGCAACGCCGTCACCGTGCTCACCGCCACCCTCGAGGACGCCACGGGCTACGGCCGCATCGTCCGCGACGCCGAGGGCCTCGTGGAGCGGATCATGGAGCACAAGGACGCCCTCGCCCACGCCGAGTCCACGGGGGACGACTCCTTCGCGGCGATCCGCGAGGTCAACTCCGGCATCTACGCCTTCGACGCCGCCCTGCTGCGCCGCACCCTGCCGGAGATCTCCACGGACAACGTGCAGGGTGAGAAGTACCTCACGGACGTGCTCGGCATGGCCCGCGCCGAGGGCGGCCGCGTCGCCTCGGTGGGCACGGACGACGTGTGGGAGGTCGAGGGCGCCAACGACCGCCGGCAGCTCTCCGACCTGGGCCGCCAGCTCAACGACCGCGTGCTGCGCGGCTGGATGAAGGAGGGCGTCACGGTCGTCGACCCGTCCTCCACGTGGGTGGACGTCACCGTCTCCCTCGCCTCGGACATCACGCTCAAGCCCGGCACCCAGCTGCACGGGACGACGTCGGTGGCCACGGGCGCCGTCGTCGGCCCGGACTCCACCCTCACGGACACGCAGGTGGGGGAGGGTGCCGTGGTGAAGCGCACCGACGCCACGGAGGCCGTGATCGGCGCGGGCGCGACCGTCGGCCCGTTCACCTACCTGCGCCCGGGCACGGTGCTGGGGGAGGACGGCAAGATCGGCGCGTTCTACGAGACCAAGAACGTGACCGTGGGCCGCGGTGCCAAGCTCTCCCACCTGGGCTACGCCGGGGACGCCGAGATCGGCGAGTACACCAACATCGGCTGCGGCAACATCACCGCCAACTACGACGGCGTCGCCAAGCACCGCACCGTGATCGGCGCGCACGTGCGCACCGGCTCGAACACGGTGTTCACGGCCCCGGTCTCGGTGGGCGACGGCGCCTACACCGGTGCCGGCGCGGTGGTCCGCGACGACGTCCCGGCCGGCGCCCTGGCGCTGAACGCCGTGACGCAGCGCACCATCGAGGGCTGGGTGCCCGCCAAGCGCCCCGGCAGCACGTCCGCGCAGGCCGCTGAGGCGGCCGGGGCGGCCGTCGCGGACGCCGAGGGCTGATCCCTCGCGCCCTAGGATGGGTGCGAGGACCGGGCCGCCCCGGGCGGCCGACACCGACGCCGGACGCCGTCGGTCCTGGAACGCGAGACCACGAAGGATGTTGAGGACGTCATGACGGAGCTGAGCCGCAGCGAGGACAAGCGACTGGTGCTGGCCACGGGCCGCGCCCACCCCGAGCTCGCGCAGGAGATCGCCGAGGAGCTGGGCACCGAGCTGCTCCCCATGAGCGCCTACGACTTCGCCAACGGCGAGATCTACGTGCGCTCGGGCGAGTCGGTGCGCGGCAAGGACGTGTTCATCATCCAGTCGCACCCGGCGCCCCTGAACAACCACCTCATGGAGCAGCTGATCATGGTGGACTCCATGAAGCGCGCCTCCGCCCGCCGCATCACGGTGGTCTCGCCGTTCTACCCGTACGCCCGCCAGGACAAGAAGGGCCGCGGCCGCGAGCCGATCTCGGCCCGTCTCGTCGCGGACCTGTACAAGACCGCCGGCGCCTCCCGTGTGATGAGCGTGGACCTGCACACCGCCCAGATCCAGGGCTTCTTCGACGGCCCGGTGGACCACCTGTTCGCCATCCCGCTGCTGGCGGACCACATCCGCTCCAGCGTGGAGGGCGAGGAGGTCACGGTGGTCTCCCCGGACACGGGCCGCGTGCGCGTGGCGGAGCAGTGGGCGGACCGCCTGGGCGGCGTGCCGCTGGGCTTCGTGCACAAGAGCCGGGACCTCACCGTTCCGAACAAGGCCGAGTCCAAGACCGTGGTCGGGGACGTCGAGGGCCGCGTCTGCGTGCTGATCGACGACATGATCGACACCGGCGGCACCATCGCCGGCGCCGTGCAGATCCTCAAGGACGCCGGCGCGAAGGACGTCATCATCGCCGCCACGCACGCGGTGTTCTCGGACCCGGCCGCCCAGCGTCTCGGCGAGTGCGGCGCCCGCGAGGTCGTGGTGACCAACACCCTGCCCATCCCGGAGGAGAAGCGCTTCGAGACCCTCACGGTGCTCTCGATCGCCCCGCTGATCGCCCGCGCGATCCGCGAGGTCTTCGAGGACGGCTCGGTCACCAGCCTGTTCGACGGCGTCGCCTGACCATGGCCGAGCGCCTCGAGCCGGTCCCCGGGGACGACGTCGACGGCGGGGCGGGCGCCGCGCCGCAGCCTCGCCGTCCGCGCCTGCCGTTCTGGGCCTCCCTGCTGCTGAACGTGGTGGTCGCCATCGCGGTCGTCGCCGTGGTGCAGGCTCTGTGGGTGAAGGTGTACTCGGTGCCGTCCGGCTCGATGGAGAACACCCTCGAGGTGGGGGACCGCATGCTGGTCAACCGCACCGCCTACCCGGACGGGATGGCCGACTCACAGGATGTGGTGGTCTTCACGGCGAACGAGGACTGGGCGACCCCCACATCGTCCGAGGGGGCCGTGGAGAACGCCGTCCGCACGTTCGGCGACCTCACCGGCATCGGCCGCTCGCACGAGCAGGCGCTGGTCAAGCGCGTGATCGGCACCGCGGGGCAGACCGTGGAGTGCTGCACTGCCGAGGGCGCCGTGACCGTGGACGGGGAGCCCCTGGACGAGCCGTACATCCACAATGACCTGCCGTTCCTCCGGGACGAGCTGGACTGCGAGTCCGAGGTGATGTCCGCGCGCTGCTTCGGCCCGGTCACCGTGCCGGAGGACTCGATGCTCGTGCTCGGCGACCACCGCTCGAACTCGGCCGACTCCGTGATCGCGTGCCGCGGCATCCCCGCCGACCAGGCCGGGGACTGCGCCCGCTTCGTCACCCGCGAGGACATCGTGGGCGAGGTCTTCGTGACCGTCTGGCCGCCCACGCACTGGGGCGGGCACTGATCTCCTGAGGGGGCGGGGCTCCTGGGCGACGGCCGTCTTCGGGCCGTGCCGGCTCAGCCGGCCGTGGCCAGCTGCACGGCGATCAGGGCGTCCATCGCCTCCCGCACCCGGGCCTCAGCGTCCTCGGGCACGGGCCCTTCGGCGCGGAGATGGGCCACCACGTCGGCGGCCGTCCGCGGCTCGTCCAGTAGGAGCCAGACGGTCGGGCCCACACCGTCGAGCACGACCAGCCGTTCGGAGACGAGCAGGACCAGGCGGCCGCTGTCGGTCAGGATGCCGTCGTCGACGGAGCAGCGGGACACCGCGCCCGGGGCCGCCGCACCGGCCGAGGCCCGCAGCTCCTCATCGGTGAGTGCCTCCCAGGCGGGGGTGACGGGCGTGGGCGGGGCCGCCAGCAGGCCGTCGACGACGTCCCGCAGGTCTTCGGCTTCGGCGTAGACGAGGCGTCGGGCGCCGCCGACCGCGTCGAGGACGCGGCACAGCGTCACGAGACCGCGGGGGAGCCGGGCGAGGGAGGACGTCTGGGGGACGAGCGCCCCCAGCGCAGCCAAGAGCTCCATGGGCTCCGCCCGCGGCGTCACCGGGCCCGCCGGATCCCGCACGCGGTCCAGCACGGCGATCCGGGCCAGCCGGGCGGCGGCGAGGGTCGGGCCGAGACCCAGGTCGTCCGGGCCGCGCTGGGTCTTCGGCCGCACTCCCCGTGCGTCCAGCACGGACAGCGGCTTGGGGTACGGGGTGACGGACAGGCCGTCGGGGGCGATGATCGCGGTCTCGTCGGTGAGGTAGGCGAAATGGGGCCCCAGTCGGCGCGTGGCCGTCGTCTTGCCCGTCCCGGACGCCGCCACCAGGACGATCGCCGCCCCGGTGTCCGGTGCGGCGAGGCACGCGGCATGGAACAGCAGGTGGGTGCCGCGGGCGGACTCGATCGCCCGTGAGGTCGCCAGGAACACCAGGTCCTCGTGCCACTGGAGCCACGGACGCGCGGTGTCGGCGTCGCGGTGCGCATCCGCGCGGGCCGGCGGCTCCACGGCCTCCACACCGCATCGGGCCCAGGACTCGACGACCTCCGCCCGCTCGTCTCCCGTGAGGCCGCTGACCGTCACGGCATCGAGTCCGGCGCCGATGCGCAACGCGGTCGTCTCGCGCATGGCTTCGTCCTCCCCGTGGGTGCCGGGCATGGCCCACCCTCTCCATCCCGTGGCTGTCCGGTCAGTGTACCGAGCACCGTGTCGACGGCCACGAGGCCGCCCCACCGGACGGCGCGGGTCCTCGCCAGTCCTTCCCTATACTCGTCACAGGTTCTCGGGCGCTGGGTGCGCCCTCCATCCGAGCCGAGGGAGGAACCCGCATGGCAGCCCAGCCGACCACGGCGGCCGTCACCGTGGTGATCCCGCACTACGGCGATCCGGCCCCCACCCTCGCCCTCGTCGACCGCCTGCTGGCCGATCCCGGGGACGCGCTGGCCGCCATCGTGGTCTCGGACGACGCCTCGCCCACCCCGTATCCCGAAGCCCACGATCCGCGTCTGACCGTGGTGCGCCGCGAGCGCAACGGCGGGTTCGGGGCGAACGTGAACACCGGGCTGGCCGCGGTCACCACCGAGCTGGCCCTGGTCCTCAACTCGGACGCCGAGATCACGGGGGCGCAGATCGACGCGCTGGTGGCGGCGGCCGCTCCATACCAGCCGGCCGTGGTCAGCCCGCAGGTCGTCAACGAGGACGGCACGCCGCAGTGGTCCGGCCGGCACTTCCCCACGGTCCTGCACCAGACCGTCGAGTGGCTGACTCCGCTGGCCCGCTTCCGTCACCTGGACGTGCTCCACGAGGCCGTGGGGCACGACGTCGCGGCGGCCCGGTCCGTCTCGCCCGTGGCGGTCGACTGGGTGATGGGCGCCGTGCTGCTCCTGCCGATGGCGCAGGTCCGCGCCGTCGGCGGGTTCGACGAGGAGTACTTCATGAATTCCGAGGAGGTCGACCTGCAGCGTCGCCTGCGCGAGCGCGGCGTGCCGTCGATCGTGGTCCCGGCGGTCCGTGTGCCGCACGGGCTGCACGGCTCCTCGGACCCGCTGCGCCGGCGCGGCTGGCTGGTGGACTCCCGGTACCGCTACGCCCGGAAGTTCGGTCACCCCCGGGCCCTCAAGGCCGCGCTCACCGCGGCCACCGGGGCGAACTTCGCCGTGAACATGCTCCGGCAGGCCCGGGGTGTGGACGTGGACGCCCGCGCCGTGCTCCGGGACGAGCACGCGCTGGTCTGGAAGGGGCAGCGCCGATGAGCGCCACCGGCTACACCGTGCCGGCGCCGCCCGACGCGCGGGGCGGCCGCTCCCCGGAACGGCTGTTCCTCGTCTCGCCGGCGTTCCACGGCTATCACCGCTCCATCGCGGCGGCGTGGGCGGCCCAGGGCTTCGACGTCACGGTGCACTGCTACGACGCCTACGCCACGCTCGGCATGAAGCTGCGGAACAAGGGGCTGCTCGAGCTGCCGCAGAAGGCGGGCGTGGACCGCACGGCCGCGCGGGTCGCCTGGGACACGGGGCGGGCCGTGGCCGCGCTGCGCGAGGCCCGGCCGGACCGCGTGCTCGTGATCAAGGGGGACTCGCTGGGCGAGGACTTCTGGTCCGAGATCCTCGAGGCGGGCCTGCCCCGCATGCTCTGGCTGTACGACGACCTCGCGCGGCACGACTACTCGATGGAGTTCCTGCGCTCCGTCGGGCCGGTGCTCAGCTACGCCCGCTCCGAGGCCGAGCTGCTGGCCGGCGAGGGCGTGGACGCCCACTACATGCCCAACGGCTTCGACCCGGCGATGGCGTTGCCTCAGGTGCCGCGGCGCGACGAGCTGGTCTTCGTGGGCTCGCGCTACCCGAACCGCGTGGAGCTGCTCACCCGCCTGGCCGCGGCCGGGGTGCCCGTGCGCGCCTACGGGCGTCAGTGGAGCCACCACCCGGTGGACCGCCTGCGCACGTGGGAGCTGACCCGTCCGGACCTGCCGGCCGAACGGGACATCCCCCTCGAGGAGGCGTACGCCGTGCAGGCGGCCGCCGCGGGCGCCATCAACATCCACGGCCTGCAGGCCGGCCACGCGATGCGGACCTTCGAGGTGCCCGGCATGGGCGGTCTCCAGCTGGTCGATCGGGCCGACGTGGCCGAGTTCTACGTCCCGGAAGAGGAGGTGCTCGTCTTCGAGGACGCGGACCACCTCATCGAGCTGGGCCGCCGGATCGTCGCGGACCCCGCTTGGGGAGCGCGCATCCGAGAGGCCGGCCGCCGCCGGTCGCACGCGGAGCACACGTTCGCGCACCGGGCGGCCATGGCCCAGGGGTGGTGGGCATGACCGACGCGCCCCTCTTCTGGCGCTCCGAAGACCTGCCACGCTGGCACGCGTGGCAGCGCGCCCAGTGGCCGCTGACCCGGCGGGCCGCGGACACCGCGCGCTCGACCGTGCGGGCCGTGGCCGGCGCCCTGACACGCCGCCGGCCCACCGGCGACGACGCTCCCCGCCTGCTCCTGCCGGCGGGGGACGTGCACACCCTCGTCGCCCTCGAGTCCTTCGGCCCCACGCAGCTGGCCGCGTTGGCCTCGCCCGTGGCCGCCCTGGCGACCGCGCGGCCGGAGGTCGCCGCCGGGGTCGGCTGGGTGCTGCCTGCCGGTGACGCACCCGCCCTGCCCGGGGCCGCGGGTCACCGGGAGCACGCCGCCACCGCCGACGTCGTGACGGAGCGCCTGTCCGGGCTCCGCCGCGTCCTGGTGGCGGGGGAGTACCTGCCCTCGGGCCGCGCCGCCGTGCGCTGGGCCCGGCAGCGGGGGGCGCGGATCGGCGTCGTCCAGCACGGGCTGCTGGCCGTGTCCACGCCGCCCGTCCCGCAGGACGCCACCCTGTACGCCTTCACGAGCGCGGACGCGCACTGGTGGACCCAGGGCCGCGCCGATGTGGAGGCCGTCCCGGTGGGCTCGGCGCTGCTGGAGCAGGCCCGCCGGGCCGCGCCCGCGCTCTCGGGTGCCGGGGACGACGGCCCCGGGGTGTTCCTCGGCCAGCTGCACGGCGCCGAGCTGCCCCGCCGGGACTTCGCCGCGGCCGCCGAACAGTACGTGCGGGCCACCGGCGCCGCCTACCGCCCCCACCCGGCCGAGCGGGACCGCCTCTCCCGCGGCCAGCACGTGGCCTGGCGCAGGGCCGGCGTGCGGATCGACGACGCCGGGGCGCCCCTGATCGCCACCCGCGGGCCCGTGGCGGCCGTCTTCTCCACCGGGATCCTCGAGGCCGCGCAGGCCGGCAGACCCGCGTGGGCCGTCCACCCGGACCCGCCCGCCTGGCTGGAGGGGTTCTGGCGGCGCTACGGCATGAGCCGGTGGCGGCCCGGCCGCACCCCGGAGCCCACCCCGCCCCTGGCCTCGCCGACCGCGGACCCTGCGGCCGCGATCGCCGAGCACGTCTGGAAGGAGACCGCGTGAGCATCCTGTGCGTCATCCCCGTGCGCGGCGGGTCCCGAGGGCTGCCCGGCAAGAACATCCGCCTCCTGGGCGGCCACCCGCTCGTCGCCTGGACCATCCAGGCCGCCCTCGAGGCGGAGGAGGACCTGCACGTGGTGGTCTCCACGGACTCGGCCGAGATCGCCGAGGTCGCCCTCCGCTACGGCGCGGACGTCCCGGGCCTGCGCCCGGCCCACCTGGCGCAGGACTCGACCCCCACCGAGCCCGTGATCGAGCACGTGCTCGCGGCCGAGCGCGCGGCCGGCGTCGAACCCGAGGGCGTGATGCTCCTCCAGGCCACCAGCCCGCTCCGCCTGCCCGGCACCCTGGACCGCGCCGTGCGGCAGTTCCGGGACACGGGGGTGGACTCGCTGGTCGGCGTCGTCCCGGTGTCCCCGTTCCTGTGGCGCCACGCTGAGGACCTCGACGGGGAGCCGATCCCGGACTTCGACGTCACGGCGCGCAAGCGCCGGCAGGACATGACGGGCACCGACCTGCGGTTCCGCGAGAACGGGTCCCTCTACGTGACGCGCCCCTGGGTCTACGACCGGCTGCACAACCGGCTCGGCGGCCGGATCGGCCTGCTGGAGCTCGACGACCTCGAGGGCGTGGACATCGACACCGAGCTCGACTTCGCCCTGGCCGAGCAGCAGATGGACCAGTACCTGGCGGTCCACAAGGTGCTCCAGCACCGCTCCGGCCTCGGTGCCCCGCACACCGCCGAGTCCCCCACCACCGGCCCCAACCGCACTCCCGGAGGCGCGCAGTGATCATCGAACGCAGGCTCACCCCCTACCTCGTCTTCCCCGAGGACTCGCTCCTGGTCGCCCTGCAGAAGATGACCGACAACCGCGAGCGCACCGTGTTCGTGGTGGACTCCCACGGCTTCCTCGTCGGCTCGCTGACGGACGGGGACGTGCGCCGCTGGCGCGTGGCGCATCCGGAGGCGCCGCTGGACGTGGCCGCGGCCGACGTCGCCCACCGCGACCCGGCGACGGCGCCCCTGGGCGCCTCCCCGGCCGAGATGCGCGAGGCCCTGCCCACCGGGGCGCGGCACCTGCCGCTGCTGGACGAGCGCGGCCGCCTGACGGCCCTGGCGATCGACCGGGAGGCGGAGCTGTGTATCGGCGGGCACCGGATCGGGGAGGGCCACCCGGCGTTCCTGATCGCGGAGATCGGCAACAACCATCAGGGCGATGTGGACCTGGCCCGCCGTCTCGTGGACCTGGCCGTGGAGGCGGGCGCGGACGCCGTGAAGTTCCAGCTGCGGGACATGGACGCCCTCTACCGGCAGTCCGGTGCGGCCACCGCCGGCGAGGACCTGGGGGCCCAGCGCACTCTGGACGAGCTGGCCAAGTTCTCGCTCTCCGCCGAGGACATGGTGCGGGTGTTCGACCACGTCCGGGACGCCGGCGTCGCCCTGATGTGCACCCCGTGGGACGCCCCGTCCATGCGGGTGCTGCGCGCGTACCCGGTGGACGGCGTGAAGATCGCCTCGGCGGACCTGACGAACCACGGTCTGCTGCGGGACGCGGCCGCCTCCGGCCTGCCGATGGTGCTCTCCACCGGCATGTCCCGGGAGGAGGAGATCCGCGAGTCGGTTGCACTGGTGCGCTCCTTCGGCGTCCCCTTCGCGATGCTGCACGCCCAGTCCACCTACCCCGCCCCCTACAAGGACGTGAACCTGGCCTACCTGGACCGGCTCGCGGAGATCGCGCAGACGCCGGTGGGCTACTCGGGGCACGAGCGCGGCTTCCACGTGGCCCTGGCCGCGGTGGCCCGGGGCGCTGCGATCATCGAGAAGCACTTCACCGTGGACCGGGGGCTCGAGGGCAACGACCACAAGGTCTCCCTGCTGCCGGAGGAGTTCGCGCAGATGGTCCGGCAGACGCGGGACATCGAGGAGTCGATCGGCGTCGGGACCGAGCGCGTGGTCTCCACGGGCGAGGCGATGAACCGCATCAACCTGGCCAAGTCCCTGGTGGCGGCCCGTCCGCTGCAGGCCGGCGCCACGATCACCGCCGACGACGTGACCGTGAAGTCCCCGGGCCGCGGCCTGCAGCCCAACGAGCTGCCGCGCCTGGTCGGCCGCACCCTGCACCGCGAGATGGCCGAGGGCGACTTCTTCTTCGCCGGCGACCTCACGGACACGGTGCCCACCGGGCGCCAGTTTCAGTTCCGGCGCCCCTGGGGTCTGCCGGTGCGCTACCACGACGTCGCGGCGCTGACGAAGGATTGCACCCCGGACTTCCTGGAGTTCCACTTCTCCTACAAGGACCTCGAGATGGACATCGACTCGGTGTTCACCGAGCCCCTGCCGATGGGCTTCACCACCCACCTGCCGGACATCTTCTCCGGCGACTTCCTCGTGGACCTGGCCAGCGACGACGACGCCGTGTGGGAGCGCTCGATCGCCGAGGTGCAGCGCACGATCGACATCACCCGGGACCTGAAGCGCTGGTTCCCGTCCGAGGAGGCGCCCATCATGGTCATCACCATGGGCGGGTTCACCCTGGACCGGCACATCCGCCCGGAGGAGAGGCAGCCGAAGTACGAGCGCATCGCCGAGGCCGTGAAGCGCCTGGACACCTCCGGCATCCGGATCGCCGCGCAGACGCTGCCGCCGTTCCCGTGGCTGATGGGCGGTCAGCAGTACCACAACCTCTTCATGGACCCGGACGACACCGTGGCGTTCGTGGAGGCCACGGGGGTGCCCCTGTGCCTGGACATCTCCCACTCCAAGCTCTCGGCCACGTTCCTCGGGATCCCCTTCTCGGAGATGGTGGAGAAGCTGGCCCCGCACACCATCCACCTGCATCTCGTGGACGCCACCGGTGTGGACGGGGAGGGACCGCAGATCGGCGAGGGCGACGTCGACTGGCCCGTGCTGTGCGAGCAGCTGGACCGCCTGGCCCCCGGGGTGAGCTTCATCCCGGAGATCTGGCAGGGCCACATCAACAACGGCGAGGGCTTCTGGACGGCCCTGGACCGGCTGGAGCAGTGGCTGTGACGCCGGACGTGACGGCGCCCGCCCCGGCCTCGCTGACGCTCTGGGTGGTGCCCGTCGCCGACCTCGGCGGCGTGGCGCGGCACGTCCTCGACGTCGCGCGCGTGGGCCTGCCCGGTCTGCGTCTGGCGGTGCTCTGCCCCGAGGGACCGCTCGCCGAGCGCCTGCGCGAGCAGGGCGCGGCGGTGTTCACCGGGGACATCGGGCCCGACGCCGGCCTGGCCGCCTCGGTGCGGACGCTCCGGACGGCGGTGCGCACCCTGCGCCCGGCCGCGGTCCACACGCATCTGGCCTACGCCGACCTCGCGGCCTTCACCGCGCTCGGCCCGGAACGTGCCGGGCGCCGGGCCGGTGCACCGGCGCTGCTCAGCACCGAGCACGGGATCGCCCCGGACGACCAGCTGTACAACCGTGCCGCCGCGGCCCGGGTGAAGAACGCCGCGCACCGGGCCCGGCTGCGCGGCACGGACCTCGTGATCGCGGTGGCGCAGTCCACCGCGGACGTGCTCCGACGCAAATGGGGTGCGGGGGCGCCCCTCACCGTGGTGCGCAACGGCGTGGACGTGCCCGCGGTGCGCGCCGCGGCCGCGGGGCAGCGGCGCGCACCGGGGGAGGGGCTGCGGATCCTGTCCCTGTCCCGGCTGGCCCCCGAGAAGAATCTCGACCGGCTGATCGCCGCGCTGCCCGCCCTGCTGGAGCGCGACCCCGGGACGCGGTTGACGCTGGCCGGCTCGGGTCCGCTGGAGGGGCAGCTGCGCGCCCAGGCCGAGGACCTCGGTGTCACGGATGCGGTCGACGTGCCCGGCTTCGTGGAGCCGTGGGGCACCATGGCCGAGCATGACGTGCTGGTGCAGCTCTCGGCGTGGGAGAACCTCAGCTACACCCTGCTCGACGCCGCCGCGGCCGGCCTGCCCGCCGTCGCCACGGACGTGGGCGACAACGGGGAGATCCTGCCGCCCGAGCGCCTGGTCCACGAGGCCACGCCGGCGGCCGTCGCCGACGCCGTGACGCGTGCCGCCGCCCAGGGGCCGGGCGAGGTGCGCGTGGGCGACGTGGAGACCATGGCCCGGGCCACCGCCGAGGCGACCCTCGAGGTGCTCGGGCGCCGGGTGGGGAAGGTGGGTACCCGATGACCGCGGCGAGCCCGAACGAGCCGGGATCGGCGTCGGTGGCTCCGGCCGAGAAGCGCGTGCCGGGACCCCGGTTCCGGGAGTTGGACGGCCTGCGCGGCCTCGCCGCGCTGGCGGTGGTGTTCTCGCATTACACAGGTGCCCACAATTCGCATTACCCGCAAGATCCCGCCGCGTTCCACGACGCGGCCTGGGGTGCTGCGGGCGTGCAGTTGTTCTTCATCATCTCCGGGTTCGTGATCTTCATGTCCGCCCGTGGGGCGCGCCGGCCGAGTGACTTCGCGATCTCCCGGGCGGCCCGGCTCTATCCGCCGTACTGGATCTCCCTGGTGTTCGCCGTGGTGCTGCTCTTGCTGCATCCGGTGCCCGGCTTCCCCTTCACGTGGGGCCAGGCCCTCGTCAACCTGACGATGGTCCAGCGGTGGGTCGGCGTGGACAACGTGGTGGACGTCTACTGGACGCTCGCGGTGGAGATGCAGTTCTACGTGATCATCCTGATCCTCCTGTATCTCACGCGCTGCCGCCTTTCGGACCGCGTGGTGCTGTGGGGGAGCATCGCGTGGTCGGTGATCTCGTGGGGCGTTGTGTTGTTTACCGCGCCGCACGTGGGTTGGGACCCTCAGCGGGACCCCCTGTGGGTGAAGCTCCTCAACAACGCCACCGTGGCCGAGTACGCCCCGTTGTTCGTGCTGGGGATGGCCTTGTACATCGCGCGGCAGACGGGGCGGCACCGCGGCTGGGTCGCGGCGGCCGCGGTGTCCGCGGTGGGCAGCACGTTCGTCATGCGGGGGATGCCGTTGGCCCTCGAGGTCCTCGTGGTGGTGCTCCTCGCAGTCACGGTGATGCTGCGGGAGAGGACGTCCGTGCTGCTCCTGGCCCCTGTCCAGTGGTACGGGAAGATCAGCTATTCCCTCTACATCCTCCACGCCATCCCCGGATACATCCTCATCCACGCGCTCTGGCCGTATGTGGGCCGGAACATGGCCATGCTCGTGGCCTTGGCCGTGGTCTCCGTGCTCGCCTGGGCCCTGCAGAAGTACGGCGAGGAGCACCTCGGCCGCGTGGCCAAGCGGGGGCTGACCCGCGTCCGCTCCGTCGTGGACGCGCGCACCGGTCATCCCCGATCCCTGGAGCCGGCCCGATGACCGGTCGCATCTGGATTCTGGCGAACCAGGGTGAGGTGGGCGGCGGCGAGGTGATGCTGCACCATCTCGCCACGGCGTTGCGCGAGCTGGGGCGGGATGTAGGCGTCGTGGCCCCGGCGCACCCGGCCGAGACCGCCGATCGCCTGGCCGCGGACGGCTTCGACGTGGTCCGCGTGGGTGGGCCCGGACGACTGGGGTACCTGCGTGCTCTCCGGGCCTGGGACCGTGGCCGTGACGGGGACGACGTCGTGTGGTGCAACGGGCTGTTGCCCGCCACCGCCCTGGCCGGCCGGCCGCGCCGGATCGTGCACCTGCACCAGGTGCCCGCGAAGCCGGTTCTGCGCGTGTTCTCCGCCCTGGCGCGCCCCGGCGCGCTCGCGGTCCTCGTGCCCTCCCGGTTCGCGGCGGACCGCATCCACGGGGCCCGCGTGCTCCACAACTGGGTTCCGGGTCCGAGGACGCCGCAGGCAGAACGGACCCGCGATGCCGATGGGCCGGTGACCGTGGGCTTCCTCGGCCGGCTGTCCGAGGACAAGGGCATTCTGACGCTGCTCGAGGCCGCCGCGCTGCTGCGGAAGACCGACCCGGGTGCTTTCGTGTTCCGTGTCGCGGGGGAGAGCCGGTTCGTGGCGGATGACGAGGCCGAGCGACTCGCCACCGCCCTGACGGCAGCCGGTGAGGACGTCCAGGTGCTCGGCTGGCAGGACACCGGCGAGTTCTTGGCCTCCGTGGACGTGCTGGCCGTGCCGTCGCAGTGGGCGGAGTCCTTCGGCCTCGTGGCGGCCGAGGCGATGGCGGCGGGCGTTCCGGTGGTGGCCTCCGATGCGGGGGCCGTTCCCGAGGTGGTCGGCAGCGATCACCCCTTCGTTGTTCCGCAGCGGGACGCTGCCGCACTCGCGAATTGCCTGCGGGCCGTGCGTGCGGTCGATCTGGGCGAGGTGGCCCACTCCCAGCGGCACCGCTGGGCGTCGCTGTTCTCTCCCGAGGCTGGCCGCGCCGCCGTCGCCGAGCTCCTGGATGACTTGTCCCTATGACCCCCGCGGAGGACTCATGACCGAGACGCCCCTGACCCCCGAGGCCAGCGTGATCGTCCCCAGCCGGGGCGGTGCTCAGCGGCTGCCGCGCCTGATCGGCGCTCTCGCCGCGCAGGAGGACGCCCCGCCGTTCGAGGTCCACGTGGTCGTGGACGGGGATGTGGACGGGTCGGAAGCGGTGCTCGGGCAGTTGGCCGCGGAACGCCCGGGCCTGGACCTGAGCTGGACCGTCTTCCCGGAGAACCGCGGACGGGTCGGCGCGCTCAACGCCGGTGCCGACGCGACGTCCGGCCGTATTCTCATCCGTGCCGATGACGATCTCGAGCCCGGACCTCACTACATCCGGAACCACGTGGCCGCGCACGCGGGCGGGCCCGGCGGAGCGATCGGACTCTACGTGAACGTCCTGGAGCCCACCCCGTATCAGCGCGCCTACGGTGACGCTCAGGACGTCCTGCACCGCGAGCACGCGTATGCGCTGCCGGCGGATCGGCAGTGGCGGCACTGGGCCGGCAACGTGTCCGTCCCCCGTGCCCTGCACGAGCAGATCGGCGGCTACGACCTGGACTACCGACAGTACGGGTGGGAGGACATCGACTACGGCTACCGGCTGCACGCGGCAGGCTATCCCGTGGTGATCCGCCCCGAGCTGGAGACGCGGCACCACGCTGCCGCCGTGACGACGCACTCGAAGGCGGTGCGGGCCTTGCACGGCACGGCCGCGCGGAACCTGTTCGTGAGCAAGCACGGGGCGGCACCGCTCGGCACCATCGGCGCTCCGCGAGGCGTGTGGGGTGCTGCCGTGCGCCTGGTGGCGTTGGGGACCACCGAAGCCACGCTCACGCGCTCCAGTGCTCTGATCGACGCCGTCACGGACCACCTGCCCCGGGGGCTCGCCCGTCGACTCATCGCCCTCCAGGTGGAGGGCGCCGCCGAAGCCGGACGAGCCCGTCCCCACCGCGCCCAACGGGCCATCTGAGGAGACACGATGTCGGAACAGACCCCCGCAACAATCGCCATCGCCCACGACTACCTCACCCAAAAGGGCGGGGCGGAACGGGTGGTGCTCGCCCTGCACCGGATGTGGCCGGACGCGCCCATCTACACGACGTTCTACGACCCCGAGGGCACGTTCCCCGAGTTCAAGGACGCGCACATCGTCACGTCGCCCCTGAACCGGGTGGGGCTGCTGCGGAAGGACCCGCGGAGGGCACTGCCGCTGCTGCCCCTGGCCTCCTCACTGATGCACGTGAAGGAGTCCGTCGCCGTCGTCTCGACGTCCGGCTGGGCGCATGGATTCCGCTACGACGGCGCCACGCTCGTCTACTGCCACACCCCGGCGCGCTGGGTGTACCTGCTGGACGACTACCTGGGTGAGGACGGACGGGACAGCATCAAGGGCCGGGTCGCCCGCGTGCTGCGCCCGGGCCTGCGCAGGTGGGACCGCGCGGCCGTCCGGCGCCGATCACGCTATGTGGCCAACTCCACGGTGGTGAAGGAGCGGATCGAGGACGTCTACGGGCTCGACGGCGTGGACCTCGTGTTCCCGCCGCACTCCGTGAGCACGGATGGCCCGCAGGAGCCGATCCCCGGTGCCGAGCGGCCGGCGGAGGACGGTTTCCTGCTGTCGGTCGCGCGGCTCATGCCGTACAAGCACGTGGACGTGGCGATCGCGGCAGCGGCCCGTGCGGGGCGGCCGCTCGTGGTGATCGGCAAGGGCCCGGAGGAGGCCCGGCTGCGTGCGATGGCGGGGGAGGACGTGGTGTTCGGCCAGGACCTCACCGACGCGCAGCTGCGCTGGGCGTACGTGCACGCGATCGCACTGATCGCTGCGAGCCACGAGGACTTCGGCATCACGCCGCTCGAGGCGAGCGCGTGGGGCGTGCCCACCGTGGCGCTGCGTGCGGGCGGCTACCTGGACACCATCGTGGACGGCGTCAACGGGGTGTTCGTGGACGCCCCGACGGTGGATGCGGTGGCTGGCGGGGTGGAACGTCTGTTGGCGCATGACTGGGACCGGGCGGCGATGCAGGCGCATGCCGAGCGGTTCTCCGAGGGTGCGTTCGCTCGGCAGATCCGTGCGCTGGTCGCGGAGTTGACGGACGACTGACGTTTCAGTGGTGCGAGGCGAGTAGGTCTAACAGGTATCGACCGTACCCGGACTTCACGAGAGGCTCGGCGCGCTCGCGCAGTTCGTCGTCGGTGAGCAGGCCCTGACGCCAGGCGACCTCCTCGGGCGAGCCGACCTTGAGGCCCTGACGGGACTCGATGGTGCGGATGAAATTGGAGGCGTCGTTCAGGTCGTGGAACGTGCCGGTGTCCAGCCATGCCGTGCCCCGGGGAAGGACCTCCACGTTGAGGCTGCCGCGTTCCAGGTAGGTGCGGTTCACGTCGGTGATCTCCAGCTCGCCGCGTGCCGACGGCTTGAGGCTCTTCGCAATCTCGACGACGTCGTTGTCGTAGAAGTACAGCCCGGGCACCGCATAGTTGCTCTTGGGCTCCTTGGGCTTCTCCTCCAGTGAGACGGCCTTGCCGGCGTCGTCGAACTCCACCACGCCGTAGGCGCTGGGGTCCGCCACCCAGTAGCCGAACACGGTGGCTCCGTCGACCTGGGTGTGACGGCGCAGCTGCTGGCCCATGCCGGGGCCGTAGAAGATGTTGTCCCCCAGGACGAGCGCGACATGCTCGTCTCCGATGTGCTCCTCCCCGAGGATGAACGCCTGTGCCAGGCCGTCGGGAGAGGGCTGCTGGACATAGCTGAGCGAGATCCCGAACTGGGAGCCGTCGCCCAGGAGCCGCTGGAACTGCTGCGCGTCGTGCGGGGTGGTGATGACCAGGATGTCGCTGATGCCCGCCAAGATCAGCGTCGACAGCGGGTAGTAGATCATCGGCTTGTCATAGACGGGCACGAGCTGCTTCGAGATGCCATGGGTGATGGGGTGCAGGCGGGAGCCGGTGCCGCCGGCGAGGATGATGCCCTTCATATGCGACTTCGACGTCCCTTCAACGCTCGGTGAGTGCGTGTCTACCGGGCACCCTACCGGGATAGGATCGAGCTGTGAGCCAGACAAGCGCGCTGCCCGAAATCAGCGTGATCATCCCCGCGTTCGACGCAGAGCGCTTCCTCCCTCTGCAGTTGGAGGCCCTGAACGCCCAGAGCGGGGCTCCTTCCTACGAGGTCGTCGTCGTGGACAACGCCTCCACCGACGGCACTGCGTCCGTGGTCCGCCGGCTGGCTCGGGAGGTCTCATACCCATTGCGTCTTGTGAGCGCACCCGAGCACCAAGGCCCGGGATTCGCACGAAATGTGGGGGCAGCGCATGCTCACGCGGATCTGCTCATGTTCGCCGACGCGGACGATGTCGTGTCCCGGTGGTGGGTGCGCAACGGCGCGCGGGCCTTCTCCGTCACGCCCCTGTGGTCGGGTGGAGCCCAACTCATGAGCAACACTGACATGACCGGGGGGCTGGAGGACATCCGCGCCGCGATGGGCGACACGGCTGACTGGACGGACGTGGTCCCCGGAAACCTCCGCGATGCATTTCCCGTCCTGATGGGCGGGGATTTCGGTGCGACCCGGGAGGTCTACACACGCGTCGGCGGCTTCGACATCTCCCTGGGCGGGGTCTACGAGGACAATGACTTCGGCGTCAGGGCACACCGCCTGGGCATCCCGGTGGATGAAGCCCCCGCCGTGCGCATCGCCTTCCGCGGGAAATGGGACCTGCGCTTCCGCACCCGATTGGCCCGACGCTCGGCCTACGCCCATGCTCTGGTTGCCGACCGTTATGGGCTGAACGCTCGCTCGCATTTCCCCAGCCCCTGGGGCGAGATGGCGCGCGCAGCCGGTAGCGCCGTGCTCATGGGGGCCGGGCGCAAACCGCGAGACTGGCCCGGGGTGTGGATGCGCCTGAACACTGCAGCTGGCCACGCTTGGGGCAAGGCCGAGGTATACGTGCCGTGGAAGCGCCGGCCGGCCAGCGCCCTAGGAGTCGGTATGGCCATCACGAGGCAGGGGGAGGAGCGCGCATGAAAATCCCCGGAGGGGCCACCGCTCGCCGTCTTCTTCTTGTCGCGTCGCGTTCCGAAGTCCTCCCGAACCGCGTGCGTCCCGCCCTCCTCGCACGGCTCGGCCTGCAGGGCGCCCGGGATTCTTGGTTCTCCGCTGAGGTGAGGGTGCTGGACCCCTCGTCGTTGTCCATGCGAGAGGGGTGCTTCCTCAACCGTGAGGTGTTCATCGACAACGGACCCGTTGCCCTGGGGCGGAACGTCTACATGGGTCCGCGGTCCATGATCATCACCGCCAAGCACTCGATCGGTGGTCCGGAGATGCGAGCCGGAAAAGGCGGGCCGGAGCCGGTAGTGATCGGCGACGGCACGTGGATCGGGGCCGGCGCGATCATCCTTCCGGGAGTGAATGTCGGTGCAGGGTGCATCATCGCGGCCGGCGCCGTCGTCACCAAAGACTGCGAGCCGAATGGCCTGTACGCCGGTGTGCCCGCCCGACGAGTTCGCGATGTTGACGGGGAGGGCGGCACATGAACGAGTCGGCGGTTGCAGGTACACCGATCGTCAGTGTGATCGTCCCGGCGAAGGATGCTGCTAAGTGGATCCCGGAGCAGCTGCGCGCCCTGGCCTCCCAGGTGCATGCTCCGTCCTTTGAGGTGGTCATCGGGGACAACGGCAGCACCGACGGAACGCGCGAGGCGGCGTTGCAGGAGCCGGTTCCCTTCACCGTGCGGGTTGTCCATGCCTCGGGACCGGCGAGTGCGTCCCACGGGCGCAACGTGGCGGCTCGGGCGGCGCGGGGGAGGATCCTGCTCTTCTGCGACGCTGATGACCTCGTGGGCCCCGCGTGGGCGCGATCCCTCACTGACGCCGTCGCGGAGGATTCCTTTCGAATCGCCACCGGTGCCCTCCACCACGGGCGCTTCAACTCGCCCGAGGTCCTCGCCGCCTATCGGATCGGACCGGACCCCGAGGTCGACGAGCTCGCCCGCCCGACGGCGGTGAAAGAGAACCCCGGCGGGTTCGCTGGCCATCTTCCGACAGTGGCCGGGGGCAACTTCGCGATCCACCGATCGGCGTACCTCGCCCTCGGGGGGATGGACGTCGCGTATCCGGGCGGCGCGGAGGAGACGGACTTCGCCTGGCGGGCCCAGCGGGCCGGGATGAAGGTGGTGAGTGTGCCCCAGGCAGTCGTCCACTATCGGCTCAAGTCCGAACCACGAAGCCTGTTCCGGCAGCAGCGCATCCAGCAGCGCGGTCGCATCTACCTGTGGACCCGCTACCGGGACAGTCCGATGCGAGGCCCCAGTCTGAAGGCCTCCGCTCGGGAAGTCTTACGCGGTGTGGCCGCCCTCCCGGCGTCGCGGCGTGACGAGGCGGCCCAACTCGCCTGGTCCGCCCATGTGGGTGCCCACGTCGGCGCCCTCGAGGGGATGATGCGATACCGGCTGTTTCGCCGCTGACTTCGACCACCGCGGGCAAGCTGCCCGTCAGTAGCGCGACAGGTCGAGCGACCGGGTCGCCCTCGCCGCGCGGCGTTCAGCATCATCCCAGCCAAGAATGCGGCACAGATTTACGAGCCGCCACCGCCAATCGACGGTGGCGCGGGCACGTACCTGCTGAATGGCAGCCTGTTCAGGCGTCCACGCCGCGGCTGCCGCCGCGATCGTTGGCCAGGCAGCCGCGCGGTCGTTCGGTGAGATCTCCAAGGTAGCTCCGGGCCAGAGGAGATCGGTGGCTGTAGACGGCGCCGTTCCGGCGACGAGACAACCCGCTGCGAGTGAGTCCATCCATCGTCCAGTCAGGTACTCACGGGTCGGATGCGTGTACGGGGCCGGGCTGACACGGTTGGAGAAAGCTAAGACGAGGCGAGCCCGGGCCAGGGCGTCGCGAACGGCCGCCTGGTTCGCTTCGGGGGTCGGTGCGGTCGGGGGCCGTCCCTCGAAAACCACCCCGTGGTCGGCCGCCTCAGCGGCGGTCACGTTGTCGTCTTCCCAGGCCGCCGGTTGACGCCCCAGACGGAGTAGGTCGACGGGCCGCGGGGCCGCGACGGCGGGGAAGGCAAGGGTGTCTGCACCCCACGGGAGCACGTCCACAGGCCGCCCGGTGGCGGAGCGCCACTCCTCAGCCAGGTTTGGGTCCGTGATGAATAGGTGGTCCAGGTGGGGACGATGCCGGGCGATCCGGGCGATTCGGTCCGTCCAAAACGAATCGATCACCCATGCCGCTGTAGAGTCGTAGCCTGGCCACCACATGTTCGGACGTGCGGCCAGGGCAAGGGCCGCTGGATTTCCGGCGATCACGAGCAGGCGCCGTCCCCGCCGGCGAGGTCCGCGGGGCAGCAACGACGACACCCGTTGCGCCATTGATGCACGGCCGGTGTCCTCTACCTCTGCGAGACGTCCCCCCAGGACCTTGGCCGTCAGCATCGCCAACTGAGCGATGGGTCCCCAGCCGCTCCCGCCGGGGCGGATGTAGAGGATGTCGACGCTCATGACTGCACCCTAATAGCTTCCGGAAGACGATGGCCTTAGGCTTCCAGCGTGAGTGAGCTGGTGTCCTACGTCATTCCGACCTACAACGACTCTCCCGACCATCTGCGTCAGGCGGTGTCGTCCGCCTTGAATCAGACTCACCCAAGTGTGGAGGTCATCGTCGTCGATGACGGCTCAGCTGCCCCCGTCTCCTGCGCCCTCATCCGCAGTGATGATCGACTGCGGGTGATCCGCCAGCAGAATGCGGGCCCGGCGGCTGCGCGAAATGCTGGTCTCGCCGCCGCCGGGGGCCATGTCATCGTGTTCCTGGACGGCGACGATTGGGTAGACGCGATGCATGCCACAGAGTCGGTGTCGGCCCTCCATGAGCCGGGGGTTGCTGTGGCCGTGCCGGCCGTTGCAGCTTTCGGAACTGCAGACTGGTCGTACCGGCCCGCCACGGGTCTTCGGGGCCCAGACATCGCCTTTGAGAACCAGGTTCCCATCGGCTCGGCCTGTCGGCGCAAAGATGCTGAACTTGTCGGTGGGTTCGACGAGGGCCTGCATGGAGGCCTTGAGGATCATGAGTTCTGGCTCCGCCTCCTGCTCTCCACGAGCGGGCAGACTGCGACCCTGCCGACCGCAACGCTCCACTACCGCATACGCCCAGGGCAACGATCCGAGCGGCAATATATCCCCGAGGTGACCGATGCCACGCGAGAAGCGGTATTGCGAAACCTCGATACAGCTCACCTTCCGGAGCTCTGCCGAGGCCTGTGGAAGGCGGCTGAGCGAGAGAAGGCGCTGCGACACCAGGTTGTATTAGACCGCCTGTACCTCCGGCCTCACTATGCGCGGTTGCGTGCCGGCGTGTCTGCGCTCTGGGGCCTCCGTCGGGATCCGCGTTCCTGACCTGGAATCACGTTGCGCGGACGGCGCCTGACAACCCCCTAGGCGATCAGGAGAGGGCTGAGGGCGCGCTGAGCGGAGAAGCCGTCGGGTTCGGAGCATTGTGTGGTCACCGCGCCCGCGGCGAGGGTGCACCGGTGTCGACCGTCAGGCCCGGCGGCACTGGGGCGGCACCCTCGCTCCGAGATCCGTACCGGGGCACTTCGCGCTGACGACCCATCCGGCGCGTCCCGCGGGTTCATGGAAAGGGGTCCGCTTTGGTTCCGCACCCACGTGCACCCGGGGTTGAGCCGCGCTGTCGGATGCTTAAAAGCCTCTGCGGGCTTACGGCGCGTATCGATTCACCGCCTCGGTGCTGTTCGCAAATTGCTCCCCAAGGGCTACAGGCTTAGCGGTAGGTCTCGAATCCGCCCAGGGACAGCTCGAGAGAGTCCATGATCCTTACACGTTCGTGGTGCTTGAGAGCGAGTGGTGACAGGGAGGCGCTGTGCAGTGCGAACCACGGCACAGGGTACTCGCCGTATGCGCCCATCGCGTCGACGGCTGGATGCGCGCTCAGCACGTCCGCGAAGTATCGCAGGCGTCGCTCCACCTCGGACAGCCATGCTGCCGCCAGCTCGGTGTGGGGGCGGAACGCGAAGGACATCTGGTTCAGCACCTTGCTGGCGTGCGTGGTGAGGTCCGCCGACAGGCGTCCCCGCAACGCAGGACTCCAGTTACCCGGGACCTCAGCCGATCCCACCGCCCAGACGGTGGGATCGGTGTCCAGCACATCCAAGTACGCGCTGGCCCGTCCGCGGTAGGGCTTGATGTCCAGGTAGACACCACCGTGGTGGTACATCAAGTAGGCGCGGAGGTAGTCCGACCGGTGCACGGGGGAGAGGTGCTCGTACGTCGTGGGCAGGGGGTGTCCGTCAACGACGTAGTCCGCGAGGTTCTCAGGAGTCACCAGCTCGACGGACAGGTCCGGGTTCTCCTCCCGGACGACGTCCACGGAGCGACGGCGATTGGAAGTGAGCGGGTTGTCCCCTGTCCACAGGAGGTAGAGACGTCGTGGGGCCGGCTCCTCCTCGGCATGCGGAAGCAGGGTGGGGAACCAGAGGTGGTCGACGGGAAAGGTGCTGGTTGCAGGCTGCAGGATGGCTCCCTCGGCCCCGCCGGCCACCGCGTAACGGGCCCGGTCGTAGGTGTAACCGCGTGCCTTCGAATACTGGGCTCGGGCCCTAGCTGCTGCGGACCAGGCTGCCCAGCGGGTGTGCTTCCGTGCGACGTAAGCGCGGTGTTTGGCCCGGCGGGCCACGGTGAGGATGTCCACCTTCCGATCTTAGGCAGAAGCGGCACGCATAAACTCGACCCCATGCACCTCCTCGTCACCGGCGGCGCCGGGTTCATCGGTTCGAACTTCGTCCACCACGTGGTCCGCGAGACTGGGCACGACGTCGTCGTCCTGGACAAGCTGACCTACGCCGGCAACCGGGAGAACCTCGCCGGCCTGCCCGAGGACCGCGTCACGCTTGAGGTCGGGGACATCTGCGATACGGCCCTGGTGGACCGCCTGGTCGCCGAGTCGGACGCCGTCGTGCACTACGCGGCGGAGTCCCACAACGACAATTCGCTGAACGATCCCTCCCCGTTCATCCAGACGAACATCGTCGGGACCTTCGTCCTCCTGGAGGCGGTCCGCAAGCACGGCAAGCGCTTCCACCACGTGTCCACGGACGAGGTCTACGGCGACCTCGAGCTCGATGACCCGGCGAAGTTCACCGAGACCACCCCGTACAACCCCTCCAGCCCCTACTCGGCCTCGAAGGCCGGCTCGGACCACCTGGTGCGCGCGTGGGTGCGCTCCTTCGGCGTGCAGGCCACGCTGAGCAACTGCTCCAACAACTACGGCCCGTACCAGCACATCGAGAAGTTCATCCCGCGCCAGATCACCAACCTGATCGACGGTGTCCGCCCCCGCCTCTACGGCCAGGGCGTCAACGTCCGGGACTGGATCCACACGGAGGACCACTCCTCGGCCGTGCTGCGCATCCTCGAACGCGGCGAGATCGGCCGCACGTACCTGATCGGCTCGGACGGGGAGAGGAACAACAGGGAGATCGTGGAGATCCTCCTCGAGCTCTTCGACCGCCCCGCGGACGACTACGACCTCGTCGCCGACCGCCCGGGCCACGACCTGCGCTACGCGATCGACAACACCGCCCTGCGCACCGAGCTCGGCTGGGAGCCGCAGTTCACGGACATCCGCGCCGGTCTGGCGGACACGGTCCGCTGGTACCGCGAGAACGAGGCCTGGTGGCGTCCGGCCAAGGCCGCCGTCGAGGCCACGTACCGCGCCCAGGGCCAGTGAGGGGGCACCGCTGATGCGCATCACCGAGACCGCCATCCCCGGCCTGCTCGTCCTCGACCTCGACGTCCACGGGGACAACCGCGGCTGGTTCAAGGAGAACTGGCAGCGGGAGAAGATCCGCGCCCTCGCCGTCGAGCACCCCCGCCTGGCCTCGCTCGCCCCGGTGCAGAACAACATCTCCTTCAACGACGCTGTCGGCACCACCCGCGGCATCCACGCCGAACCCTGGGACAAGTACGTGGCCGTCGCCCACGGCCGGATCTTCGGCGCCTGGGTGGACCTGCGCGAGGGGCCGTCCTTCGGCGCCGTCGCCACCGTGGAGCTCGGCCCGGAGAAGGCCGTCTTCGTGCCGCGCGGGGTGGGCAACTCCTACCAGACGCTTGAGCCGGACACCGCCTACACGTACCTGGTGAACGACCACTGGTCCGCCGACGCGCAGGGCCAGTACACGTTCCTCAACCTCGCGGACCCGACGGCGGCCATCGCCTGGCCCATCCCGCTCGAGGATGCCGAGCTCTCGGACAAGGACCGCGCCCACCCGATGCTCGCGGACGTCACCCCCATGCCGCCCGCCCCGATCCTCGTGCTCGGCGCCGGCGGCCAGCTCGGCCGCGCCCTCGTGGTCCGCGCCGAGGCCGCGGGGATCCCGGTCGAGGCCCACGGCCGGGACACGTGGGACATGACCGATCCGGCCTCGTGGCCGCGGGAGCACTTCCGCGGCCTGCGCGCCGTGGTCAACGCGTCCGCCATGACCGCGGTGGACGCCGCGGAGACGCCCGAGGGCCGGGCCCAGGCCTGGGCCGTCAACGCGACCGCCGTCGCCGAGCTCGCGCGCCGCTGCACCGAGGCCGGCGTGCCCCTGGCCCACGTGTCCACGGACTACGTGTTCGACGGTGCCCTCCCCGTGGGGCGGGAGCACCCGGTGGACCACCCGCTCGCGCCGCTGGGCGTCTACGGCCAGTCGAAGGCCGCCGGCGAGGCCGCGGTGCGCACCGTGCCGCGGCACTGGATCGTGCGCACCTCCTGGGTGATCGGGGAGGGGAAGAACTTCGTGGCCACCATGGCCTCCCTTGCCGAGCGCGGGATCGACCCGGCCGTCGTCGCCGACCAGCACGGCCGCCTCACCTTCGCCGACGACCTCGCCGACGCCCTGCTGCACCTGGTCACCACGGACGCGCCCACGGGCACGTTCCACATGACCAACAGCGGCGACGTGGTCACGTGGCACGACGTCGCCCGGTGGGTCTTCGAGGACACCGGCCACGACGCCGGGCGCGTGTCCGCCACGACCACCGCCGGGTACCTGGCCGGCAAGGAGGGCGTGGCCCCGCGGCCGACCAACAGCGCCCTCGACCTCGGGCCCCTGGCCGCCGTCGGCTACACCGCCCCGGACCAGCGCGAACGCCTGCGGACGTACCTGAGGCGCTGACCGCGTCCCGCATGACGAAGCCCCCGCCGGCTTCGGCGGGGGCTTCGTGCGTGGGGGGCGATCAGCTGCGCGTGCGGGCCTTGCGGCGTGAACGCCGCCCCTTCTTCGCGGACGAGCCGACGCTCGAGAGGTACTTCTCGTGGGACTTGTGGTACGTGCTCTCGTACCCGTAGCCATAGGCGTATCCGCCGCCGCGCTGGGAGCGCGCGACGCCGTTCATGACGACGCCCAGCAGATGCGCGTCCACTGCGGCGAGATTCTCCACAGCCGCCTCCAGGTGGTCCTTGCGGGTCCGCCCCTGACGCACCACGAGCACAGTCCCGTCCACGGCCGTGGCCAGGAGCGAGCCGTCCGTGACGGGCAGCAGGGGAGGGGAGTCGACGATGACGAAGAAGTCCTCCGATGCCAGCTTCAGCAGGGCCCGCATGCGCTTCGAGCCCAGCAGCTCCGACGGGTTCGGGGGCGTCCGGCCGGCGGGGAGCAGCGTGAGGTTCGGGATTCCGGTGGCCGCGAGGGCGTCGTCCGGCTGCACCTCACCGGCCAGCACCTCGGACAGGCCCACGTCGCCCGCCACCTTGAAGAGGTCGTGCTGCCGGGGGCGCCGCAGGTCGGCGTCCACCACGAGCACCCGTTCGCCGGCCAGGGCCAGGGCGCGGGCCAGGTTCGAGGCGACGGTCGACTTGCCTTCGGAGGGGTCCGCGCTCGTGAACGAGACGACGCGCGGCGGCTCGTCGACGGAGACGAACTTGAGGTTGGTGCGCAGCGCCCGGATGGCCTCGCCGGCCCGGGGGTCGAGGTCCACGGCCGCCTCGCCCGTGCGAGTCAGGGACGCGTTCTCTGGGACGGCGCCGATCACGCCGGCGCCGGTGATCTCCTTCACGTCGGCGCGGCTGCGCACCTTCACGTCGAGCAGGCGGCGGAGCACGGCGATGGCGAGTCCCGCACCCAGTCCGGCCACGACGCCCAAGAGGACGTTGCGACGGGTGTCAGGGCTCACGGGGGCAGAGGGCACGCGGGCGTCCGACAGGGGCACGACCTCCAGGGGGCTGTTCTTGTCCACCTCCGCCGCCACGTCCGCCGTCGCCTGCAGGGCGCTGTTCGCGAGCCGCGCGGCGGTCTCGGGATCCGTCGAGGTGGCGGTCACCTTGATCATGCTGGACCCGGGGACGAGCGCCGCCGAGAGCGAGTCGTCGTCGTCCTGCCCCGTGTCCTGTGCCACGCGTTCACGCACGGCCTGGCTGTTGATCAGGGCGACGTAGGCCTGAGCCCGGCTCTCGGCGGGTCCGTTGCCGGCGATGAGGCTCTGATCCGCGTTCCGCGCGGCGAGGAGCCCCTGAGATTCGGACGCGTAGATCCGGGGCTGCAGCGCGGAGTAGCCCCAGCCCAGCAGACCCCCCACGAGGGCGGCCGCCAAGAGCAGGAGGAGGTTGGCGCGCAGCAGGCGGAAGAAGTCGACGATCGTCACGGAGCACCTCGGGGGTCATGGACGGGGACGCGCGGGCCGTCGTGGGCGAGGCACGCGCGGTCCACGGTACCAAGACCCACCGCGCGGCCTGAGGGCCCCGAGGACGGCGCCCGCCACCGCGCTACGCTGAACCGAGTATCGCCCGGCGTCCATGAAAGGTTCCGCACCATGCGCTCGAGCACGCCCCGTGACCGGACGGCTGCCCGCGCTGTGAGGGCCGTGGCGCCACCCGAGGATCGGCCTGCCCGGGGCCACGCCTCGCTCGGCCTCGTCCCGGACGGTCAGGCCGCGTGGACGCGCTCCCCGTGGAACCCACTGGTGACGTCGGCCTCGCCGCGGCTGTTCGAGGCCGTACTGGCGGTCGGTCTGGTGGTGGAGGCGTTCACCGCTCCGGGCCTGCCGATCCCGTTCGCGGAGTTCTCCGCGATCCTTCTGCTGCTCCTGGCCTCATTCCGGCAGCCCCGCCGGGACCTCTCCCACTACGGCATGCTGGCCCTCGTCGCACTGGCCCTGGTGGCGTATCTCGTCGCGGTGACCGTGCGCAACGACCTTGACCCCACCCGGCGCGCCACCAGGATCACGCTCCTGATCCTGCTGATCTACGCCATCGCCAGCGAGCGGATCGACATCAAGGGCATCCTCTACGGGATGACGGCCGGAGCACTGATCAACGTGCCCCTCTTCTACGCGGGCCTGGCCCCGGACACTTACGGCGGGTACCTCACCGGCTTCCTCGGGGACAAGAACGTCTCCGGCCTCTTCTATGCGCTCCTGCCGGTGTTGCTCGTGGCCACCATGCAACGCATGGGCCCGAAGTTCCTCGTGCTGGGTGCCGGCTCCGTCTTGACCTTCCTCACCGGCTCGCGGACCTCGATGGCCGCGCTGTTCTGCGCGGTCGCGTGGATCCTCGTGAGCCCCTACCTGGGGCGGGCCCTCCGTATCGCACTCGCGGTCGTCATGGGCTGGTTCGTCAGCTGGGCCGAGGAGAACCTGGCCGACCTCGGGATCTTCGGCGACCGCACGGGCACGGACTGGTTCCGGGCGCAGATCCAGGCGGCGTCCGTGGAGAAGGTGGCGGAGACGTCCTTCTTCGGCCAGGGCCTCTCCACGGCATTCGTGGACCTGGACCACGTGTCCATGTTCTTCCACAACTCCTATCTGGGTCTCCTGGTCGAGGGCGGCTGGCCGTTCCTGATCGTGGTGGTCGGCGCCTACCTCTGGCTGTGCCTTCGGCCCTTCGCCCGGACGCACCGCTCACCTTCCCGTGTCGCCGTCGAAGCGGCCGCCCTCATCATCCTCGTGGCCTCGCTCCAGCTGGGGGAGGTGTTCATCACGATCTTCGGCGCCATCGTGCTCGGTTGCGGACTCCTGCTGAGCGCCCAGGAGGACGAGGAGGACCATGGCGCCCCCGCGAAGGACCGGGCCCACCGCCGCAAGCTGGACCGCATCATCGAGCGGTCCCGACGCGCGGGCCGCTGAACGCGTCGAGCACCACCGGTGCTATCCTGCTCAGGTTGCCCAGGCGAGGGAGCGTGCGCTCCGTGATCGACGAGGCCGCCGCCGCGCGTCAGCATGCTGACCCGCTGCGGCACTGAAGCCCCCTCCTGGCCGCATCCCGCGCCGCCCCCGGCTGCGCGGCCGAGACCCCCACAGGAGGACGCATCATGTCTGACCAGCTCAAGATCAAGGTCACCCGCCGCACCGACTTCGGCAAGGGCGCCGCCCGCCAGGCCCGCCGTGCCGGCCTGATCCCCGCCGTCGTCTACGGCCACGGCCAGGAGCCCGTGCACCTGCTGCTGCCAGCCCAGGAGACCACCCTGGCCGTCCGCAACCCCAACGCCCTGCTCACCGTCGTGAACGAGGCCGGCGAGGAGCACCTGGTCCTGCCCAAGGACATCCAGCGCCACGCCATCAAGGACACCGTGGACCACCTGGACCTCATCGAGGTCCGTCGCGGCGAGAAGGTCGTCGTCGAGGTCACCGTGCAGGTCGAGGGCGAGGTCGCCCCCGGCACCGAGTACGTGCTGGACTACGTCACCGTGCCGGTCGAGGCCGACGCCACCGACCTGCCCGAGGCCGTCACCATCTCCGTCGAGGGCCGCGAGGCCGGCGACCACGTGTACGCCCCGGACGTGCAGGTCCCCGCCGGCGCCACCCTGCAGCTCGAGGACGACATCGTCATCGCCACCGTCAGCGAGGTCGTCGAGCAGGACCTCGGCGACGAGTCCGTGCAGGAGGAGCAGGCCGCCGAGTCCGCTGAGGGCGAGCCCGCCGAGGGCGAGTCCGAGGGCTCCGAGGACTGATCACGCCGTGGCGACGGGGACCACGCTCATCGTCGGGCTCGGCAATCCCGGGTCCGAGTACGAGCGCACCCGTCACAACGTCGGCCAGATGGTGGCGGATGAGCTCGCCTCCCGCATGGGGGTCGGGTTCACCCGCCACCGGGCCGGCGCCGTGGTGGCCACGGGTCGCCTCGGCATCGGGGGACCGCGGGTCGTGCTCGCGAAGTCCACCGGCTACATGAACGTCTCCGGCCGCCCCGTCTCCGCGCTGGCGTCCTTCTACGGGATCGGCCCCGAGGACCTCGTGGTGGTCCATGACGAGCTGGACATCCCGTTCGACACCCTGCGCCTCAAGCGCGGCGGGGGAGAGGGCGGCCACAACGGCCTGAAGTCCATCACCGCCTCGCTGGGCACGAAGGACTACGCCCGCGTGCGCGTCGGCATCGGCCGACCCCCGGGCCGCATGGACGTGGCCGACTTCGTGCTGCGCCCCTTCACCAAGCCCGAGCAGGACGTCCTGCCGCTGCACGTGGACCGCGCGGCGGACGCCGTCGAGAAGCTCGTCACGGACGGGCTCGAGCCCGCCCAGCAGGCGTTCCACTGAGCCTCCCGCCCCGCGGCGTGCTCGACGGGGGGCGCAACCCCACGCTCAGGGGGTCGGGCTCACGGCGCGGGCCAGGGCGTCCGCGATGGTCTCCAGGGCGGGATCCATGATCTGGATCATCTCCGCGTACCCCTCCACCGGCCCGCGGAACGGGTCCACGACGTCGAGGGGCTGGGCGGTCGACCGGGCGAGGGCCCGGTGGCGGGCCGCCTCCGCGGCGAAGGCGCGCACTCCGCGACCGGCGGGGATCCAGTCCCGCCCGTCCCGCTGGTCCATCGCGCGGACCAGCGCCGCGAGCTCCAGCACGGTGAACATCCGGGTGACCGCCTGCGGCACTTCATGGAGTGCGAAGCGCATGTGCTCCTGAGCCGCGGCCAACACGAGATCCGCCTCCGCCACCATGAACGGCTGCAACGCGGCGGGCCGGTGGCCTTCCAGCCCGGTGACGCCGGCCTCGGCGCCAAGCCGCACGAGCGGCGGGGGCACTCTCAGGGCCTGGTTCGGCTGGGTGCCGGCGCTGCCGACCTCCACCCGGCCGGGGACCAGAGCCGCCAGCCGGCCCTGCAGGGCTCGGCTCGCGTAGGCCGAGCGGCACACGTTGCCGGTGCACACCATGAGCACGGCGTCCGGCGGGGGGAGGGCCCGACGCCCCCGTCGGGCAGGCGGAGCCGGGCTCGTCGGCGCCGGGCGACGGGAGAACGAGATCAACCGCGCGCGGCTCCGCCGTCACGCTCGAGCCACGAGGACAGCGCCCGGGCCTGACGATTGACGACCTTGCCGACCATCGGCTCGGCCTTCGCCGCGAGCTTCGAGCCCACCAGCGGGATCCGGCAGACGAGGGTGCCGTCCACGGAGAACTGGGAGCCCTCACCGGCGGCGGTCAGGCGGAGGGAGCCGTCCGCCGTCGCCTTGGCGGAGGGCACGGTGATGGTGGTGGTGCCGGCGCGGGAGCCGTCCGCGGCGGGCGCGTCCCAGCGCTCCACCTGCTCCACCTGGAGGGCGGAGCCGATGAGCTTGCGGGCCATGTCCGGGACACGATCCGGGATGCGGTCCGCGGGCAGGGAGCGCACGGCGGTGACGGTCATCGGGCCCTCCGGGGAGCCCTCCACGGAGAACGAGACCAGGGAGCCGCCGAAGGACTCGACCACGGAACGGTGGAAGTCCTCGGACGCCAGGGCGGCTGCCACGGCCGCCGGCGGGTGCGGGATGGACTGCTGAGCGGAAAAGGCCACGGTGTCTCCTCGGGGTCAAGTCGGGCCGCGCCCGGCGGGCCGTGAGAGGGCCTGCACCGGTTCGCCGACGGCGATGGGCGTCCATCTCTCACCTTATATGCTGGCCTCCGCGACCCGGGTCCCGTGCACGGTGCCGGGACCGGCCGCGCGACCCCTCGTGAACCCCCTGGAAGGTGTGTCCGCCATGTCGGCACTCTGGGCCGTGGCCCTCATCCTGCTCCTGAGCGGGACGGCGAAGCTCCGTTCCGGCGAGGACGTGCAGGCCACGTTCACCCGGCTCAGGGTGCCCCGCCCGTTCGCGGCCCCCGCCCTGGCGCGCGCGTTCCCCTGGCTCGAGCTGCTGCTCGCCGCCGCCCTCCTGCAGCCCTTCACCCTGCTGCGTCCCGTCGTCGGCCTGGTGGCCGTGGCCCTCTTCGCCGCCTTCCTCGCGCTCGTGGTCCGGGCCCAGGACGACGGCGTCTCGTGCGGCTGCTTCGGCGAGGCCTCGGCCGCCCCGATCTCCCGCACCACCGTGGTCCGCAATGTCGTCTTCCTGGTCCTCGCCGTCCTGGCCCTGGCCGAGGGGATCGTCTCGCTGGCGGTGCACGGCGCGGGCCTGGCCTGGCAGCCGCTCGCCGCCTTCGGCGCCGGGGCGTGGGCGTGGGCCCTGCTCGTGTCCGTGCTGCTCGCGACCGCCGCGTTCCTGGCCGGGCGTGAGTCCGTCCCGGCCGCACCCGACGTCGCCGCGGCGACGCCCACGCCCGAGGCCCCGGCCGCCGTCGACCCGGCCGACGGCGCCGAGCCCGAACGCCACCCGTTCCCGGACGCCGTCGTGGTCGCGGACGGCGAGTACACCGGTCTGCACCGGCTGGTCGCGGACGGGGCCGTGGTGGCCCTGCGCCTGTCCACGGGGTGCGGCTCCTGCGCGCGGGTGATCGAGCGGCTGGACGAGTTCAAGGACGCGCTCGGGCCGGTCCGGCTGCGGGTCATCATGCCCCAGCACGCCCCCGGCGCCGAGGGGGCGATCCACAGCGGCGCCGTCGACGCGTCGCTCGTGCTCGCCGACCCGGCCGGCGCCGCCTCGCAGGCCCTCGGCCTGCACTCGTTCCCCACCGCGGTGCTGCTCGGCACGGACCGGCTCACCGCCGGCGGCCCGGTGGGCGGCGCCGACGACGTCCTCGCCTTCCTCGAAGAGATCCGGGAGATCATGACCACCGAACTGCCCGCCGCCACGGACGGCTCCACCGCCACCCCGGAGGTCCGCGCATGAGCGCCCCCGAGACCACCCCCGTCCTCGCCCCGCTGCTGCCGCGCCTGCGCGCCGAACGCGCCATCGAGGCGGCCGCCGCCTCCGCCTCCCGGCCGCTCGAGGCCCGGGGCGTCGAACTGGAGATCGGCCTGCCCGACGGCGCCCGCGCGCCCCTACTGACCGTCCTGGCCGAGGCGCTGGCCGAGGGCCACGGCGAGCGCGCCGCCGTCCTCGTGGTCACGGCGACCACCCGCGAGGCCGAGGACCTCGTGACCGACCTGGCCGCCTGGGCCCCCGCCGGTGCCGCCGCACTGTTCCCGTCCTGGGAGACGCTGCCCCACGAGCGCCTGTCCCCGCGCTCGGACACCGTGGGCGCCCGCCTGGCCGTGCTGCGCCGCCTCGCCCACCCCGAGGAGCACGCGGAGGGCCCGCTGCGCGTGGTCGTCGCCCCCGTGCGCGCCGTGCTGCAGCCCCTCGTGGCCGGGCTCGGCGAGCTGAGCCCCGTGACCCTGCGGACGGGGGAGGAGCGGGACTTCGACGGCGTGGTGGCCGCGCTCGCGGACGCCGCCTACTCGCGCGTGGACATGGTCAGCCGACGCGGCGAGTTCGCCGTGCGCGGCGGGCTGATCGACGTGTTCCCGCCCACCGAGGACTACCCCGTGCGCATCGAGTTCTTCGGCGACGAGGTGGAGCAGATGCGCTGGTTCTCCGTGGCGGACCAGCGCTCCCTCGAGGACACCACGGAGGACGGCTCGGGCCACCCCTCCGAGCTGTACGCGCCCCCGTGCCGCGAGCTGCTCATCACGGACCACGTGCGCCGGCGCGCGAAGGAGCTGATCCCGGCCATGCCCGCCGCCGCGGACATGCTGGACCGGATCGCCGAGGGCGTGGCCGTGGAGGGCATGGAGTCCCTCGCCCCGCTGCTGGCCGAGGCCATGACGTCGCTGCCCCGCATGCTGCCCGCAGGCTCGCTGACCGTCCTCGTGGAGCCCGAGCGCCTGCGCGGCCGCGCCGACGACCTGCTGGCCACCAACGAGGAGTTCCTCCAGGCCGCGTGGGCCGGCGCCGCGCAGGGCGCGGTCGCCCCGGTGGACGTGGCCGGGGCGGACCAGTCCGCCGCGGGCGGCTTCCTCACGGTGGCCGAACTCCGCGCGGCCGCGCTCGAGCAGGACCAGGGGTTCTGGTCCGTCACCGCGCTGGTCTCGGACGATGAGCTGCTGCCCGACGCCGCCACCCTGCGCGCCACCCTCGGCGTCGCGCAGACCTTCTCCGGCGACATCGAGGCCATGGTCGCGCACACCCGCGTCCGGCTCGCGGAGGGGTGGCATGCCGTGGTCCTCACCGACGGCCCCGGCTCCGCCCGCCGTCTCGCCGAGCTCACCACGGAGGCCGGCCTCACGGCCTCCGTGGCGGACGGGCCCCTGCCCGCGGACCTCGCCCCGGGGCGGGTCTCCATCGCGACGGCGCCCGTCGGCTCCGGCTTCACGATCCCGGACGCGCAGATCGCCCTGATCACGGAGCACGACCTGTTCGGCCGGCACCGCACCGCGGGCACGCGCGCCCCCGGGGCACGGCTGGCCCGGAAGCGGCGCAACGCCGTCGATCCGCTGACCCTGCAGCCCGGTGACCACGTGGTGCACTCCCAGCACGGCATCGCCCGCTTCGTGGAGCTGCAGCGCCGCAAGGTCACCGGCGGACCGCGCACCGCCCCCGGCGCCGAGGAGTCCTACCGCGAGTACCTCGTGCTCGAGTACGCGCCCTCGAAGCGCGGCGCCCCCGGCGACCGGCTGTTCGTGCCCACCGACCAGCTCGACCTGATCTCCACCTACGTGGGCGGGGAGACGCCGTCGCTGTCCAAGATGGGCGGCTCGGACTGGGCGCAGACCAAGTCCAAGGCCAAGCGCGCCACCCGCGAGATCGCCGGCGAGCTCATCCGCCTGTACTCGGCCCGCATGGCCTCGCGCGGCCACGCGTTCGCCCCGGACACCCCGTGGCAGGCCGAGCTGGAGGAGGCGTTCCCGTTCATCGAGACGCCGGACCAGCTGACCACCATCGAGGACGTCAAGAAGGACATGGAGGCGGCGGTGCCCATGGACCGGCTCGTCTCCGGAGACGTCGGCTTCGGCAAGACCGAGGTGGCCGTGCGCGCCGCGTTCAAGGCGGTGCAGGACGGCAAGCAGGTGGCCGTCCTCGTCCCGACGACGCTGCTCGCCCGCCAGCACCACCAGACGTTCTCCGACCGGTTCGCCGGCTTCCCCGTGAAGGTGGCCGCGCTCTCCCGGTTCCAGACCGCCAAGGAGTCCAAGGAGGTCATCGAGGGGCTCGCGCACGGCGAGGTGGACGTGGTGATCGGCACCCACCGGCTGCTCTCCGACCAGGTGCAGTTCAAGGACCTGGGCCTGGTGATCGTGGACGAGGAGCAGCGCTTCGGCGTCGAGCACAAGGAGGCGCTGAAGAAAATGCGCACCAACGTGGACGTGCTCGCCATGTCCGCCACGCCCATCCCGCGCACCCTGGAGATGTCCCTCACCGGCATCCGCGAGACCTCCACGCTGGCCACCGCCCCGGAGGAGCGCCACCCCGTGCTCACCTCGGTGGGCCCGTACTCGGACCAGCAGGTCACCGCGGCCATCCGCCGCGAGCTCATGCGCGAGGGGCAGGTGTTCTACGTGCACAACCGCGTCACCACCATCGACAAGGTGGCCAAGCGCATCGCCGAGCTGGTGCCGGAGGCGCGGATCGCCGTCGCCCACGGCAAGATGAGCGAGGCCCGGCTCGAGCAGATCATGGTGGACTTCTGGGAGCGGAAGTTCGACGTGCTCGTCTCCACCACGATCATCGAGACCGGCCTGGACATCGCCAACGCCAACACCCTGATCGTGGAGGACGCCCACCGCTACGGCCTCTCGCAGCTGCACCAGCTGCGCGGCCGCGTAGGCCGTGGCCGCGAGCGGGCGTACGCGTACTTCCTGTACGACCCGCAGAAGCCCCTGGGCGAGGTGGCCCTCGAACGGCTCAAGGCCGTGGCCACCCACAACGAGCTCGGCGCGGGCATGCAGCTGGCCATGAAGGACCTCGAGATCCGCGGCGCCGGCAACCTGCTGGGCGGGGAGCAGTCCGGGCACATCGCCGGCGTGGGCTTCGACCTCTACCTGCGGATGGTGGGTGAGGCCGTGGCCGACTTCAAGGGCGAGGAGGACACCGCGCCCGCCGAGGTGAAGGTGGAGCTGCCGGTCAACGCCCACCTGCCGCACGACTACGTGCCGGGGGAGCGGCTGCGCCTGGAGATGTACCGCAACCTCGCCCAGGCCGCGGACGACGCCGCCGTGGACGCCGTGGTGGAGGAGCTCAAGGACCGCTACGGCCCGCTGCCGGAGCCGGTGGAGGCGCTCGTCGCCGTCGCCCGGTTCCGCAACCGGGCCCGGGCCGCGGGCGTCACCGAGGTGATGCTGCTGGGGCAGAACGTGAAGTTCGGCCCCGCCGCGGACCTGCCGGAGTCCCGTCAGATGCGCCTGACCCGCATGTACAAGGGCGCCCAGGTCAAGCCCGCCCTGAACGGCGTCCTCATCCCGCGTCCCAAGACCAAGCCGGTCATGGGTCAAGACCTCGTGGACGTCCCGCTGCTCGAGTGGGCGCAGCAGGTGGTCGACGCGATCTTCACGCCGGAGGGCTGAGACGGGTCAGGCCGTCCGACGCCGGGGGAGCAGCCGCCGCCGCAGGACGCGGCTCAGGCGAACCTCCACCAGCTCGTACAGCGCCCACGCCAGTCCGAGCGTGAGCGGGAACGCGATGAGGAAGCCCAGGACCCGGTCCTGCGTCAGCGAGATCATCGCGTAGCCGATGTTCTGGTGCAGCAGGTACCACCCGTACGAGACCCGTCCGAGGAACTGCAACGGCGCAGTGCGCAGCACGGCGGTGCGCTCGCGCACGACGACGGCCACGAAGATCACGATCGGGACGGCCAGCATGATCGCGTGGCCCGGGCCCTGGACGATGAGTGCGGTGGCCAGTGCCGACGGCAGGGTCAGGGCCAGGCGCGGGTCGAGGCGGCCGCGTTCGCGACTCAGGAAGAGGAGGGCGCCGCTCGCGAAAAGGGGAGCGTACTCGGCGATCGTGGCGGTCAGCAGGACGTCCGCCAGGCCTGAGCCAGCGGACCGCCAGAGGGTGAGCCCCACGCTCAGGCCCACGCTGGCCACGGCCCAGAGTGCGAGGAGCCACGTGGTGAGCTGTTCCCGGCGCGTCAGGCCGAGCGCACAGAGCAGGGCCATGCCCAGGTAGAACACCCATTCGACCGCGAGCGTCCAGTAGGCCCCATCGACGGGCTTCTCCCCGAACAGCTTCGGGGCCATGGTGAGGTTCGCCAGGAACTGTCGCAGCCCAGGCTTCAGCCAGGCCTCGTGGGAGAGGTAGCCGATCGCGCTGGTGAGGAGCAGGGCCACCCAGAACGGGGGGAACAGGCGGATGGCGCGCGCGGTCAGGAACTCCCGGGCGGAGCCCACACGCCGGACGGTCATGAAGATGACGAAGCCCGAGATGAGGAAGAACAGGTGGACGCCGAGGGTGAGCGGGTTCAAGTCGACCGGGGCCTGGCGCAGATGGGGGAAGAACGTGTTCGCGAGGGTGATGTAGTGGGCCAGCACGACACCGAGCGCGGCGATACCGCGCAGCCCGTCCAGCTCTGTGAAGCGGGCGTGGGTGCGGACGGGAGGCGGGGCAGGGCTCACGAGGGCGATCCTTCAGGGGCAGACATCGAGGCGGGTCAGGCCTTCCTCACGCGGACGAGGACGCCGTGCGCCTCGAGCATCTCAAGGAAGGCGTGGACGTCGGCCGCGACGTCGGCGGGGGCGAGGCCGAACGCCTCCGCGACCTGGACCGTGACGTCCGTCGTCGACAGCGGCGCCGGCGGATCCGCGACCAGGTCGTCCTCCGGGGTGCGGCCGCCCACGAGGACCTCCCAGATCACGTCGCCCGAGGCGCTCAGCAGCAGCGGCTGACCGGCCTCGAGCGTCATGACGGCGGCCTGGCCGCCGGCGGTGCAGGCCCACGCGATGTCGGGGGCGAGCGCCCAGCCCTCGGTGGTCTCAACGGCCACGGCGCACCGCCTTCGTCCAGGCCCAGCCGGCGAGTGCGCCGAGCCGGGCGCCCTGCTCACGCCACAGGTCCGCGCGGGTGACAGGCCGGCCCAGGCGCATCTGCAGATGGGGGCGGTTCACCGGGATCGTGCGGGCCACGAGGACGGCCCGCTCCCGCACCGTGGCGGCCGACCGCCACCGGGTGCGGAACAGCTCGAGACCGCTCTGGCTCTCGTGCAGCGCCGCGAAGAGGGCCAGCTGCCGGGTGTCGACGCCGTCGGCGGCCTCGCCCGTGGCGACGTGCCAGGCCGCGCCCGCGTCCAGCCGGTGGGCTTCCTCGCGCAGGGCGGCCCAGCTCTCGGCGGGGAGGGATTCCCGGATGTGCCGGACGTCGAGGCCACCGCGGAACGGGTCGCGGGCCGCGTGGACGATCACGACGAGCCGCTGGTGGCGCGGGCTCGGCACCGGGACGGGCCGGCCGGCGATCACGAGGTGGATGTGCTCGCTCCACAGGGCGTCGAAGGCCGTCTCGGGGGACGCTCCGAGGCCGGGGAAGAGCCGATGCACGTCCACATAGCCCAGCTGGTCGTGCCAGAGCGTGGCCGCGTGTTGGAAGATCGACCCCTCCGAGAAGGTGGCGACCGGTTCCCAGCCGTGGGAGCGCAGGAGCGCGGTGACGGCGGCGGCATCGGCCGGATGGACCAGCAGGTCCACGTCCGAACTGCGGCGGTGATCGGGGTAGACGCCGGGCTCGGTGGCGTAGCCCTTGACGTGCAGGCCGCGGATGCCGGCCCGGTCCAGCAGATGCGTGATGCGGGCGTGCGCGAGGCGGACGCGGACCTCGAGGTCCAAGGACGGCGGGGCGGCCGGTCGCTGTCCCGTCGCTCGTTCCCCCATGGCCGCGAGCTTAGTCCACCGGAAGGAGGGCCCGGTGGTGACTGTGCCGGATACCCGGTGCAAAGTGAAAGGGGATTCAGGTGGATTCGTGGACTGACGGCGCGAGACCCGCACGCTCCCGGGCGCTCCGTGCCGACGTGCCATCCATGAACGCGTGGCAGGACTGGCGATGAGCTGTGCGACCTGTCTAGATCCACCTGTAGAGTTCCATTCTCCATGTTCACCGAGCATGCCGTTCCCCGCGATCGTCCCCCTGCCGTAGGGCATCCCAGACCTGGACTGGTTGCGCTGGTGGGTGCGGATCGCGGGTTTCATCGGTCGTGTTGACTGCATCGCCCGCGGTCGGCTCAGTTGCCGCTCGCTCTGGTGCGGACGCGGCGGTGGAAGGTGGCCCTGCTCGTCACCGCCGCGGTGTGCGTCTTCCTCACGGGCTCCGCACCTCCATGGCGGGCTTGGCGTGCGCCGTCCTGTGGCTCTGGTCGACGCCGCAGATGGGGGTGGCGTCGTGCTCGTCCTCGCCATCCTCGGCGCCTACGCATTCTTAGGCTGCGCCTGTCCGCCCCCGGCTGCGCACCCCCTGCGCGTGGCAGTGGAGGCGGCGCTGTCCCCGATCTCTGAGGCCGGCCGGTCAGGCGCCCGTCGGGTCCTCGTCCTCCACGAGGTCCCCGTCCAGGGCCCGGGCGATCTCCCACGCCAGCAGCTCGATGATCGGCTGCGCGGTCTGCGCCATCGCGGCGTAGCCCTCGGCGGGGCCGCGGAACGGGTCCGGCAGATCCGCGTCCGGCCGCTCCCCGTGGGCGATCAGGCGGGAGCGCAGCTCCGCCAGCGCCGTGACGAGCACGGTGACGCCCGCGCCCGGAGGGACCGACGCGGCGAGCTCCTCGCCGTGGTCGCGCAGGAGGGTGCCCATGCCGAGGATCGTGAAGGTCCGGCGCACCGCCGCGGGGTCCTCGCGCAGCACCTCGTCCAGGTGGTCGTCCGTCGCGGTCAGGACGAGGTCCTGGTCCGCCAGCGAACGCCCGGTCAGCTGCTGCGGTCGATGCTGCGTCAACGCGGCGCGGACTCGGCGGCTCGGCGCGAGGTCGAGCAGCGGGCCGGGGACGGTGAGCGCCTGGTTCGGTTCCGTGCCCGCGCTCGTGACCTCGGCGCGGCCCCGGTCGCCGAGCAGGGCGTTGAGCTGCGCCTGCAGCGCGTACTCCACGTAGGCGGAGCGGCAGATGTTGCCCGTGCACACGACGAGGACGCGGGCGCTCGGCAGGGGGCCGGGGGCACGGTCGGCCGGTGAGGCGGGCGAGGCCGGCTCAGCGGTCGCGGCGGTCGCGGGAGCCACCGCGCGCTCGGCCGGCGTCGCACGCTGTCGCGGCGCGGCGGGGTCGGCCGGGTGGGGGCGGAACGCCGGGCCGAGCCGGAACTCGGCGAGGCGATCCTCCCGCCCCGTGGAGGCCGCCGGGGCGTCGGCGTCACCGCCGTCACCCGCCGGGTGGCCGCCGTCGTGGGCCGGCACCTCGGGCTCCTCCGGCGTCGGCGGCAGGAACGGATTGCGGATCGGGGGGCGATGATCCCTGCTCATGGGTGTGTCCTCTCCGAGGCGGTCGTGACGCGCGGCAGCGCGGACGTGACGGGGTGCGGGGGCTCCACGCGTCGCAGGCGGTGCACCGGGTACCAGCGGCGGCGCGCCCCCGTGAACGGCTTGGACAGGGGGGTGGCGAGCAGGGCGAGGCCTGCCACCCAGCTCAGGGCGAGCGCGAGGGCGAACTTGGCGAAGTTGTCCTCCACGCCGTGGCGCATGATCCACATCAGCACCCAGCCGTGCAGCAGCACCACCACAGTGCCCGTCCGGACCAGGGCGGTGATGACGCGGCGCAGGGCCTGACCCGTCCCGGTGCGTCGGGCGAAGGAGCGCAGCAGCCTCTCCACCATGGAACCGAACACGAGCACCATCCCCGCGGACATCAGGACGCCCACGGCGGGGGTGAGCACCGGCGTGCCGAAGCCGCCGAACTTGATGTTGGGCGGCTCCAGGCCCAGCCGGACCGCGACCAGCCCGAGCAGCACCAGGCCGACGCCGATGAGCGTCCGATGGCGCCGCACGTGCGGCTGGACGTGGCGGCGGAACATCTCGCCGCTGAGGACGAACAGCAGGCAGGGCAGGGCCAGCCCGACGCCCAGCGGCGTGCGGGCGATCGCGGAGTCCGGCACGAGGTGGGCCCACGCCAGCCCGGCCAGGCCCACCGCCCAGGCGACGGCGGACGGGAAGCGCTCGAGGAACCGGCGCAGCACCGTGGTGAAGAACAGGACGGAGATGAACCAGAAGGCCCACCACGGGGGCTCCTGGTCCGCGCCCCCGTACCAGCCGGTGAGCACCAGGCGCCGCAGCAGGTCGGGGTCGTCGGCGAACCACGCGAACGCCGCCACGGACATGAGCGCCGCCCACACCAGGTACGGCACCATCAGGCTCCGGAAGCGGCCCCGCACGTCCTTGGCCCAGGGGCGGCCGCGCGTCCAGAAGTAGCCGGTGAGGAAGAAGAACAGCGGCATCCGCCAGATCTCCAGGTACCGGCTGAAGGTGAGGTCCGTCAGGTACGCGTGACCCAGCACCACCGCCGCGATGGAGACAAGCCGAAGGGCGTCCACCCCCGTGTTGCGGGTGGACGCCCTTCGGCGCGTGGCGGCCGGACGACCGGTGTCAGCGATCCTCGACTCCGGGACGGCTCAGCGGTGCGCGGCGCCGGTCTCGACGGCGTGGGCGCCGGTGGCGGCGTGCTCGACGGCGGGACGGGTGTGGATGGCGGTGGTGTCCACGGTGTCGCTGCGGCCCAGGAACACCTGGGGGATCATGAAGGCCACGGTGGCCAGGGCCAGCGCGATCAGGCCGGGGACCCAGACCGACTCGAGCGACCAGAAGCCCATGGCGTAGAGGCAGCCGAGGAACGCGCCGAAGGCGACGATGAAGGCGATCAGGGAACCCCAGACGCCGCCCACGTTGGAGTGGTCGATGGCCTTGCCGTTGCGGATCACGTGATGCTCCTTCGGTGCGGTCCCGGCCGGGGCGGACGCCCGGCCGAAGTGATGCGAGTCAGTCGGATCCCAGGATAGCAAGCGCGGAGCTGGCCCCGATCCGGGTGGCGCCGGCCTCGATCATCGCCAGGGCGTCCGCGCGGGTGCGCACCCCGCCGGAGGCCTTCACTCCGATGTCCTCGCCCACGGTGCGGCGCATCAGCGCGACGTGCTCGACGGTGGCGCCCGCGGTGGAGAAGCCCGTGGAGGTCTTGACGAAGTCCGCCCCGGCCTCGACCGCGGCCTCGCAGGCCAGGACGATCGCGTCGTCGTCCAGCAGGGCGGTCTCCACGATCACCTTGAGCAGCGCCCCGCCCTCACCCGCGGGGCCGCCCGCATGCGCGGCCTCGGCCACGGCGCGGACGTCCGCGACGAGCCGGGCGCGGTCCCCGGCGCGGGCCGCGGCGATGTCGAGGACCATGTCCACCTCGTCCGCGCCGGCGTCGATCGCCTGCCGGGCCTCGAAGGCCTTGACCTCCGAGGCGTTGGCGCCGAGGGGGAAGCCGATCACGGTGCAGGTCAGCACGTCCGAGCCCGCGAGCTCGGCGGCCACCAGCGGCACCCACACGGGGTTGATGCAGACGCTCTTGACCCCGGCCTCGCGGGACTCGGCCACGAGGCGGCGCACGTCCGCCTCCGAGGTGTCGGCCTTCAGAGCGGTCGCGTCGATGTACTTCGCCAGCTCGGCGGTGGTGAGGGAGACGGTCATGCCCACCAGCCTACCGAGGCTCAGCCGCCCACGAGGGCCGTCACCTCGGCCCGCAGCGCCTCGAGCCGCTCGGCGGCCGCGGCCGGGTCGGCGTCCCGGGTGCCGAGGTAGCACTTGAGCTTCGGCTCGGTGCCGGAGGGACGCACGAGCACGCGGGTGCCGGAGTCGGTGGCGAACAGCAGTGCGTCCGTGGGCGGCAGCCCGTCCCCGCCGGCGGCCAGGTCTCGGCGCACGGTGACCGGCTCGCCCGCGAGCGTGGCCGGGGCCTGCTGACGCAGAGCGGTCATGGTGCGGGCGATCAGGGACAGGTCCGCCACGCGGACCGAGACCTGGGCGCTGGGCATGGCGCCGGTGACCGCGTCGACGTCGGCCAGGGCGTCCGTCAGGCCGCGTCCCTGCGCCGTGAGGGCGGCGGTCAGCTCCGCGGCCATGAGGGCGGCCGTGATGCCGTCCTTGTCCCGCACCATGTCCGGGTCCACGCAGTAGCCGAGGGCCTCCTCGTAGCCGAAGCCGAGGTCCGGGGCGCGGGAGATCCACTTGAAGCCGGTCAGCGTGACGTGGTGCGTCACCCCGTTCGCCTCGGCCAGGGCGGCCAGCTGCGGGGAGGAGACCACGGAGTTCGCGGCGCTGCGGCCGGCCGCGTGCAGGGCCGGCATCGCGTGCGCGCCCAGCAGCGTCCCGACGGCGTCGCCCGAGAGCATCCGCCACGTACGGACGCCGTGCGCGTCGGTGACGGGCGCGGCCAGGGCCAGGCGGTCGGCGTCGGGGTCGTTGGCGATCACCAGGTCCGCGTCCACCTCGGCGGCCAGGGCGAGGGCGAGGTCCATCGCCCCCGGCTCCTCCGGGTTGGGGAACGCCACCGTGGGGAAGGCCGGGTCCGGGGCGGCCTGCTCGGCCACCACGTGGACGGGGCCGAAGCCGGCGTCCTCGAGCAGGCCCGGGACCACGGCGCCGCCCACCCCGTGCAGGGGCGTGTAGACCACGCGCAGGTCGCGGTGGCCGTGCCGGTCGTCGTCGAGCACGCCGAGGGCCGCCGCGCGGTAGGCCTCCAGCAGGTCCGGCCCGGCCACGGTCCAGCCATCCTCGGCGAGCGGGATGTCCGCGGTCCACGCCGCGTGGTCGATGCGGGCGGCGATCTGCGCATCCGCGGGGGAGACGATCTGCGCCCCTCGACCCGCCTCGTCCGTGAGCCGCCCGCCGAGGTAGACCTTGTAGCCGTTGTCCGCGGGCGGGTTGTGGCTGGCCGTGACCATCACGCCGGCGTCCGCGCTGAGATGGCGCACCGCGAAGGCGAGCACCGGCGTCGGCAGCGGATCCGGCAGCAGGACGGTCTGCACGCCCGCGGCCGTCAGGACGGCGGCCGTGTCCGCAGCGAAGGCGGCCGAACCGCGCCGCGCGTCGTACCCGACGACGGCCAGCGGCGGGGCAGCGTCCCGTCCGACGCCGTCCCACAGGTGCGCGGCCAGACCCGCCGCGGTGCGGCGCACCACGAGCCGGTTCATGCGGGACTCGCCCGGGCCCTCCTCGGCGCGCAGGCCGGCGGTGCCGAAGACGAGCGGCCCGGCGAAGCGGGCGGCGAGCGCCGCCCGGGCGGCCGCGGCCTCCGGGCCGACGCCGGCGGCCGCGTCGAGCTCGGCGCGCAGGGTGTCCCGGTGCGCGGGATCGGGGTCCTCCGCCGCCCACCGCTCAGCCCGGGCGAGGACGTCCTCCGGGAGCGCGGCGACGTCGTCGTGCGGGGGATGCGCGGGCATCAGAGCCGCCCCACGATGTCCGCGAGCAGGCGCGCGATGCGCGGGCCGGCGGCCTGGCCGGCCTCGACGACCTCGGCGTGGGACAGCGGCGTCTCCGAGATGCCGGCGCCGAGGTTGGTCACCAGCGAGATGCCGAACACCTCCAGCCCGGCGTGCCGGGCCGCGATCGCGTCCAGCGCCGTGGACATGCCGACGAGGTCGCCGCCGAGGGTGCGCGCCATCCGCACCTCGGCGGGGGTCTCGTACTGCGGGCCGGCGAACTGGACGTACACGCCCTCACGCAGGGACGGGTCCACCTCACGGGCGATCGCGCGCAGCCGCGGGGAGTAGAGGTCGGTCAGGTCCACGAACGTGGCGCCGGCGAGCGGGGTGGCGCCGGTGAGGTTGATGTGGTCCGCGATCAGGACGGGGGTGCCCGGGGCGATCTCCGGGTCCAGGCCGCCGCAGCCGTTGGTCAGCACCACGGTGCGCGCCCCGGCGGCGGCGGCGGTGCGGACGGTGTGCGCCACGGCCTGGGCGTCGCGGGACTCGTAGAAGTGCGTGCGCGAGCCGAAGACAAGGGCGTGCGTGCCGTCCGGCAGTCGGACCGAGCGGATCACCGCGTTGTGGCCGGGCACCTTCGGGGCGTGGAAGCCGGGCACCTCGGCCAGCGGCACGGCGGCGACCTCGTCGCCGATCAGGCCGGCGGCCTCGCCCCAGCCGGAGCCGAGGACGACGGCGACGCGGTGCTCCGCCACGCCCGTCGCCCGGGCGATGGTGTCGGCGGCCGCGCGGGCCTCGGCGAAGCCCGGATGGTCGCCGGTCACGGGGGAGTCGGGGGAGGGGATGCTGGTCTGGTCGGTCACGTCGTGGAGTCTAGGCGGTGTCCCGTGAGCGCGGGCTAGGACTTTCCCGTCCGCGGCGGACACAATGGAGCCCGTGAGCGAGGAAAACAGCACCTTCATCCCGTCCCTGACCATCATCGGCGGCGGCCCCGGCGGCTACGAGGCCGCCATGGTGGCCGCGAAGCTGGGCGCCCGCGTGACCCTGGTCGAGCGCCAGGGGCTGGGCGGCGCGGCCGTCCTCACGGACGTGGTCCCCTCCAAGACGCTGATCGCCGCCGCCGACTCGATGCGCCGCGTGGGCGCCTCCGTGGACCTGGGCGTCGACCTCGGTGGGGCCGACGTCCACGCGGACATGGGCCGGGTCGGCCACCGCATCCTGAACCTGGCCCACGAGCAGTCCTCGGACATCCGCGCGGGCCTCGAGCGGGTCGGCGTCCGGGTGATCGACGGCGTGGGCCGCGTCGTCGGCCCCCACGAGGTGTCCGTCCGCGCCCTCGACGACGCCGACGCCGGCGCCGAGCCCGAGATCATCACCTCGGACGCGATCCTCGTGGCCGTCGGCGCGAGCCCCCGCGAGCTGCCCACCGCCGTCCCGGACGGCGAGCGGATCTTCAACTGGAAGCAGGTCTACAACCTCAAGGAGCTGCCCGAGCACCTGATCGTCGTGGGCTCCGGCGTCACCGGCGCCGAGTTCGCCTCGGCCTACAACCGCCTCGGCGCCAAGGTCACCCTCGTCTCCTCGCGCGACCGCGTGCTCCCCGGCGAGGACGCCGACGCCGCCGAACTGCTCGAGAAGGTCTTCGAGGGCAACGGCCTCAGGGTGGTCTCCCGCTCCCGGGCCGAGTCCGTCGAGCGGACCGAGACCGGCGTGCGCGTGCACCTCTCCGGCGAGGGCGCCGAGGACACCCCGTCGATCGAGGGCTCCCACGCGCTGGTGGCCGTCGGCGGCGTGCCGAACACGGCGGGCCTCGGCCTCGACGACGTGGGCGTGAAGCTGACCGGCTCCGGCCACGTGCTCGTGGACGGCGTCTCCCGCACGTCCGTGCCGAGCATCTACGCGGCGGGCGACTGCACGGGCAAGCTCGCCCTCGCCTCGGTGGCGGCCATGCAGGGGCGCATCGCCGTCGCCCACCTGCTCGGCGACGCCCTCAAGCCGCTGCGCCCGCACCTGCTGGCCTCGAACATCTTCACCTCGCCGGAGATCGCCACCGTGGGTGTCTCGCAGGCGCAGGTGGACTCCGGCCAGTACCAGGCGGACGTGCTGCGACTGGACTTCCACACCAACCCCCGCGCCAAGATGTCCGGCGCGGAGGAGGGGTTCGTGAAGATCTTCGCCCGTCAGGGCTCCGGCACCGTGATCGGCGGCGTGGTGGTCTCGCCGCGCGCCTCCGAGCTGATCTACGCGCTCGCGCTCGCGGTCACGCACAAGCTGCACGTGGACGACCTCGCGGACACCTTCACCGTGTACCCGTCGATGTCCGGGTCGATCGCGGAGGCGGCACGCCGCCTCCACGTGCGCATCTGACCCAGAGACGACTTTCGGTCGTGAGATAGGGCCCATCTCACGACCGAAAGCGTCCATTCCCCCGATGTCACGTTCGACAGTGCGGGCGGGGGCGCGGGGGAGCGCCGGGGGCCGGCCGGGGTCAGCGCGCGGCGCGGCGCTCGCGGGCCGAGGTGACGGTGTCGAGGTCCGTGTGCCGGGTCTCGGGGGAGAGCGCCAGTGCGATGACGGTGATCGCCGAGGCGGCGGCCAGGTAGTAGCCGACGTAGGAGACGTCGAACCTCTGCACCAGCCAGGCGGCGATGAACGGGGTCAGCGCGGCGCCGAGGATCGAGGACACGTTGTAGGCGATGCCGGAGCCGGTGTAGCGCGTGTTCGTGGGGAACAGCTCGGGCAGCACCGCGGACATCGGCCCGAAGGTCAGGCCCATGAGCGTCATGCCCGTGGCCAGGAACGCCAGCATCAGCGGCACGTTCAGCTCCGCGCCCACGCCCATGTTCTCCGGCGAGAGCCACAGGCCGAACGAGAGGCCGAACAGCACCATGAGCACCGAGATCACGATCAGGGTGGGGCGGCGGCCGAAACGGTCCGCCAGCAGGCCGGAGACCGGCACGAACGCCGCGAAGAACAGGATGCCGACCAGCTGCAGCACGAGGAACTCGGCGTAGGGGACGCCCAGGAAGCCGTTGGCCGGCTTGCCGATCGCGTAGGAGAGGATCCACGTGGTCATCAGGTAGAAGAGCACGTAGGTGGCGTACATGACGAAGGTGCCCAGGATCAGCTCCCACCAGTTGCGGCGGAACACCTCGCCCAGCGGCGCCTTCACGCGCTGGTCGCGGTCGAGGGCGCGCTGGAAGACCGGGGTCTCCTCGAGCTTGACGCGGACGTAGAGGCCCACGGCCACCATCACGATCGAGAGCAGGAACGGCAGGCGCCACACCCACGTGAGGAACGGACCGTCGAGCACCGGGCTCGTGGAGTCGTGGTCGAAGCCGAGCACGAGCGTGAGGAACAGGCCGTTGGCCAGCAGGAAGCCGATCGGCGCGCCGAGCTGCGGCCACATGGCCGCCTGCGCGCGCTTGCCGTCCTTGGCGTACTCGGTGGCCAGCAGGGCGGCGCCGGACCACTCGCCGCCGAGCCCCAGGCCCTGGAAGAAGCGCAGCAGCGTCAGCATGGCCGGCGCCCACAGGCCGATCTGGAAGTACGTGGGCAGCAGGCCGATGAGGAACGTCGCGATGCCCATGGTCAGCAGCGAGCCGATGAGCGTGGTCTTGCGGCCCACGCGGTCGCCCAGGTGGCCGAAGACGACGGCGCCCAGCGGCCGGGCGACGAACGCCGCGCCGAAGGTGGCCATGGAGGCCAGCAGGGCCGTGTTGTCGTCGCCGCCCGCGAAGAAGATCAGCGGGAACACCGAGACGGCGGCCGTGGCGTAGATGTAGAAGTCGTAGAACTCGATCGAGGTGCCCACGAGCGAGGCGATGATGACCCGCGAGCGGGGCACCTCCTCCGCAGCGGCGACCGCGTTCGACGTGAGATCGGTGGTGGCGGTGGGGGCGCCCGAGTTCACGGGCGGGGTGGAGTGGGACATGGTGTCTCCCTGGTATGACGGGCACAGGGGGTCGCAATCGACCACGATGTGAGACGAAGATGCGTGTCAGGCTAAGCCTGTTCGCGCCGATCTGCGAGAGTCACGTCCCCGTCGTCCACCATGTGGAACCAGTCGGCGACGACGGCGCTCCCCGCCGTCGTCGCCGGCGGCTCACTCCGCGTCGGCGATGGTGGCGACCACCGTGCCGGCCGTGACCGTCTGGCCCGGCTCGACCTCGAGCCCGCTGACCACGCCCGCGCGGTGGGCCGCGAGCGGCTGCTCCATCTTCATGGCCTCCACGACCACGATCAGGTCGCCCTCGGCCACGGTCTGGCCGTTCTCGGCGGCGACCTTCACCACGGTGCCCTGCATCGGGGCGGTCAGCGCGTCCGTGCTGACGGCCGCGGCCACCGGCACGCCGCGCTTGCCGCGGGGCCGACGTCGTCCCGCACCGGCCCGCTGGGCGGCGCCGGAGATCGTGTGCAGGGCCTCGCCCCACGTGGGCAGGGTGACGTCCACGCGCTTGCCGTTGACCTCCACGGTCACGGTGTGGCGCGCCTCGCGGGGGGCCGGCTCCGCCGGGGTGAGGGCGCTCGGCTCGATGTGGTTCGCGAACTCCGTCTCGATCCACCGGGTGTGCACCGAGAACGGCTCCTCCGAGCCGGCGATCTCGGGCGCGAAGGCGGGGTCGCGCACCACGGCGCGGTGGAAGGGCAGTACCGAAGGCATGCCGACGATCTCGGCCTCGCGCAGGGCGCGAGCGGCACGCTGCAGGGCCTGGCGGCGGTCCGCGCCGGTGACGATCAGCTTGGCGACCATGGAGTCGAAGGCCCCGGAGACGGTCTCGCCCTCCACCACGCCGGAGTCCACGCGCACGCCCGGGCCGCTGGGCATGCGGAACGTGGTGAGCCGGCCGGGGGCGGGCAGGAAGTTGCGGCCCGGGTCCTCGCCGTTGAGGCGGAACTCAATCGAGTGGCCGCGGGGCTGCGGGTCCGTGTAGCCGAGGGCCTCGCCGCGGGCCAGGCGGAACTGCTCGCGCACGAGGTCGATGCCGGTGATCTCCTCGGAGACCGGGTGCTCCACCTGCAGGCGCGTGTTCACCTCGAGGAAGGAGATGGTGCCGTCCTGGCCCACGAGGAACTCGCACGTGCCCGCGCCGACGTAGCCGGCCTCCTGCAGGATCGCCTTGGAGGACTCCACGAGGCGGGCGTTCTGCTCGTCCGTGAGGAACGGCGCCGGGGCCTCCTCCACGAGCTTCTGGTTGCGGCGCTGCAGCGAGCAGTCGCGGGTGGAGATCACGACGACGTCGCCGTGCACGTCCGCCAGGCACTGCGTCTCCACGTGGCGCGGCTTGTCCAGGAAGCGCTCCACGAAGCACTCGCCCCGGCCGAACGCGGCCACGGCCTCGCGGACCGCGGACTCGTAGAACTCGGGGATCTCCTCGCGCGTGCGGGCCACCTTGATGCCGCGGCCGCCGCCGCCGTAGGCCGCCTTGATGGCCACCGGCAGGCCGAACTCGTCCGCGAACGCGACGACCTCCTCCGTGCCGGTCACGGGGGAGGTGGTGCCCGGCGCCAGCGGGGCGCCGACCTTGGTGGCCAGCTGGCGGGCCGAGACCTTGTCGCCCAGCCGGTCGATCGCCTCGGCGGGCGGTCCGATCCACACGAGGCCGGCGTCGGTCACGGCGCGCGCGAAGTCCGCGTTCTCGGAGAGGAAGCCGTAGCCGGGGTGCACGGCGTCCGCGCCCGCTCGCTCGGCGGCGTCGAGGATCTTGCCGATCACCAGATAGGAGTCGGCGGCGGTCTCCCCGCCGAGGGCCACGGCCTCGTCTGCGAGCCTCACGTGCAGGGCGTCCCGGTCCGGCTCGGCGTAGACGGCCACGGAGGTCAGCCCCTCGTCCTGGCAGGCCCGGATGATGCGCACGGCGATCTCGCCGCGATTGGCGATCAGCACCCGGGAGAACCGGCGCTCCGCCGCGGGGTCGACGGGCGGGACGACCGAGGCCTGCGGTGCGTCGGCGATGCTCATGGGCGATGGACTCCTCGGACGATCACGGCTGGGGGTGCAGGCGCCACGTCCGGGGTCGTGCCCCTCACCCGGTGGGGCGAAGGGCGCGGGACGGCGCCGACTCTGACCAGCACCCTACTCGTTGTGGCGGAACCCTCCGAGGCACGCGGCCCTGTCGCGCCGGATCAGCGCTGCGCGTTGGAGGGTTCCCACAATCGGGTGACGTCCTGGCCCAGGGCCGCCATGGCCCGCCGCAGCCACGCCACGGACAGCCCGATCACCGCGTTGGGGTCCCCGTCCACGCCGTCCACGAGGGCCGCGCCCGCGCCGTCCACCGTGAACGCGCCCGCGCAGTGCAGCGGCTCGCCCGTGGCCACGTAGGCCTGGATCTCGGCCTCGGTGACGGCGCCGAAGCGCACGACGGCGGACACCACGCCCGCCTCCGCGGCCACCCCGGACCCGGCCCCGGGCTCCGGCAGCACCAGGCCCAGCCAGTGGCCCGAGTGCAGCACGCCCTCCCGGCCGGCCTGGGCGCGCCAGCGCTCGACGGCGACCTCGGGCTCGTAGGGCTTGCCGTGGGCGCGGCCCTCGAACTCGAACACGGAGTCGCAGCCGAGCACGAGCGTGGGCGCCTCGACGCCGGCGGCCGCCACACAGGCGGCCACGTCACGGCCCTTGGCCTCCGCCAGCAGGCCCGCCAGCTCCGCCGGCGACGGGTCGCCCGCCGCCGCGCCCACGGCCGCCTCGTCCACCCCCGAGACGACGACGCGGAACGGCACCCGCGCCCGGGTCAGGACCTCCGCCCGGCCGGGGGAGGCCGAGCCGAGCACCAGCCGCAGGCCCGCGCCGGGGCCGGCCGCGCCGTCGTCGTGCGGGATCACGCGAGCGCCTCCCGCAGGGTGTCCAGGCCCATGCTGCCCAGGCGCAGGGCCCGCGTGTGGAAGGCCTTGAGGTCGAAGTCGGCGCCCTCGGCCTGCTCGTGCTCGGCGCGGATCTGCTCCCAGATGCGCTGACCCACCTTGTACGCCGGCGCCTGCCCCGGCCAGCCGAGGTAGCGCGTGAACTCGAAGCGGCGCTGGCCCTCGGAGATCCTCAGGTGCTTGGCCAGGAACGCGTAGCCCTTCTCCGGGGTCCACGCGCCGCCGCCGTCGGACTCGGGGGCGTCGAAGCCGCAGTGGTAGCCGATGTCGAACACCACGCGGGCCGCGCGCATGCGCTGCATGTCCAGCATGCCGAGGTGGTCGCCCGGGTCGTCGAGGAAGCCGAGCTCCTCCATGAGCTTCTCCGCGTACAGGGCCCAGCCCTCGCCGTGGCCGGACGTCCAGCAGAAGCTGCGGCGCCACAGGTTGAGGTTCTCCCGGTTCATCATGGCGGTGGCGATCTGCAGGTGATGGCCCGGCACGCCCTCGTGGTAGACCGTGGTGGTCTCCGCCCACGTGGTGAACTCGTCCTCGCCCGGGGGCACGGACCACCACATGCGGCCGGGCCGGGAGAAGTCGTCCGAGGGGCCGGTGTAGTAGATGCCGCCCTCCTGGGTGGGGGCGATCATGCATTCGAGCCGGTCCATCGGGGCCGGGATCTCGAAGTGCTCCTTCATGGCCTCGACCGCGTCGTCGGAGAGCCGCTGCATCCACGTGCGCAGGGCCTCGGTGCCCTTCAGGGTGCGCTCCGGGTCCGCGTCCAGGATCGCGCGCGCCTCCTCGATCGTGGCGCCCGGCCGGATGCGCTCGGCGTCCGCCTGCTGCGCGGCGATGATGCGGGCCAGCTCCTCCTGGCCCCAGCGGTAGGTCTCCTCGAGGTCGATCTCGGCGCCGAGGAAGACGCGGGAGGCCAGCCGGTAGTACTCGATCCCGACGCCGTCCGCCTCCGGGGCGTGCGGGCGCAGCTCGGCCTCGAGGGTGTCCGCGAAGTCGCGGTAGGCCTGCGCGGCGGCGTCCGCGCCGGAACGGATGCGGGCGGCCAGGGCGTCGTCCACGACGTCGGCTGCCTCGGCCCGCTCGACCAGGCCCGGGAAGAACCCGCCCGCGGCGCCGTGGGCGCGGGCCTGCTCCACCACGATGTCCACCTGGCGCACCGCGGCCACGTGGCCGGCGTCGCGGGAGGCGAGCAGGGACTCGGTGTAGCCGCGCAGGGCGGCCGGCAGGTTCTCGAGGCGGCCGGCGATGTGGCCCCACTGCTCCGCGGTGTCCGTGGGCATGAGGTCGAAGACCGCGCGGATGCCCTGGGCGGGGGAGGCGATGTTGTTCAGTTCGGTGCGGCCGGTCGCGTGGATCTCGCGCTCCAGGCCGATGCGCTCCTGCATGGCCGCCTTCGTGACGCGGTCCGTCTCGTCCTGCGGCTCGAGCGCGGCCAGCTCCTCGAGCAGGCGGGCGTTGAGCTCGTCGTCGGCGCGGGCGCCGGCGGGGGAGAAGTCCGTGTACTCGGTCTCCCGGCCCGGGAAGCCGAGCTCGGTGGCGGTGTCCGGATGCAGGGCGAGGAGGTCGGTCACGTAGCGCTCGGCGAGTGCGTCGATGGCGGACGGGGTGCGGGCGCCGTCGGCGGCCTGGGAGGTGTGCTGGGTCATACCGGCACTCTAGGCGCTGGCGCCCGCCCGTCGGGTCACTGCGGGCCCGCGCCCTGACGCCACTGGCCGCGGCCGGGCCGGGCCCACAGGCCCAGGTCACCGCGACGGCGGAGCGTGCGGTCCAGGGGACGGGGGTCGGCGGCCTCGGCGGCGAGCCGGGCGGCTTCGGCCCGAGCCGCGGCGGCCGCCTCGAGGACGGCGGCCAGCGCGGCCATCTCCTCCGGCTCCAACTCGGGGCCGCTGAGCTGCAGCGGGTCGGCCGACGCCGGCGTGGCCTGCGTGGACTCGTCGTTCTCGTCCGGGGCGCCCGGACCCAGCGGGGCGCTCACAGCGGCATGTTCCCGTGCTTCTTGGCGGGGCGGGCCTCGCGCTTGTGCAGGGTGGCGCGCAGGGCGCGGATGAGCTGGCCGCGGGTGGCGTGCGGGGGCACCACGGCGTCCACGTAGCCCAGCTCGGCGGCCTGGTACGGGTTGAGCAGCTCGGCCTCGTAGTCGGCCACGATCTCGGCCCGGCGCGCGTCGACGTCGCCGCCCGCCTCCGCCGTCGCCTTCAGGTCGCGCCGGTACAGGATGTTCACGGCGCCCTGGGCGCCCATCACGCCGATCTGCGCGCTCGGCCAGGCCAGGTTCAGGTCCGCGCCGAGCTTCTTGGAGCCCATCACGATGTACGCGCCGCCGAAGGCCTTGCGCGTGATCACGGTCAGCTTCGGCACGGTGGCCTCGGCGTAGGCGTAGATCAGCTTGGCGCCGCGGCGGATGATGCCGTTGAACTCCTGGTCCGTGCCGGGCAGGAACCCGGGCACGTCCACGAGGGTGATGATCGGGATGTTGAACGCGTCGCAGAAGCGCACGAACCGCGCGGCCTTCTCCGAGGCGGCGATGTCCAGGGTGCCGGCGAACTGCATCGGCTGGTTCGCGACGACGCCCACGCTCATGCCGTCCAGGCGGGCCAGCCCGGTGATCACGTTGGGCGCGTACAGCTCCTGCAGCTGCAGCAGGTGGCCCTCGTCCACGATCGAGGCGATGACCGCGAGCATGTCGTAGGGCTGGTTGGCGGAGTCCGGGACGATCTCGTCCAGGGCGAGGTCCTCGTCCGTGGGCTCCGGGTCCGCGGCCTCGAAGGTCGGGGCCTCCGCGAGGTTGTTGGAGGGCAGCAGCTCGAGCAGCTCCTGCACGTAGGCGATCGCGTCCTCCTCCGAGGACGCCATGTAGTGGGCGGTGCCGGAGGTGGCGTTGTGCGAGCGGGCGCCGCCGAGGGTCTCCATGTCCACGTCCTCGCCCGTGACGGTCTTGATCACGTCCGGGCCGGTGATGAACATGTGCGAGGTCTGGTCCACCATCACCACGACGTCCGTCAGCGCCGGCGAATAGGCCGCGCCGCCGGCGGAGGGGCCCATGATCAGCGAGATCTGCGGGATCATGCCCGAGGCCAGGACGTTGTTCCGGAAGATGTCCGCGAACTGGGCGAGGGAGGCCACGCCCTCCTGGATGCGCGCGCCGCCGCCGTCGAGGATGCCGATCACGGGGCAGCCGTTGCGCGCGGCGAACTCCTGGACCTTCACGATCTTCTGGCCGTTGCGCTCGGACAGCGAGCCGCCGAAGACGGTGAAGTCCTGGGAGTAGACGGCCACCTGGCGCCCGTCCACGGTGCCGAAGCCGGACACCAGGCCGTCGCCGGCCGGGTGCTTGGCGTCCATGCCGAACGCGGTGGTGCGGTGCACGGCCAGCGCGTCCAGCTCCACGAAGGAGCCCTCGTCCAGGAGGAGGTCGATCCGCTCGCGCGCGGTGTGCTTGCCGCGCGCGTGCTGGCGCTCGACGGCGTCCGGGCCGCCGGGCGCGGCCGTCGCCTCGAGCCGCCGATGCAGGTCGGCCAGCCGGCCGGCCGTGGTGGTCAGATCGGGATCGGTCACACGTCCTCCTTGTGGTGGTCCGCCAGATGCGGAGGCTCAGTCGGCCAGTGTACGGGCCGCCGCGGACGCCCTCCGTTGGAGGAAGCCCACAAACGGCGAGGACGTCGGCCCGGACCGCCCGTCCGCGCGTCCCGGCGGCGGATCGGCCCGCTCAGCCCGCCCCCGGGGACGCCGTGTATATCTAGGGGCATGCACCCCGACGACGCCCCCACACCGGACCTGACCTGGCTGGACTCCGCCGGCTCCACGCAGGATGAGCTCCTCGCGCGGCTGGACCGCGAGGGGCACCGACACGGTGCGGCCGTGGCCACCGCGGACCAGCGGGCCGGCCGGGGTCGGCACTCCCGCGTGTGGAGCGCCGCGCCGGGGGCGGCGCTCGCCCTGTCCGTGTACCTGCGTCCCGAGTCCGGCGGGGTGCCGGTCTCCCCGGCCCACCTGAGCTGGCTCTCGCTCGTCGCCTCCGCCACGGTCGCCGAGCGCCTCGCGGCCCGGGGCGTCCCGACGCACGTGAAGTGGCCGAACGACGTGCTCGCCACGGACGGGCGCAAGCTGTGCGGCGTGCTGGCCACGGTGGCGCTGTCCTCGGACGGCAAGGGGCCCGGCGTCGTCGTCGGGATGGGCGTGAACCTGGACCACCGCGGGGCCGCCCCGGTGGACACCGCCACGGATCTGGCGGAGTGGATCGGCGCGGACGCCGTGCCCGCACCCCGGGACCTCGCGGTCGAGCTGCGCGACGCCGTCGTGGCGGCCGTGGACCGCTTCGCGGCGGGCGTGGCGGGGCAGACGGCGGCCGTGGACGGGCGTCACCCCGCCGTGGCGGCCGTGGCGGACCGGCTCTCCACCCTGGGCCGCGCGGTGCGCGCCGAGCTGCCCGGCGGCGGCGTGCTGGAGGGCACGGCCGTGGGCCTCGGTCCCGGCGGCACCCTGCGCGTGAGGCACGTCACACCGGATCGTGGCACAATCGAGACCGAGGTCAGTGCGGGGGACGTGGCCCACCTGCGCGGAGACGTCCATCGCGGCGCATGACACACCCGTCCCGGTCAGGAGGTGACCGCCGTGCGACTCGAGCCCGGTGAGCAGGTGATGGTGCGCACCCGCACCCACCCGCGCGCGCTGCTGCGCCCCGCCGCGGTCCTCGTGGCCGTCGCGTTCCTGCTCGGCCTGGCCGTCGGCGTGCTCGCACGCCCCGACCTGCCCGGGATCGTCGCCGCGAACCGCGCCGTACTCGAGGCGGCCGCGTGGGTGGTCGCGGCGCTCGTCCTGCTCCCCGGCACCGTCCGTCCGCTGTGGCGCTGGGTCTTCCGGCGCACCGTGGTCACCGACCGCCGCATCCTCCAGCGCGCCGGCGTCGGCGGCTCCGGGGCCGCCATGCCGCTCGTGTCCATCGCCGACGTGCAGCGGCGCCGCCGCGGCTCGGGCGCCGGAGACCTGCACATCCTCTTCCAGGAGCCCGCCCGCCAGGTCCACTGGCGGCTGCGCGACGTCCCCGAGGCCGCGCGCTTCGAGGAGGCCCTGGCCCACCTCACCCGCCAGGCCCGCACCAGGACCTGGCCCGCCCCCGTCCCGACAGGAGACCTCCGATGAGCCGTCCGGAGACACCGGACACCGCACCGCTGCCGATCGTCCCGCCGGCCGAGGACACGACCGCCCGCGACGTCGAGGAGCGGTCCGCCCAGCCCGCCGGCTGGACGAGCGCGATGCGCACGCTCGACGCCGGCCTGGTGGTGGGCCCGCGCGCCTACACCTCACGGGAGGTGGCGCAGCGCCTCGGCGTCTCGATGGCCTCCGCCCGGAAGATCTGGCGTGCGCTGGGCTACCCGACGTCGCCGGAGGGGCACAAGGCCTTCACCGAGGCGGACATCGAGGCGTTCGAGTCCGTGCTCACGCTCGTGCGCTCGGGGACGCTGAACGAGGACACCGCCATCTCGCTGGCCCGCTCGATCGGGCAGATGACGGACCGCATGGTGGTGTGGCAGATCGAGGCGCTCGTGGAGGACAAGATCGCCTCCGAGGACCTGACGGACCCGGAGGCGCGGCGGGCCGTCGTCGACATGCTCCCGGACATGGTCGGACCGCTCGAGAAGGCCATGCGCATCGTCTACCGGCGCCAGCTCAACCGCGCCGTCCAGCGCCTGACCGTGCGCGTGGAGGCCGGGCTGGCGGCCAGCGCCGAGGGCCGCGACGGCTCCGAGTCGGACGCGCCGCTGCCGCTGGCCCGCGCCGTCGGCTTCGCGGACATGGTCTCCTACACGACGCTCTCCCGGACCATGGACGACCGGACGCTGGCCCGCATGGTGCTCCGCTTCGAGTCCCTCGCCGCGGAGACCATCTCCGCCGGCGGCGGCTGGCTCGTGAAGACCATCGGCGACGAGGTCATGTTCAACGCCGAGACCCCGGAGGCCGGCGCCGCGATCGCGCTCTCCCTGGCCGAGACCATCGCCGCGGACGAGGAGCTGCCCTCGGCGCGCGTCGCCCTGACGTGGGGACGGGTGCTCTCCCGCATGGGAGACATCTACGGGCCCACCGTGAACCTCGCCGCGCGGCTGACGTCCCTGGCCGATCCGGGTACCGTGCTCGTGGACGCCATGACCGCTGCGGCCCTGTCCCGGGACGAGCGCTTCGTGCTCGTCCCGCAGCCGCCCAGGATCGTCCGCGGGTTCGGAGAGGTCCGCCCCTCCCTGCTCTTGGACGGGTCGGCCCAGACCCTGCTCGCCGACTGATCGAGGACCCCGTGGACCCCCGCCCCGAGACTCCGTCCGCGCCGCGCCCCCAGGCCGCCGGCGCCACCCACGTGGGCGCCGTCCGCGACCTGAACGAGGACGCGTGGACCGTGGTGGGGGAGCCGCTGGTGCTCGCCGCCGTGGCCGACGGCATGGGCGGGCACGAGGCCGGCGAGGTGGCCTCGGCCGCCGCGATCGAGACCCTGCGCCGCCGCGCCCCCGAGGTGCTCGCCCCGGGCACGGCCCACACGCCCCAGGACCTCGGCCACCTGATCCACGAGGCGGACGCCGCCGTCGTCGAGGCCGGGCTGGGGCGCTCCGGCACCACCCTCACCGTGCTGGCCTGCCTGGACACGGAACGCGGTCGCTGGGCCGTGGCGAACGTCGGCGACTCCCGGGTGTACCTGCGGCCCGTCGGCTCGCCGGTGCTCCAGCAGCTCACGGTGGACCACTCGGCGGTCCAGATGCTCGTCGACGCGGGGGAGCTCACCCCCGCCGAGGCCCGCGTCCACCCGCGCCGCAACGTCATCACCCGCGCGCTCGGCTCACGCGAGGCGCTCACGGTGGACGTGGCCGAGGTCCCCCTCGCCTCCGGGGACCTCGTCCTGCTGTGCAGCGACGGCCTGACCGGCGAGCTGCTGGACGAGGAGATCCGCGCGCTGATCGACGACGCCGACACCCTCGAGGACGCCCTCGAGAAGCTCATCGGCGCCGCCCTGTGGCGCGGCGGCCGGGACAACGTCACGGCGGTGCTCGTGCGCATCCCCTGACCCGGGTGCGCCGTCCGTGACGCCGACTACGCTGGGCCGGGTGAGCACCCCCAAGGAATCCGCCGCCCAGCCCGATCCGCAGGACATCCCCGCCGCGGACCTGCGGGCGGAGTACGAGGACCTCGTGGAGCGGGTCCGCGCCGCCCGGACCGCCTACTACCAGCGGGACGCCCCGGAGATCTCGGACGCCGAGTACGACGCGCTGTACCGCCGCCTCGAGGACCTCGAGGCCCTGCACCCCGAGCTCGTGTCCAACGACTCGCCCACCCAGGAGGTCGGCGGGGAGGTCTCGGAGGCGTTCGCCCCCGTCCGGCACGGGGCCCGCATGTACTCGCTCGAGGACGTGTTCTCCATCGAGGAGCTCGAGGTCTGGTTCCGCCGCGCGGCGCAGGCCCTGACGCAGGTGCGGCCGGGCGTGGCGCCCCGCTGGCTCGTGGAGGTGAAGATCGACGGGCTCGCCGTCGCCCTGCGCTACCGGGACGGGCGGCTCGTGCAGGCCGCCACCCGCGGCGACGGCGTCACGGGCGAGGACGTCACCGCCAACGTGCGCACCATCGGGGACATCCCGCACGAGCTCTCCGGCGAGGGCTGGCCCGCCGAGTTCGAGGTGCGCGGCGAGGTGTTCATGTCCTCCGCCGCCTTCGCCGAGCTCAACGCGCGCCGTGCCGAGGAGGGCCAGACGCCGTTCGCGAACCCGCGCAACGCCGCCGCCGGCGCCCTGCGCCAGAAGGACCCGGCGGTCACCGCGCAGCGCCCGCTGGCCATGTTCGTGCACGGCATCGGCTCGGTCGAGGCGTTCGGACTGGAGTCCCAGCACGAGGTGTACGACGCGCTCGCGGGCTGGGGCCTGCCCGTGAGCCCCTACACCCGCCGGGTGGAGGGCGCGGACGAGGAGGCGCTGGCCGCCGTCGTCGCGGTGATCGAGGAGTACGGCCGGCGCCGGCACGAGCTGATCCACGAGATCGACGGCATCGTGCTGAAGGCGGACGCGTTCGCGGACCAGCGCTACCTCGGCCACACCTCCCGCGTGCCCCGCTGGGCCGTGGCGTACAAGTACCCGCCGGAGGAGGTGCACACGCTGCTGCGGGACATCGCGGTCTCGGTGGGCCGCACCGGGCGGGTGACCCCGTTCGCGGTGATGGAGCCGGTCACCGTGGCCGGGTCCACCGTCTCCCTGGCCACCCTGCACAACCAGGACGTGGTCAAGGCCAAGGGCGTGCTGATCGGGGACACCGTGGTGGTGCGCAAGGCCGGGGACGTGATCCCCGAGGTCGTGGGCCCCGTGCTGCCGCTGCGCGAGAAGGCGATCGAGGCCGGCCGGGAGCTGCGCGAGTTCGTCATGCCCACGCACTGCCCCTCGTGCGGCACGCCGCTGGCCCCGGCCAAGGAGGGGGACGTGGACCTGCGCTGCCCCAACGCCCGCTCCTGCCCGGCCCAGCTGGCCGGCCGCGTCGAGCACCTGGCCAGCCGCGGCGCCTTCGACGTGGAGGCGCTCGGCGAGGAGGCCGCCCGCTGGCTCGTCCAGGGCCCCGGCGAGGACCCGGCCGAGCACGAGGGGCAGGTGCGGCCCGAGGGCCCGGGCCCCATCACGGCGGAGGCGCAGATCTTCGACCTCGCCTCCGGCACACCGGAGGAGATCACGGGCCCGCGCGGCGAGGACGGGCTGACGGACCTGCAGCGCTCCCTCGGCGAGGTCCGCGTGTGGCGCGAGGGCCGCACGAAGGTGGACGGCCGCATGGTGCCCTCGGGCGTGTTCACGCTCAAGCCGTACTTCTTCACCGCCGGCACCGCGAAGAGGCCGTCCGCGCCCACGGCCAACACGCTGCGTCTGTTCGACGAGCTCGAGAAGGCCAAGTCGCAGCCGCTGTGGCGCACCCTCGTGGCGCTGTCCATCCGGCACGTGGGCCCGACGGCGGCCCGCTCACTGGCCACCGCGTTCGGCTCGATGGCGGCGCTGCGCGCGGCGGCTGAGGCCGGCGACCGGGACCGGCTGGCCGAGATCGACGGCGTCGGCCCGATCATCGCGGACGCGCTCATCGAGTGGTTCGCCGAGGACTGGCACCGGGAGATCGTGGACCGGTGGGCCGCGGCGGGCGTGGTCATGGAGGACGAGCAGGACGAGTCCACCCCGCGCACGCTCGAGGGCCTGACCGTGGTGGTCACCGGCTCGCTCGAGGGCTTCTCCCGCGACTCCGCGAAGGAGGCGATCCTCGTGCGCGGCGGCAAGGCCTCCGGGTCCGTGTCCAAGAAGACCGACTTCCTGGTGGCCGGCGAGGCCGCCGGCTCCAAGCTGGACAAGGCGCAGTCCCTCGGCGTGCCCGTGCTGGACGAGGCCGGGTTCACGGCGCTGCTGGCCGGCGGCGCGGACGCGGTGCGCCCGGCGGACACGGACGACACCACCGACGGCGCCGCAGACGTGGAGGCCTCGGCATGAGCGCGCGCACCACGGTCCCGGGCCTGCTCGTGGTCGCCAAGGCCGCCGCGCGCGCCGGCGCGGACGTCCTGGCCCGGCGCTGGACCGGTCACCACCCGGCCGTCCCGCTGGGCGTCGAGGAGATCGGCGCGCAGACGAAGTCCTCCGGCTCCGACTGGGTCACCGACTACGACCGCCGCGCCGAGCAGGCCGTCCGGGAGGTCATCGCCGGCTACCGCGCCTCGGACGAGATCACCGGCGAGGAGTACGGCGCCACCCGTCCGGCCGAGCCGTCCGGGTACCGCTGGTCCATCGACCCGCTGGACGGCACCACGAACTTCGTGCGCGGCCTGCCGCAGTTCTGCACCTCGGTGGGCGTCACCGGTCCGGTGGACGCCGAGACCGCCGACCTGTTGGGGGTGGCCGAGGGCACCGAACGCTGGCTGGCCGGCGTTGTGGCGGCGCCCGCGCTGGGGCGCACCTGGTTCGCGAGCGCGGGCCGGGGTGCCTTCAGCACCGCGGACGCGACGACGGCGGGCGTGGACGTGCCCGACCGCGATGCCGCCCCCGTGCGGCTCACCGGTCCCGTGCCGGGGCGCTCGGGGCGGCTGCTCGCCACCGGCTTCGGCTACGACCCCGCCCGCCGGGCCCTGCAGGTGCGGGCGCTCGCGGCCCTGCTGCCCGCGTTCGGGGACGTGCGACGGATCGGCTCGGCGGCGCTGGACCTGTGCATGGTCGCCGACGGCACCCTGGACGCGTACGCCGAGTTCGGCACGCAGGAGTACGACTGGGCCGCCGGCGCGCTGGTGGCGGAGGAGGCCGGCGTCGCGGTCACGCGGCCCGCCTCGGCGGACGGCACGGCACATCCTGACTGGATGGTGGCCGGCGACGTGGACGCGGCCGCCCTGGCCGCCGTGACGGGGGAGACGGCATGAGGCGGATCGTCGGAGACCCGTGGTTCTACCCGGTCCTGTTCGTGGCCGGCGGCCTGGCGTTCGTGATCGCCGGGACGCGCCTGCAGCAGGTCGGCATGATCGTGGCCGGGCTCGTCCTGGCCGGCTACGCGGTCACGTACCGGTGGGCGGTCCGGGTCCGCTCACGGCCGTTCGCCGGCGCGCAGGCGCACGTCGAGCGCGGCGGCGTCGTCGTGTTCTGGCGGCCGGGCTGCCCGTTCACGAGGCGGCTGGTCAAGGAACTGACGGCGCAGGAGCGGGAGCGCGCCTACTGGGTGAACATCTGGCAGGAGCCGGCGGCCGCGACGTTCCTCGCGGGGCTGCACGAGGCGCGCGACGGCCACCCCCACCAGGCCGTGCCCACCGCCTGGCTGCGTCGGCGCGACTACGTCGTGGCCACGGACGCGACCCGCGCCCGCCTGAAGGACACGCTGCGCCAGCGCGCCGGGGTCGACGCATGAGCGCCCTCGTCCGCCCGCTGCGCCCCGAGGACCACGAGGCGGTCGCCGAGCTCACCCTGGCGTCCTATGTCGACGGCGGCCACATCGCCCCCGACGACGCCTACGTGAGGACCCTCATGGACGTGGCCGACCGGGCCGGCCGCGCGGAGGTGCTCGTGGCCGAGGTCGGCGGCGAGGTGGCCGGGTCCGTGGTGCTCACCCCGCCCGGCTCGCCCCTGGCCGAGACCTCCGGCGACGGGGAGTACGAGTTCCGCATGCTCGCCGTGCACCCGCGGTTCCACCGCCGCGGGGTGGGCGGCGCCCTGCTGGCCGAGATCGTGGCGCGGGCCCGCGCCGAGGAGGGCGTGGACGCCGTCGTGCTGACCACCATGCCCTCCATGACCGGCGCCCACCGGATGTACGAGCGCGCCGGCTTCGTGCGCGTCCCGGAGCGGGACTGGTTCCTCGCGGACGTGGTGCCGGACCTCGACCCGGCCGACGAGACCGGCCCGTTCCTCGTCTACCGGCTCGCGCTGGACTGACCCCGGGCGGGAGATCGGCGCCGGGACCCCATGCGGGGCGGGAAATCCCTGTCATGCGGGCCCGGGGAGCCGCAGTGGGGTGGATTTCCCGCCCCGAAGCGGTGGCGGCGGCCGTCCAGGCCCCGGCACTAGACTCGATTCCGATGTGGCCGCCGCCGCGCCGGCGTCGTCCACCCCGCCCCGACCCGTCACACGAGGAGATCCATGCCTGAGATCACCCGGGATCAGGTGGAGCATCTGGCTCGCCTGGCCCACATCCGGATGACCGACGAGGAGCTGGACACGATGTCCGGCGACCTGGAGAAGATCCTGGAGCACGTCTCCGCGGTCCAGGACGCCGCGGGCGACGACGTGACGCCGACGTCCCACCCCATCGCGCTGGAGAACGTGTTCCGCGAGGATGTGCCCGCCGGCATGCTCACGCAGGAGGAGGCCCTCGACCAGGCGCCGGACTCCGAGGACGGCCAGTTCAAGGTCCCCGCCATCCTGGACGGAGAGTGATCACCCCATGACCGAGACGTTCGACGTGAACGCGACCCTCGGCGCCGACGAGCTCGTCCGGCTCACCGCGCTGCAGATGGCCGAGCGCCTGCGCGCCGGCACAACCACCTCCGTGGAGCTCGTCCAGGCCCACCTGGACCGCATCGCGGCCCACGACGGCGACGTGCGCGCCGACGCCGACGGCGACCGCGGCGTGCGCGCCTACCTCCACGTGAACACGGACGAGGCCCTCGCCGTCGCCGCCGAGGTGGACGCGATCCGCGCCGCCGGCGGCCCCGAGGCCGACGCCCTGCACCCGCTGGCCGGCGTGCCCGTGGCCGTGAAGGACAACATCGTCACGCGCGGCCAGCCGACCACGGCCGCCTCCCGCATGCTCGAGGGCTGGCTCAGCCCGTACGACGCCACGGTGGTGGCCCGCCTCCGCGAGGCCCGCCTGCCGATCCTCGGCAAGACCAACCTCGACGAGTTCGCCATGGGCGGCTCCACCGAGCACTCCGCGTTCGGCGTCACCCGCAACCCGTGGGACGGGGACCGCGTGCCCGGCGGCTCGGGCGGCGGGTCGGCGGCCGCCGTCGCCGCCTTCCTGGCCCCCTTCGCCCTCGGCTCGGACACCGGCGGCTCCGTCCGCGAGCCCGCCGCGTTCACCGGCACGGTCGGCGTGAAGCCCACCTACGGCGCGGTCTCCCGCTACGGCCTGATCGCGATGGCCTCCTCGCTGGACCAGATCGGCCCCGCCGCCCGCACCGTGGCCGACGCCGCGGCGCTGCAGCAGGTCATCGGCGGCCACGACCCGCAGGACTCCACGTCCCTGGCCGACGCGCCGGCGGACCTGACCGCCGCGGCCCGCGGCCGCGACCTGGCGGGGCTGCGCGTCGGCGTCGTGACGGACCTGCCGGCGGAGGCGTTCCACCCGGGCATCCGGGCCGGCTTCGACGAGCACGTCGCCGCCCTGCGTGAGGCCGGCGCGGAGATCGTGGAGGTCTCGTGCCCCAGCTTCGACGCCGCCCTCGGCGCGTACTACCTGATCATGCCCTCGGAGGCCTCCTCCAACCTGGCCCGCTTCGACGGCGTCCGCTACGGCCACCGCGTGGTGCCCGACGGCGGCGGCACGATCGAGCAGGTTATGGGCGCCACCCGCGCCGCCGGCTTCGGCGCCGAGGTCAAGCGCCGCATCATCCTGGGCACCTACGCGCTGTCCGCCGGCTACTACGACGCCTACTACGGCTCCGCGCAGAAGGTCCGCACGCTCGTGCAGGAGGACTTCGCCCGCGCCTTCGAGCAGGTGGACGTCATCCTCACGCCCACCGCGCCGACCCCGGCGTTCGAGCTGGGCGCCAAGACGGACGACCCGATGACCATGTACGTCAACGACCTGGCCACCATCCCGGCCAACCTCGCCGGCATCCCGGGCATGTCCGTGCCGGGCGGCGTCGTCGACGGGCTGCCCTACGGCCTGCAGCTGATGGCCCCGGCGCGCGAGGACGCCCGCCTGTACGAGGCCGGCGCCGCGCTCGAACGCCTCGTGGCCCAGCGCCGGGGCGGGCCGGTGTGGGCCGAGGCCCCCGAGCTGGAGAAGGGCGCGCAGCGCGCCACCACCGCGACCACGGCAGGAGGCCGGGCATGAGCCACGCAGAGCAGACCATGGACTTCGCGGAGGCGATGGAGCGCTTCGACCCCGTGCTGGGCTTCGAGGTGCACGTGGAGCTGAACACCGCCACGAAGATCTTCTCCTCGGCGCCCAACACGTTCGGCGACGAGCCGAACACCAACGTGACCCCGCTCGACCTCGGCCTGCCCGGCACCCTGCCGGTGCTCAACCGCAAGGTCGTGGAGTACGCGATCCGCCTGGGCGTGGCCCTGGACGCGCAGGTCGCCGAGACCTGCCGGTTCGCGCGGAAGAACTACTTCTACCCGGACACGCCGAAGAACTTCCAGACCTCCCAGTACGACGAGCCGATCGTCTTCGACGGCCACCTGGACGTCGAGCTGGAGGACGGCGAGGTCTTCCGCGTGGAGATCGAGCGCGCGCACCTCGAGGACGACGCCGGCAAGCTCACCCACGTGGGCGGCTCCGGACGGATCCAGGGCGCCTCCGCGTCTCTCGTCGACTACAACCGTGCGGGCGTGCCGCTCATCGAGATCGTCACCAAGCCGATCGTCGGCGCCGGCGCGCGGGCCCCCGAGCTGGCCCGCGCCTACGTCACCGCGATCCGGGACATCGTGCAGGCCATCGACATCTCCGACGCGCGGATGGAGCGCGGCAACGTCCGCTGCGACGCGAACGTCTCGCTGATGCCCAAGGGCGCCACCGAGTTCGGCACCCGCACCGAGACGAAGAACGTGAACTCCACGCGCGCCGTGCAGCACGCGGTCACCCACGAGATCCAGCGCCAGGCCGCGGTGCTCGCCGCGGGCGGCACCGTGACGCAGGAGACCCGCCACTGGCACGAGGACACCCGCAGCACCACCTCGGGCCGCCCGAAGTCGGACGCGGACGACTATCGGTACTTCCCCGAGCCGGACCTCGTGCCCGTGCACGTGGACGCCGCGTGGGTCGAGCGCGTGCGCGCGGCCATGCCCGAGCTGCCGGCCGTGCGGAACAAGCGGCTCAAGGCCGAGTGGGGCTTCTCGGACGAGGAGTTCCGCGACGTCGTCAACGCCGGCGTCCTGGACGAGATCGTCGCGACCGTGGAGGCCGGCGCCTCCGCGGCGGCCGCCCGCAAGTGGTGGATGGGCGAGATCGCCCGCCTGGCGAACGTCCGTGAGGTCGCCGTCGCCGAGCTGGGGATCACCCCGGCGCACGTGGTGGAGGTCGAGGAGCTGATCGCCGCGAAGACGATCAACGACAAGATCGCCAAGCAGGTGCTCGGTCTGGTGGCCGACGGCGAGGGCGCCCCGAAGGAGGTCGTCTCGGCGAAGGGCCTGGCCGTGGTGTCCGACGACGGCGCGCTCACCGAGGCCGTCGACGCCGCGATCGCCGCCAACCCGGACGTGGCCGAGAAGATCAAGGGCGGCAAGATGGCCGCCGTCGGCGCCCTGATCGGCCCGGTCATGAAGGCCACCCGCGGGCAGGCCGACGCCGGCCGCGTCCGCGAGATCGTCCTGGAGCGCCTGGGCGTGTCCTGACGACCGCGCGGGCCCTCAGCCGTCCAGGGCGGTGAGGGCCCGCGCCACGCGGGGCAGGGTCTTGCGCAGCAGGCGCCGCCAGGACCCCGCGGCCAGCCCGCCGACGATCGCGTCCCGGGCCGCCGCGTCGTCGAGCGTCTCCAGGGCCATCGCCCCGAGCCACACGCGGGCCCGGCGCGCCTCGGCCGCGTCCCGGGCCAGGTCGGGCACCTTCTCCTCGCCGTGCCAGAGCGCCAGGTAGGCCACGTTGAGGGCGGGGTCCCACGCGCACGCGAAGTCCCAGTCCAGCACCCCGGCCAGCGCCCAGCGCAGCGGGGCGCGCGGGTCCTCGTCCTCGGGCACGGCGCGCCAGCGCATGTTGTGCCCGGCCAGGTCGCCGTGCACGAGCGACGGCGGCACGGGCGGCGCGGCGGTCCACGTCGTCACCGCGTCCGCGAGGGCAGCCACCGCGTCCGGCCACGCCTCGGCGCCCAGCCGCGCGTCGACGTCGTGCCCCTCCCACGCGCCCAGGCGCGCGGCGACCGCCCCCGGCAGCGCCGCGACGTGCCGGGCGCGCTCCGGCGTCCACGGGCCGCGGAACGCGAACGGGCGGCCGAGGTGCGGGGCGATCCGCGGGTCGGTGACGTCCACGGCGGCGAGGTCGTCGAGGACGCCGCGCAGCACGGCCGGATCGCCCTCGTGCGGCGGGTGCGGCCCGCCCGGGAGGAAGCGCTGCAGCACCGCGGCGCCCGGGCCCGCGGGGACGGGGTCCGAGAGGGCGACCGGGACGGCCCACGGCACGTCGCGCTCGGCCAGGGCCGAGGCGAGCCCGTCGAGGAGGGCCAGGCGCCGGGGCAGGTGCGCCGCGGGGTCCCGCTCGGGCGCCCACCGCGCGGCGGGGGCGGCGCCGACCTCGTGGGCCCGCGTCATCCGGAGGACGCCGACGTCCTCGAGCACCAGCACGCGGTGGAACTGCCCGCCCTCCTCCACGGACGCCGCGGCCCAGTCGGCTGTGCGGAGCCGGCGGGCGAGGGCGGGGTCGAGGCCGGGGCGGAGGTGCTGCAGGGCGCGGTGGACCAGCTCGAGCTCGCTGGGGGCAGGCGGGGAGACCACACGACCACGCTAACCCTCCCTCCGCCCTCCCGGACTTTCGAACGTGACATCGGGGGAATGGGGACTTTCGAACGGGAGACAGGCCCTCCCTCACGTTCGAAAGCGCCCGGGGGGAGAGGGGCGGGCGGATACTGGGGGGCATGCCCGCCACCCCGCGCACGTCCCGCTCCCAGGCCGGCCCGGCCGTCCGACCCGCCCCCGCGCTGCCCGCCCCCTCGGCGCGCACGGTGCGGTGGGAGATCGCGATCGTCCTCGGCCTCTCTCTGGGGAAGTCGGCGGTCTACGCGATCGTCCAGCTCATCGACAAGGCCACCCAGGCCCCGCTCGGCGAGCAGACCACCGTCCTCAACCCGGCCCTGGCCGACCGCTGGGTGTTCGACCTGACCTATCAGCTGCTCGGCATCGGGTTCGCGCTGGTGCCGGTGGCCCTCGTGCTGCACCTGATGCACCTGCGCGGCCGGAACCCGTTCCGGGTGCTCGGCCTCGACCTGCGCCGCCCCGGCCGCGACCTGGCCTGGGGCCTGGGCCTGTTCGCGGCCATCGGGCTGGGCACGCTCGGCGTCTACGCCGCCGGCCGGGCCCTGGGGATCACGACGGCGATCGTCGGCTCGGCGCTCGGGGAGAGCTGGTATCAGGTGCCGGTCCTGCTGCTCTCCGCGCTGCGGCACGGACTGCTGGAGGAGGTCATCGTGGGCGCCTGGCTCGTCGACCGGCTCGGGTATCTGCAGCGGCTGCGCGCCGCGGGCCTGGCGCGCGATCCGGCGCCGGCCGTGCCGTCGTCGTGGGTGAGCGCCGAGGGGCTGTACCTGCCGACCCGCGCGGCCGTGGTGGTGCTCGCCCTCGCGCTGCTGCGCGGGGCGTACCACCTGTACCAGGGGATCGGGCCGGGCGTGGGCAACGCCCTGTTGGGCGTGGTGTTCGCGCTCGTGTTCCTGCGGGTGCGCCGGGTGATGCCCCTGGTCATCGCGCACGCGCTGCTGGACGCCGTCGGGTTCGTCGGCTACCCGCTGCTGGCGCGGGCGGGGCTGCTCGGCTGAGCGGCCCCGCCCCCGCGCTCAGAGCGTGACCTCGCCCTTCGGGGTGCGGAAGGTGACCGAGACGATGCCCGGGGTGCCGGAGGGCGCGACGTACTCGATGTTCACGTCCTGGACCTGGCCGTCCTCGTCGTCGCCGAGCCACTCGGCGAGGCGCTCGGGGGAGCCGGCGATGTTCAGGCGCTCGATGGTGGCCTGCGGCTCGGCCGCCTGCGAGGGGTGCATGTCCTCCTGGCCGTCGGCCCAGCGCAGGATGAACGGCAGCTGCGGGTCCGCGAGGGTTCCCTTGATGCCGATCTGGCGCCAGGACAGCTCGCGGCCGTCCGGGAAGCGACGGTTGCCGGGGACGGCCTCGCGGCCGAGGCGGCGCTCGAACCGGCCGATGTCCGGGGTGGCCACCGCCCAGCTCATCCAGCCGCCGCCCTGCTCGGTGCGGGCGCGCACGAGCTGGCCGAACGGCGCGCTGAGGGAGGCCGGGTGGTCCAGGGCCTCGACGACCTCCAGATACTGCCTTTCCGTCATGGGGAAGAGCGCGTTCTGGGTGCCGAAACGTGGGTGGACACCGCCCTTGATCCGCTCGATGCCCAGCGTCTCGGCGATGCGGGCGACCGTGGCGTCCAGGCCCTCGGGGCCGGCGGCGTAGGACACGTGGTCCATGCGACAGGTGTGCACTGCGCTGTTCCTCTCCGTTCCCGGGCTGCCCCGGGGGTTGACCTGGTGCGAGTCCAGGGGCGTCGAGCCCTTGACGGGTCGGGCGCCCCGTGCGGAGAGCGTATCCACGTGTGACACGCGTGACGAAATCGTGGCGGGGCGGCGGGCTACACTCGGAGGCACGGTCACGAGAGTCAGCAACAGGCCCCGGCATGCTGACCGGCAACCCTCCTTCCGCGGTGGGGTGCCCCGGGTGACGACCAGGCCGGCCCCACAACGGACGCCGGCAAGCGCGGGCCGATCCCACGGCCCCTCTCGACGGCGCCGGGTCATCTCCGGCACCTCGACGACGCCGGTCCGCGGATCGGCACGTCGGCCGGCGGGCGGGGCGGCCGGGTCCGGCCCCTGAACCCTTCAGGAGGGTCCGCCATGACCGACCAGCCCACCCCGACCCCCGACGCCTGGGGCTTCTCCACCGCGCAGGTCCACGCGGGCGTCGCCGTCGGCCAGCACGCCTTCGGTGCGACCGCCCTGCCGATCTTCCAGACCACCTCGTACGACTTCCCGTCCGCCCAGGTGGCCGCGGACCGGTTCGCGCTCAAGGACCTCGACCCGCTCTACACCCGCATCGGCAACCCGACGCAGGGCCCGGTGGAGGAGAAGATCGCCGCGCTCGAGGGCGGTGTGGGCGCGCTGCTGCTGGCCTCCGGTCAGGCGGCGACGACGTTCGCGATCCTCAACCTCGCCGGCGCCGGCGACCACGTGGTCGCCTCGGCCAGCCTCTACGGCGGCACGCAGAACCTGTTCAAGCACACCCTCGCCAAGGTCGGCGTCGAGACGACGTTCGTGACCGACCCGGACGACCTCGAGTCCTGGCGCGCCGCCGTGAAGCCGAACACCAAGGCGTTCTTCGGCGAGACCCTCGGCAACCCGCGCGGGGACGTCCTGGACGTGCGCGCCGTCGCCGACGCCGCCCACGAGGCCGGCGTGCCGCTGATCGTGGACAACACGCTGGCCACCCCGTACCTGCTGCGACCGATCGAGCACGGCGCGGACGTCGTCACCCACTCCGCCACGAAGTACCTCGGCGGGCACGCCGCGGCCATCGCGGGCGTGATCGTCGACGCCGGCACGTTCGACTACGCGCAGCACGCCGAGCGGTTCCCCGGCTTCAACGAGCCGGACGAGTCCTACCACGGCCTCGTGTACGCGCGGGACCTCGGGGTGGGCTCGCCGCTCGGCGCCAACCTGGCCTTCATCCTCAAGGCGCGCGTGCAGCTGCTGCGCGACTACGGCTCGGCCATCTCCCCGTTCAACGCCTTCCTGGTGAACCTCGGCCTGGAGACCCTGTCCCTGCGCATGGAGCGGCAGGTGGCCAACGCGGCCGCGGTGGCGCGCTGGCTGGAGGGCCGCGACGACGTCGAGCACGTGGTCTACGCCGGCCTGGAGTCCAGCCCGTGGCACGAGCGGGCCCAGCGCTACCTGCCGAAGGGCGCGGGCGCGTTCGTCTCCTTCGAGATCGCGGGCGGCCGCGAGGCCGGGGCCGCGTTCGTGGACGGGCTCACCCTGCACCACCACGTGGCCAACATCGGTGACGTCCGCTCGCTCGTGGTGCACCCGGCCTCGACCACCCACTCCCAGCTCACCGACGACGAGCAGCGCGCCGCCGGCGTCACCCCCGGTCTGGTGCGGCTCTCACTCGGAGTGGAGGACGTCGAGGACATCCTCGCCGACCTCGAGCGCGGCTTCGCGGCCGCCGCCCGCCGCGGCGACGACGACGCGGGGGAGCGGGCATGACCGCCGTCGCCACGCGTCCGTCGCGCACCGCGCTGCCCCGCGGCGGCCGCCACCGCCTGCGGGTCGGCGAGCTGCGCACCGAGACCGGCGGGCTGCTGCCCGACGTCGAGCTGGCCTACGAGACCTGGGGCACCCTCGCCGCCGACGGCTCCAACGCCGTGCTCGTGCTGCACGCCCTCACCGGCGACGCGCACGTGGCCGCGCACGAGGAGGACCCGACGCCGGGCTGGTGGGACGCCCTCGTCGGCCCGGGCCGCGCCGTGGACACGGACCGGTGGTTCGTGGTCGCCCCCGCCATGATCGGCGGCTGCCACGGCTCCACCGGGCCCTCGACGCCCGCCCCCGACGGGCGGCCCTGGGGCTCCCGGTTCCCGTTCCTCACGCTGCGGGACGCGGTCGAGGCCGAGCGGCGCCTGGCCGACCACCTCGGGATCGGCGCCTGGCGCGCCGTGATCGGCGGATCGATGGGCGGGGCCCGCGCCCTCGAGTGGGCCGCGACCCACCCCGCGCGCGTCGCCGGGGTGGGTGTGCTGGCCGCCACCGCGGCCTCCTCCGCCGACCAGATCGCGTGGGGGCAGGCCCAGACCGCGGCCATCCGCCTCGACCCGGACTTCCAGGGCGGCGACTACTACCCCGGCCCCGGCCCCGTGGCCGGCCTGGGCATCGCCCGGCGCATCGCCCACACCACCTACCGCACGGCGGGAGAGCTCGGCCAGCGGTTCGGCCGGGAACCGCAGGGCGTCGAGGACCCGTTCGGCGCCGTCGTCGGGGTGCCGGGCGGGCGCGGGCGCTACGCCGTGGAGTCCTACCTGGACCACCAGGCGGCCAAGCTCACCGACCGGTTCGACGCGAACTCCTACCTCGTGGTCACCGAGGCCCTCATGGGCCACGACGTCGGGCGCGGGCGCGGCGGCGTGGCGGCGGCGCTCGCGGACTACCGGGGCCGGGCGTTCGTGGCCGCCGTCGACTCGGACCGGCTCTACCTGCCGGCCGAGTCCGAGGCGCTCGCGGCGGCGCTGCCCGCGCGGCCGCCGGTGCACACGATCGCCTCGCCCATCGGCCACGACGGCTTCCTCACCGAATACGGCCAGGTGGCCGACACGCTCAAGCGCACCCTCGCCCTCTGAACTTTCGTTCGGGAAACGGCGGCGTGTCGCGGCACTTTCGTTCGAGAAACGGCCACCGGTCCCCGCCGGCCGGGCTCAGGGCTCGACGACGTCCAGCGGCTCGGTGTGGTCCGAGCCCCGCGGCATCGGCGCGCCGAAGAGCGGCTCGGGGACGGGGCGCTTGGCCGTGACGCCGTCGCCGGAGGAGACGCCGCGGATGCGGCGGACCACCCACGGCGCCAGGTGCGTGCGCACCCACGCCGCGTCCGACGCGCGGGCCTCGCGCCACGTGCGCGGCGCCGGCGGGGACAGGCGCAGGTGCTCGAGGCCGTGCTCCACGCCGAGGGTGTCCAGCACCATCGCGGCGATCGTGTGGTGCCCGAGCGCAGAGAAGTGCAGGCGGTCCTCGGCCCACATCTCCCGCCGGGCGAGGTCCTTGAGCGACCACATGTCCGGCACCAGCGCGTCGTGCCGCAGCGCGATGGTGCGCACGTTCTCGTTGTAGATCGCCACGGTGCCGCGGATGCGGCCGATGACGGGCGTGCCCTTCACGTCGGTCGCGTTGAACAGCAGCACGGTGGCGCCGTCGGAGGCCAGACGCTCGACGACGGCGTCCAGCCGGACCGCGATCTCGTCCGGGTCCGCGCCGCGCAGGATGTCGTTGCCGCCCGCGCACACGCTGATGAGGTCAGGCCGCAGGGCGAGCGCCGGCTCCACCTGGTCCTCGGCGATCTGGTCCAGCAGCTTCCCGCGGACCGCCAGGTTGGCGTAGGCCAGGTCCTCACCGGGCGGCGTCAGGCGGGCGAGCTCCCCCGCCAGGCGGTCGGCCCAGCCGCGGTGGTAGCCGGGGCGGTCCGGGTCCGGGTCGCCGATGCCCTCGGAGAACGAGTCCCCGATGGCGACGTAGCGGCGCCACGGATGGGCGGCGGGGTCGTCGACCGGGGTCGCGTCGGAGGCGTGCGGAGGCTGGGAGGAGGATGGGTTACCCACGGGTAGGATTCTGCCCGCGTCGCGCGGGAGGGGTCAACCTCCGGGTGGGGCCGACCGTGCCGCTCGCTAGGCTGGCGGACGTGAACGCGAACCCCACCCCCGCCGTCGAGCCCGTCGTCCGCTGGTCCCGCCCCGAGGGCGAGCGCACCGAGGACCTGCTGATCGTCCTGCACGGCTACGGCGCGAACGAGGACGACCTGTTCGGCCTCGTCCCGCACCTGCCCGAGCACGTGACGGTGGCCGCCGTGCGCGCGCCCCTGCCCCTGCAGCCGGGCTCCCACGCCTGGTTCCCGCTCTCCCAGGACCCGGTCACGGGCGAGCTGGGTTCCACCGCCGAGCCGGTCCGCGAGGCCGTCGAGGCCCTGCACGCCTGGGTGCAGGCCGTGCGCGGGGACTTCCGCATCGTCTCCCTGCTCGGCTTCTCGCAGGGCATGGCGATGGCCACGTCGCTGCTGCGCCTGGACCCGGAGGCCTACGCGTGCACCGTGGCGCTGTCCGGCTTCGTGGTGGACCCGGAGCTCACCGAGCCGCGGCTGCGTGAGCTGTTCACTCGCGACGACGACGTCGCCCGCGTCCGACCGAAGGTCTTCTGGGGCCGCGGCCAGGAGGACCCGATCATCTCCGAGCCCCGGGTCGAGGAGACCCATGCCTGGCTGAACGCCCACGTGGACCTCATGAAGATCGTCTACGCCGGACTCGGCCACGCGATCAACGAGCAGGAGCTGGGCCACGTGAAGGAGTATCTCGCCCACATGGTGCCGCCCCGCGGCTGACCCACCGGGCCTGTTCGACGACGGCGCCGCGGCCGCCCGCCGGTGCGTCGGCTCAGGCCTGCTCGGCCTGGACGACGAACGCCTCGCCGTTGAACTCCACGACGTCCCCGTCGTGCAGCTGGGCTCCGCGACGCGTCTCGACCGCGCCGTTGACGGTGACGAGACCGTCGGTGACGACGTCGCGGGCCATGGCGCCGTCCTCCACGAGGGAGGCGAGCTTGAGCGCCTGGCCGAGGCGGATGGATGCGTCACGGATGGGCAGGGGCTGGGCGTCGGGTGCGTTCGTCTCGGTCATGGTGTCCATCATGGCCGGTAGGCTGGACGGGATCGACCGGCGCGCCGCGCCGGAACGGGCCCGCCGCGTCGAAGGCGGCCGGGTGCCGTCGTCGTCGTGATCCCCTCCCGCCCCGCCGATGAGTACGGAAGTGATGCCCCCATGGCTGCCAAGTCCCCGCTGGACAACGTCATCAACCTCGCCAAGCGCCGAGGCTTCGTGTTCCAGGCCGGTGAGATCTACGGCGGTTCGCGCTCCGCGTGGGACTACGGGCCCCTGGGTGTGGAGCTGAAGGAGAACATCAAGGCCGAGTGGTGGAAGACCTTCGTGCGCTCCCGTGAGGACATGGTGGGCCTGGACTCCTCCATCATCCTGCCGCGCGCCGTGTGGGAGGCCTCCGGCCACGTCGAGACCTTCACCGACCCGCTCGTGGAGTGCACCCAGTGCCACAGGCGGCACCGCCAGGACCACCTGCTCGAGGCGTTCGAGGCCAAGAAGGGCCGGCCGGCCGAGGGCATGGCCGAGATCGTGTGCCCGGACTGCGGAACCAAGGGCGCCTGGACCGAGCCGCAGCTGTTCTCGGGCCTGGTCAAGACCTACCTCGGCCCCGTGGACAACGAGGAGGGCCTGCACTACATGCGCCCGGAGACGGCGCAGGGCATCTTCGTGAACTTCCTCAACGTGCTGGGCGCGGCCCGGAAGAAGCCGCCGTTCGGCATCGGCCAGATCGGCAAGGCGTTCCGCAACGAGATCACCCCGGGCAACTTCATCTTCCGCACCCGCGAGTTCGAGCAGATGGAGATCGAGTACTTCGTGCCGCCGGCCGAGGCGGGCCAGCACTTCGACCGCTGGGTCGAGGACTGCTGGGACTGGTTCATCGACCTCGGCATCGACCCCGCGAACCTGCGGAAGTTCGACGTCCCCGCGGACGAGCGGGCCCACTACTCGGACGCCACGATCGACCTCGAGTACGACTTCGGCTTCACCGGCGGCGACGGCTGGGGCGAGCTGATGGGCATCGCGAACCGCACCGACTACGACCTCGGCCGGCACACCGCGCACTCGGGCACGAAGATGCAGTACTTCGACCAGGCCAACAACGAGCACTACACCCCGTACGTGATCGAGCCGTCCTTCGGCCTGACCCGCGCCATGATGGCGTTCCTCGTGGACGCCTACGCCGAGGACGAGGCCCCGAACGCCAAGGGCGGCGTGGACGTGCGCACCGTGCTCAAGCTGGACCCGCGCCTGGCCCCGGTCAAGGCCGCCGTGCTCCCGCTGTCGAAGAAGCCCGAGCTGCAGCCGGCCACCCAGTCCCTCGCGGCGGAGCTGCGCACCCTCTGGAACATCGAGACGGACGACTCCGGCGCGATCGGCCGTCGCTACCGCCGCCAGGACGAGATCGGCACCCCGTTCTGCATCACCGTGGACTTCGACACCCTCGAGGACCAGGCCGTGACCATCCGCGAGCGGGACACCATGGCCCAGGAGCGCGTGGCGCTGTCCCAGGTGAAGTCCTACCTGCTGGAGCGCCTGGTCAAGTGAGCGGGGACGTGACGGGAACGGTCGGGGCTGCGGGGCACGACGACGGCGGCGCGCTGTTCGACTCCGCCGCGGTCGCCGGCGGGAAGATCGTGCTGCGTCCCTGGCGGCCCGGGGACGACCTGGCCCTGCTCGAGGTGTGGGGTGACCCAGCCAACGCGCAGCAGCACCAGGACCGGGCGATGCTCGCCGAGGACGCGGAACGGCCCTGGCGCCGCGCGCTCGTGGCCGAGGCCGCCGGTGTGCCGGTGGCGGCCGGCGTCGTCTACGCCTCGTCCGTGCACCCGCGGCGGCTGTGGCTGTACGTCGAGACCGCGGCCGCCGAGCGGCGCCGGGGCATCGGCCGGGCGCTCGTGGCGGCCCTGCGGGGGCTCGCCGTACAGGCGCACGCCGCCGGCGCCATCCCGACGACGGCCCTGAAGGCCCGGTTCGCCAGGGACGCCCTGGTGCCCGGCGTGGCCGGCGCCGACCCGCAGACCGAGGCCGACGGTGCCACGGGCCGCCCGCCCGTGGACACGGACGCCGTGCGGTCCCAGACCGCCGCCCTGGCCGCCGGCACCGAGGCGTTCCTCGTGGCCGAGGGCTTCACGCCCGTGCAGCGCTCCCGCCGCGTCGCGATCGCCCCGGGGGCCATCGGCCTGCCGGACGTGCGCGGGGAGGAGCACCCGGACGGCGTGGTCCTCGAGGAGGCCTCGACCGGCTCCGTCGAGCTGACGCAGGCGGTCACCGCGTTCTACGACGCCGTGCACGCGTGGGACCCGTCGACCCTGAGTGTCGGGGCCGCCCAGCAGCTGCTGCTGGGCCCGGCCACCGGGGCCGCGGGCGCCGTCGTGCTCCGCGACGCGCCGAAGGCCGAGGGCGGGCGCATCCGCGCGTTCGCGGTGTCCTACACGCCGGAGCGCCAGGACGCGCCGGCCGATGTGCTCGTGGGCTGGGACCCGGAGCTGGGGGAGGAGGACGCGCTGCAGGCCGTGGCCGACCTGCTCGCCCTGCTCGTGGCCCAGTACCCCGTGCAGATCGAGGTGGACGAGGCGATGGCCCCGCTGGAACGGATCGTGGACGGGCTCATCGGCGGCAACGCGGCGCGGACCCTGGTGGACACGTACGTGTTCGTGGACGACGCGCCGGGCGCGTGAACCGGGCGGCCGCAGCGGACCGCCGGCGCGCCCGCGCCCTGCGGGGCACCGTCCTCGCGGTGGCCCTGCTCAACGGCGCCTACCTGGTGGTCGAGATCATCCTGGCCCTGGGGATCGGCTCGGTGGCCCTCGTGGCGGACTCCGTCGACTTCTTCGAGGACTTCGCCGTCAACCTGCTGATCTTCGTGGCGCTGGGGTGGACGGCGGCCCGGCAGGCGGTCATCGGCAAGGTCATGGCCGGGGTCATCGTGCTGCCGGCCGTGGCGGCGCTCGTCATGGCGGCCACGAAGGTCGGGGACCCCGAGCCGCCGGCCGCGGGCGTGCTGCTGGGGGTGGCCGTCGGCTCGATCCTCGTGAACCTCGTGTGCGTGGCCCTGCTGTCCCGCGTCCGCACCGACGGCGGCTCCCTCACCCGGGCGGCGTGGCTCGCGGCGCGCAACGACCTCGTGGCCGGCGCCGTGCTGATCGCCCTGTCCGGGATCACCGTGCTGACGGCGTCGGGCTGGGCGGACATCATCGTGGGCGTGCTGCTCGTGCTGCTCAACGGCTCCGCCGCCAAGGAGATCTGGGAGGCCGCGACCGAGGAGCACCTGGCGGCCCGGGCCCTCGCCGGCGAGGTCGACGACGACTGAGCGGTTCCTACGGGGTGGCGGGCAGCCGGGCGGCCAGCACCGCCCCGACGACGGCCAGGCCCAGGAACACCGTCAGCGCCGGTGCCAGACCGACGGCGCCGGCCAGCGCCCCGACCGCCGGGCTGAGCCCGACCCCGGCCAGCCGCATGCACCAGCTCGTCACCGCCAGCCCGGTCTGCGGCTTGAGCCCGGGCGCCTCGTCGCCGAGGGCATAGGCCACGGGCACCACCACGGCGCAGCCGAGCCCCGCCAGGGCCAGCCCCGCGAACGCGGCAGGCACGGCCACCGACTCGGGCAGCGGCGCCAGGGCCAGCCCCAGCCCCACGACGACGGCGCCCAGCCCCGCCGTCAACGCCCCGCGTCGTCCCAGGGCGGCCAGGGTGCGGTCGCCCGCGAGGCGGCCGATGAACTGCGCGCCCAGCAGGGTCGACGCGCCGAGCACCGCCGCGGCCGGGTCCAGGCCGCGCTCGGTGATCAGGAACAGGGTGGCCCACGCGTTGCCGAACTCCTCCACGCCGAAGCCGGCCATCGCGATCACCACGGCGGGGACGAGCGCGGCCAGGGCGGCACGCGGCGGGAGCACCCCGCTGCGGGCCGGCGTCGGGCGCGCGGATGCCTCGTCGGACGCGTCATCGGTCGGCACCGGATCCGCGGGGTCCTCGGTCAGGAACAGGCGCCGGACCCCCAGCAGCACCGCGACGCACACGGCGCCGTTGAGCCCCAGGTGCAGGGCCGCGGGGCCGCCCACGGTGATGACCGCGGCGCCGAGCCCGGCGCCGGCGGCCGCTCCGAGGCTCCAGCCGGCGTGCATGGTCGTGAGCACGGGCCGGGCCAGCCGGGTCTGCACCTGCAGGCCCTGCGCGTTCTGGGCGGTGTCCACGACGGCGTCGAGCACGCCCGACGCCAGGACGAGGCCCGCGAAGACCCACAGCGGCCAGCCCGCGGCCGTGCCCGCACCGTGCCCGGCCCCCGCGCCCGCCCCGGCGATGTCGAGGACGAGACCGGCCGCCGTCGTCAGCAGGGCGATGGCCACGCTGCCGGCGAGCATGACGCGGCGGGCGCCGAACCGGCGCAGGATCGGCGCGGGCAGGGGCCCGGCGAGCGTGCCGCCCACGGCGAGCGCGATGACGAGCAGGCCGAAGGCGGCCGGGTCCAGTCCGAACGCGGCCTTCGCCTCCGGGTAGTGCGGGATGAGCGCGCCGAGCAGGGCGCCGTTCGTCGCGAAGGCGGCGGTGACGGCCCAGCGCGCGCGACGGGCTCGGGCGAAGCCGTCGTCGGCTGGGACGTGCGGCGCGGCCTGGCTCATGCATCCCAGCCGAGCAGGCGCCAGACCTCCGCCCAGCCGGCGAAGATCTTCGCGTTGTACTCGACCCCGAGCTGGTTGGGGTTGGCGAACAGGACCCAGTCGGCGGCGGCGACGGCGTCGTCGGCGGCGAGCTTCTCCGCGACCTCCTCGGCGGACCCGGCGTAGGTCGGGCCGGAGCGGGCGGCGCCGCCCTCGAGCATGCCGGAGGAGTCGCGCGAGGCCCGCTCCCGACCGAAGTACAGCTCGTCCTCCCGGTCCTGGATGACGAACGCGGAGCGCGTGACCGCCGTGCGGCCCGGACCGGCGTGGCCGGCCGCGGCGAAGGCCTCCCGGTAGCGGGCGATCTGGTCGGCCTGCTGGACGTGGAAGGGTCGGCCGTCGTCCTGCAGGAGCAGGGTGGAGGAGAGCATGTTGTAGCCGTCCCGCCCCGCCTCGACCGCCGACGGCGTGGACCCCGACCCCCACCAGATCCGGTCCGCGAGCCCGGGGGAGTGCGGCTCGATCCGCAGCGGCTGCGAGCTGTGCGCCCAGCCGGAGGTCAGGTCCGGCGCCGCGATCCCCTCACCGCGCACGGCCGAGAGGAAGCGGCGTCCGCGCTCGCGGGTCACGTCGGCCCAGGTCTGCCCCTCGGCGAGGGTGTAGCCGAACTGCGCCTGGCCGTCGAGGGCGGCCTCGGGTGAGCCGCGGGAGACGCCGAGCTCGAGCCGGCCGCCGGAGATGAGGTCCGTGGTGGCCGCGGCCTCGGCCATGTACAGGGGGTTCTCGTAGCGCAGGTCGATCACGCCGGTGCCGAGGCTGATCCGCTCGGTGCGGGCGGCCATCGCGGCGAGGATCGGGAACGGCGAGGAGAACATCCGCTGGAAGTGGTGGACGCGCAGCCAGGCGCCGTCGAGCCCGGCGTCCTCGGCGGCCACGGCCATGGCGACGACGTCGTCGAGGGCCTGCCGCGCGTCCGGTTCGGCGCCGGGACGGTGGATCCAGTGGCCGAAGTTGAGGAAGCCGAGGTGCTTGCGGGTCATGCCGGGTGCAACCGCGGGGCGGGCGGGGCTGTTCCCGGTGCTCGTCTGACCGCCGGCCGGCGACATCACCTGCGGGCAGACCCGCGGAGATGTCGCTGCGGAGCGGTCGATCGCCGCGGCGTCCGCCATACTGGCGGGCATGAGTGAGCAGTGGAGCGAGAAGGACATCGAGCTGGCGAACCGGCTCTTCGACATGGCGCGTGACGGGGACACGGCCCAGCTGAAGGCGTACCTGGACGCCGGGGTGAGCACGCGCCTGCGCAACCACGCGGGCGACTCCTTCCTCACCCTCGCCGCCTATCACGAGCACCCGGACACGGTGGCGATGCTGATCGAGGCCGGCGCCGAGATCGAGCACGCCAACGATCGCGGCCAGCGCGCCCTGACCTGCGCCACGTTCAAACGGGATGTCGCCTCAATGCGGCATCTGCTCGCGGCCGGTGCGGACCCGGACGCGGGCACCCCCTCGGCGCGTCAGACCGCTCAGATGTTCGCCGGTGCTGACCTGCTGGCGGTGCTCGACGGCGGGGACGCGGCGCCGGCGTCGGAGGCCTGACCCGCCGGGAGGACGGTCTGCCCGTCCCGGCGGGGTGCCTCTGCGATCGCCTCCCAGCGGGCCTCGTGGTGGGGCACGGTGACGCGGGTGCCGGGCGGAATGGAAGAATGGGGTCCGACATGACTTCTTCCCACACCCTCCCCGCCGCGGCGGTGACCGACGCCGACGACGTCGCCGACCTCCACGCCGCGCACTACGCCAAGTCCGCCGGCGCCGGTCGACGCATCACCGACGACGATCAGCTCCACGAGGCCCGCCACCCCGCCCCGACGACGGACCGCCTGGCCCTGCCCCCGCTGCGGCTGGGGCCGCTGACCATCGACGTCCCCGTGGTGCTCGCCCCCATGGCCGGCATCACCAACACCGCGTTCCGCCGCCTGTGCCGCGAGTACGGTGGCGGCCTCTACGTCAACGAGATGGTCACGGCCCGCGCGCTGGTCGAGCGGAAGCCCGAGTCGATGCGCATCATCCAGCACGACCCCGACGAGGTGCCCCGCTCCGTCCAGCTCTACTCCGTGGACCCGGTCACCACCGGCGCGGCGGTGCGGATGCTGGTCGAGGAGGACCGCTGCGACCACATCGACATGAACTTCGGCTGCCCCGTGCCGAAGGTGACCCGGCGCGGCGGCGGCTCGGCCCTGCCGTGGAAGTCGGAGCTGTTCGCCTCGATCGTCAAGGCGGCCGTCACCGAGGCCGCGAAGAGGGACATCCCGGTGACCGTGAAGATGCGTCGCGGCATCGATGAGGACCACCTGACCTTCCTCGACGCCGGCCGCACGGCCCGCGACCTCGGCGTCGCCGCCGTGGCCCTGCACGGCCGCACCACGCGCCAGTTCTACTCGGGCACCGCCGTGTGGGACGACATCGCCCGGCTGCGCGAGGCCCTGCCGGACATCCCCGTACTCGGCAACGGCGACATCTGGTCTGCGGAGGACGCCATCGCGATGGTCGAGCAGACCGGCGTGGACGGCGTCGTGATCGGCCGCGGCTGTCAGGGCCGGCCGTGGCTGTTCGGCGACCTGCAGGCCGCGTTCGAGGGCCGCCAGGACCGGTTCCAGCCGACGCTCGGCATGGTCGCGGACACGCTGTACCGCCACGCCGAGCTGCTCGTGGGCACCTTCGGCGGCGACGAGCTCAAGGCCCTGCGGGACATCCGCAAGCACGTGGCCTGGTACTTCAAGGGCTACCCCGTGGGCTCCGAGATCCGCACCGCCCTGTCCACCGTCCCGGACCTCGCCACGATGCGCGAGATCCTCGCCCGCGTGGACCGCGACCAGCCCTACCCGGGCGAGGCCGCCGAGGGCCCGCGCGGCCGCTCCGGCGCCCCCAAGCGCCCGCACCTGCCGGACGGCTGGCTCGACTCCCGCGAGCTCAATGCCGAGCAGCAGGCCATGATCCAGGCCGCCGAGCTGGACGTCTCCGGTGGCTGAGCCCACGACGCCGGTGCCCGCAGCCGGAACGCCCGCCGCGCCGTCGTCGCCCTGGACCGGCGCCGCCCACCAGCCGGTGCTGTTCGGCCCGGAAGGCCGGCCCCCGTATGCCGGCCGCGCCGTGCAGACCCCCGGCTACACGCCGTGGGACCGGGAGCGGTGGCTGCCCGAGCCGCCCAAGTCCTCCTACCGTTCGGACTTCGAGCGGGACCGTGCCCGCGTGCTGCACTCCGCGGGCCTGCGCCGGCTGGGGGCCAAGACCCAGGTGGTCGCCCCGGACGCGGACGACTTCGCCCGCACCCGCCTGACGCACTCGCTCGAGGTGGCCCAGGTGGGGCGTGAGCTCGGCCGGTCGCTGGGCTGCGACCCCGACCTCGTGGACACCGCCTGCCTGTCCCACGACCTCGGCCACCCGCCCTTCGGGCACAACGGGGAGAAGGCGCTCGACGCGCTCAGCGAGGACGTCGGCGGCTTCGAGGGCAACGCCCAGACCCTGCGCCTGCTGGCCCGCCTCGAGCAGAAGAAGCTCTTCGCGGACGGCTCCTCCGCGGGCCTGAACCTCACGCGCGCCGCCCTCGACGCCGCGTGCAAGTACCCGTGGACCCGTGAGGACGCCCCGCTGCGCCCCGACGGCACGCGTTCGCGCAAGTTCGGCGTCTACGAGGACGACCTGCCCGTGTTCCGCTGGTTCCGCGCCGGGGTGCCCGGCACGCGCACGTCCATGGAGGCGCAGGTCATGGACCTCGCGGACGACATCTCCTACTCCGTGCACGACGTCGAGGACGGCGTGGTCAACGCCGTGTTCCAGCTCAAGTGGCTGGCCATCCCGGAGCACCGGGAGCGCGTCGTGGAGACCACCCGCCAGTGGTACCTGCCGCACACGGACCCGGCCGAGGTCGACGCGGCCCTGGCCCGCCTCGAGGCCACCAACGTGTGGGTCTCCGAGATGGACGGCTCCCGGCGGGCGCTCGCGGCGATGAAGGACATGACGAGCCAGCTGATCGGCCGGTTCTGCAGCGCCGCCTTCGACGCCACGCGCCAGGTGTTCGGCAACGAGCCGCTCACCCGCCACGGGGCCGACGTCGTGGTGCCCGAGGAGACGGAGACCGAGATCGCCGTGATGAAGGGCATCGCGGCGGCCTACGTGATGACCGCCGAGCAGCGCCAGCCGCTCTACGCGCGGCAGCGCGAGGTGCTCGCGGAGCTCGTGGCGCTGCTGGAGGCCACGGGGGACCGGTACCTCGAGCCGATGTTCGCGTTCGACTGGGCGCAGGCCCCCGACGACGCCGCCCGGCGGCGCGTGGTGATCGACCAGATCGCCTCGCTCACCGATTCGACCGCCGTCGAGTGGCATCACACCCTGGTGCAGGGCGCGGAGTTCCGTCGCGTCTGGCTCTGACCGGCGGGTCCAGCAGCGCGGGAAGCACCGCGCCGGCGGGACCCCGCAGGACGTGCGTGACCGCGCCGCTCAGCTCGGTCTCCACCGGGTTGATCTCCACGACGGCGGCCCCGGCCCCCAGCGCCACGAACGGCAGGGACGCCGCCGGCTGGACGATGCCCGAGGTGCCGACCACCAGGCACAGGTCGCAGTCCTCGAGCGCGGCGAAGGCGCGGTCCCAGGGCTCGGCCGGCAGCATCTCCCCGAACCACACGATCCCCGGGCGGATCAGCCCGTCCCCGCACACGGTGCAGGCCGGCGGTGCCTCGCGGAGCATCGCCTCGAGGTCGGCCTCGGAGCCGGCCGTCGCCTCGTCCGCGGGCGCGCCCGGATCGACGTCGGCGGGGGCCCCGCAGTCGGCGCAGCGGTGCTCGAACAGGGACCCGTGCAGGTGCGCGAGGACCCGGGCGCCGGCGCGCTCGTGCAGGTCGTCCACGTTCTGGGTGACCACCTCCAGGCCGGGCGTGCGGCGCTGCCAGACGGCGACGGCGTCGTGCCCCGGATTCGGTTGGCGGGCCCGCACCATCCGGGCACGCCACCGGTACCAGGACCACACGAGCGCGGGATCCGCGAGGAATGCCTCCTCCGTGGCGAGCTCCTCCGCGGAGAACCGCTCCCACAGGCCGGTCTGGGCGTCGCGGAACGTGGGGATGCCGGACTCGGCGCTCATCCCCGCCCCGGAGAGCACCACGGGACGCTCGGCGGCGGCCACGAGCGCGCGGACGGCGTCCAGCACGTCAGGGTCGAGGTCGGGGGCGGAGGCGGCGAGGACGGGGTGCGGATCGGCCATGTCCCCAGCCTAGGCAGGCGGCACGGGTGGTCGCCCCCCTTCGTTTGGGGGCGGTTTGCGGCGTTATTCCGTCGGAATACCGCCGAATATCGCCCCCGAACCCGTGAGTGGGGTCAGGTGAGGTCGGGCGACGTCGTCGGCAGGCCCGTGCCGGCGGCGCGGGCGAGGGCCCGGCGCAGGCCGCGGGCCTTGAGGAGGACCTCGTCGTGCTCGGCGGCCGGGTCCGAGTCCGCGACGATCGCCCCGCCGGCCCCCACGGACCAGCGGCCCCCGGTGAGCACGGCCGTGCGGATCACGACGGACAACGACGTCGTCCCGTCCGCGCTCAGCATCCCCAGCGCCCCGGAGTAGACCCCGCGCGGGGAGGCCTCCCACGCGGCCAGCAGCTCGACGCTGCGTCGCTTCGGCGCGCCCGTCATCGACCCGCCCGGGAACAGCGACCGCACCACGTCCACGGGCTCGACGCCGGCTCGTGCGGTGCCCGTGACGGTGGAGACGAGCTGGTGGACGGTCGCGTAGCTCTCCACCGCCATGAGGGAGGGCACCTGCACGGAGCCGGGCTCGCACACCCGCGAGAGGTCGTTGCGCAGCAGGTCCACGATCATGAGGTTCTCGGCCCGGGTCTTGGGATCGGCGGCGAGCGCGCGGGCGGCCTCGGCGTCCTCGGCCGGGTCGGGCAGGCGGGCGGCCGTGCCCTTGATCGGCTTGGTGCTGTACCGGCCCGCGCGCCCGGCGAGGAACCGCTCGGGGGAGGCCGAGACCACGGCCCACCGGCGGGCACCCGTGCCGTGCTCCAGCAGCGCCGCATACGGGGCCGGCTGGTGCGCGGCGAGCTCGTGGAAGAGGACCAGCGGGTCCACGCGCAGCCCGGGGTCGGCGTCGAAGCGGGTGGTCAGGCACAGCTCGTAGGAGTCGCCGGCGTGCAGCGCGGCGCGGCAGCGGGCGATCTGCTCGGCGTACGCTGCCCGGTCCTCGCGCCACGTGCCCGGCGCCTCCTCATCGGCCCGTGGTCCCGGACCGGCGTCCCGCGGCGGGGGCACGACGACGTCGCCCGACGCCGTCTCGAGAGCGCGGCGGGCCGCGGCGAGGGCGCGGCGCACGTCCCCTGCCCAGCGGTCGGCCCCGGTCTCCGCGGCGGTCGGATCGAGGGAGGCCACGCAGCAGTGCAGCACCCCGGCCGCGTGGTCCGCCACGACGTAGCGGGACGGGCGCACCCAGAACTGCGCGGGCAGGGACGCGGGGTCCTCGGCTCGACGTGAGGGCGGTGTCACCCCCAGATCCGCCAGGCCGAGCTCGTAGCCGAGCCAGCCGACCAGGCCGCCGCGCAGGGGCAGCCCCTCGCCGCCGACCACCGGCCGGGGTGCGGCCGCGGCCGCGAGGTCCGCCCACGCGCGGTCCGGATCGGCGGGGTCGTCGTGCCGGACCAGCCGCGGGCCGGGGGAGGGCGCACGGCCATGCTCCTCGCCGAGCACATCCAGCCCGTCGCCTGCCACGGACCAGCGTGCCTCGGCCGGGTCCGGCAGGGCGGAGTCCAGCCAGAACGACGCGGCCCCGCGCACGACGGCGTGCGCATAGACCGCGGCCACGGCGGTCGCCGCCGTGTGCCCGGCCGCGGCGAGCGCCGCGGCGTCGAGCGTGCGGACGGCGACGTGCAGGGGAGTGGAGGCGTCCTGGGGCGGGGCGGGCGCGGTGGGCATGGCCCCCAGCGTAGGGGTCAGCCCCCGTCCGGATCGCTCCGTACGCTGGCGACGTTCCTGGCGGTGCCGTTCCCCGCGCTGGGCGCGGGCCTGCGGGACGGCAGGTTCCTGGCGTCCCTGCTGGTCCTGAACTTCGTGGTGGTGCCGGCGGTGGTGTTCGGGCTGAGTCGGTTCGTGGCCCACGACGACGCGCTGCTCGTGGGCGTGCTCCTCGTGCTGCTGGCCCCGTGCGTGGACTACGTCATCGCGTTCACCGCGCTCGCGGGCGGGGTGGCCGAGAGGCTGCTGGCGGCCGCTCCGCTGCTTATGCTCGTCCAGCTGGTCGTGCTGCCCGTGCTGCTGCGGGCGTTCGCCGGTCCGGAGGCGGTCGCCGCCGTCGACGCCGGGCCGTTCGTCCGCGCGCTGGTGGTGCTGATCCTGTTGCCGCTCGCGCTCGCGGCGCTGCTCCAGTGGGGTGCGGTGCGCGGCCGCGGTGGGGTGCGGTGCGCGGCGGCCGGGGTGGTGCGCGGGTTCACGGCGGCGATGGTCCCGCTCATGGTCGTCACGCTGTTCACGGTGGTCGCCTCACAGATCCGCGGGGTGGGGGAGCAGCTGCCCGCGCTGGCCGCCGTCGTGCCCCTGTTCGCGGCGTTCGCCGCCGTGACGGTGGCCCTCGGCGTGGTGGCTGCGCGGTGGGCGCGCCTCGACGTGCCCGCCGGGCGGGCGCTCGTGTTCTCGGGCGCGACGCGGAACTCCCTGGTCGTGCTGCCGCTGACCTTGGCCCTGCCGGCGAGCCTGGACCCGGCCCCGCTCGTGGTGGTGACGCAGACGCTCGTGGAGCTCGGGGTGATGGTGAGCCTCGTCCGGCTGGTGCCCCGGCTGCTGCCGCTGCACGGGCAGTCCGCGGGGGCGGGCGCGCGTCGAACCGTGACCTGACCGCCCAGAATGTTGCCTTCCCGTGACCGGAATCACGGTCGCGGGTCGCTATGGTGGGCGACATGAGCCTCTCGTTCGTGTCCTCGGCGCGCCGCCGTCACGGCGGCCTGGCTTCGGCCGCGCTGTTCCATCCGCTGGTCGAGGCGGCCACCGGCGCGCTGCCCGTGATCGACCCCGCCACCGGGCGTCCCGCGTCCGAGGGAGCGGGCGCGGCGCGGACCGAAGCGCCCCGCGCGGCGGGGACCGGTCCTGCACAGGCCGCAGCGGAGGCCGAGCCGTCCACGGAGGCCGGTTCCGCTCGGGGCTGACCGCTCCGCCCCGTCCCTAGAATGGTCCGCATGGCTGGACTGATCGTGCGCAAGGACATCGACCTCGTCCGCGAGCGCACGGATCTGAAGGCCGTCGTGGAGGAGTTCGTCACCCTCCGCTCGGCGGGCGTGGGCTCATTCAAGGGGCTGTGCCCGTTCCACGACGAGCGGACGCCGTCGTTCCACGTGCGCCCCGGCGTGGGCACCTACCACTGCTTCGGCTGCGGCGCGCACGGGGACGTCATCAGCTTCCTGATGGAACTCGAGCACACCACGTTCACGGAGACCGTGGAGCGGCTGGCGTCCCGCGTGGGGGTGGAGCTGCACTACGAGGACGGCGGCACCGGCCCGGACAAGGCGGAGACGGGGCGCCGTCGTCGCCTGTTCGAGGCGAACAAGGTGGCGGACGAGTTCTTCCGTCGGGCCCTCGGCTCGCCTGAGGCCCAGGCCGCCCGCGACTTCCTCACCCAGCGGGGATTCACACAGGAGCACGCGGCGCAGTTCGGCCTCGGATACGCCCCGCAGGGGTGGTCGCATCTGCTGGACCACCTGCGGCAGAAGGGGTTCCGGGACGAGGAGCTGCGCGCCTCCGGGCTGGTGTCCGAGGGGCAGCGCGGCCTGTACGACCGGTTCCGCGGCCGCCTGCTCTGGCCCATCCGGGACATGACCGGCGCGACCATCGGCTTCGGCGCGCGCAAGCTGTACGACGACGACCCCGGGCCCAAGTACCTCAACACCCCCGAGACGCCGCTCTACAAGAAGTCGCAGGTGCTCTACGGGATCGACCTGGCCAAGCGGACGATCGCCAAGGAGCGCCAGCTGGTGCTCGTCGAGGGCTACACGGACGTGATGGCGGCCCACCTGGCCGGTGTCGGGACGGCGGTGGCCACGTGCGGCACCGCGTTCGGCGCGGACCACATCAAGGTGGCCCGCCGCCTGATCTCCGACGACGGCACGGGCGGCGAGGTGATCTTCACCTTCGACGGCGACGAGGCCGGGCAGAAGGCCGCGCTCAAGGCGTTCGACGAGGACCACCGCTTCCTCGCCAAGACGTTCGTGGCCGTGGAGCCCAGCGGCATGGACCCGTGCGATCTGCGCATGCAGAAGGGCGACGAGGCGGTGCGCGCGCTCATCGCCTCGCGGCGCCCGCTCTTCGAGTTCGCGATCCGGGCCGGGCTCAAGGACTACGACCTCGACACCGTGGAGGGCCGCGCCGGTGCCCTGCGCCACGCGGCGCCGATCGTGGCGGGCATCAAGGACGCCGTCCTGCGTCCCGGCTACGAGCGGGAGCTGGCCGGCTGGCTCGGTCTGGACCCGAACGCCGTGCACCGCGCCGTGGTCGCGGCCGGGCGCGCGCCGCGGCGGGGGCCCGAGCCCGAGGCGCGGCCAGCCCTGGCGGACGACGGGCAGGCGATCGGGCCCACGGGCCGCCACGGGGAGGCCGCCGCCCCGGCGCCGCGGATCGTGGTGCCGGTGGATCCGCGCGACCCCGTCGCCCGTCGGGAGCGTGAGTCCCTCGAGGTGGTGCTGCAGCATCCGACCCTGCTCTCCGCGGAGCAGTGGACCGCGCTGTACGCCGCCCGCTTCACGGTCCCGCAGTACGCCGCCGTCCACCAGGGCGTGAAGATGGCCGGGTCGGCGGGGGCGACGCCGCAGCGCTGGGTCGACGCCGTGCGGGACGCCGTGCCCCAGGAGGTGGCCGGCGTCGTCTCCGAGCTGGCGGTCCGCGACCTGCCCGCCCGCACTCCCGAGGATGTGGACCGGTACTGCCGGGACATCATGAACCGCCTGTTCGCCCTGCAGATCGTGCACCGCAAGGAGGAGCTGCTCGGGCGCCTGCAGCGGCTCGGCCCCGAGGGCGACCCCGCCGAGTTCACCCGCCTCAACAGCGAGCTCATGGACCTGGAGGCGCGCCGCCGGGCCCTCCGCGCCGACGACTGACCCCCACCCGTTTTCGTTCGGGAAACGGCGGCCCCAGACGCGCTTTCGTTCGGGAGACGGCGGCCGGCTGGCCGCGCGGCGTCAGTGCTCGTCGACCGTGAGCACCTCACCGGACCTGGCGTCGATCTCGACCTCGGGGCCGTCCGAGCCGTCCTCGCGGTCGAACTCGACCTCCCACTGGAGGGTGCCGTTGTCGTCGTCCAGGTCCATCTTGTCCAGGGTCACCCCGTCACGTCCCTCCCGGGCGGTGTCGAGTGCCTGCTGGGCGGTGACCTCGGCGTCCTTCGCCTTCTGGACGTCCTCGAGATCCGACTCGCGGTCGGTCTCGGTGATGTCGCCGTCGGCGGTGACGTCCAGCTCCTTCACCTCCTCGCCCACCACGACGTCGACCTCCCAGGTCGTGTCGTCATCGTTGGCGTCCACCTCGACGATGATGCCGTCGCCGTGCTTCTCCAGGACCGCGTCGATCACCGCGTAGGCGGGGTCGTCGGCCTGGCCGGTGCCCGAGCCGCTGCTGGCCGCGGCGGCCGTCGACGACGCCGACGACGACGCCGAGGCCGACGTGGTCGAGGCGTCGTCCGTGGCGGGGGTGCTCGCCACTGCCGAGGAGGCGTCGACCTCCGGCGAGACGGAGCCGTCGTCGCCGTTGTCGGCCGTGGTGCCGCAAGCCGCGAGGGCGAGCGCGGCCAGCACGCCCGTGCCGGTCAGGGCGGTCTTACGCGTGAGGGTCGTGATGGTCATGGACACGTCTCTCCTTCGGGTCCGTTCCTGATGATTCTGGGGATGTCCTCGCACGGTAGGCCTGCCGGAGCCGTGCCTGGCAAGGGCCGCCGGTCCCCGGGGGCGGGCAGGGCGACGACGGCGCCCCGCGGCCGGGTGGCACGCGGGCGGGGGCTCTGGTAGAGTTCCATCCGTTGTCCGAACGGCTCCGGCGGTTCGCGGCACATTCCCCCGTAGCTCAACGGCAGAGCATTCGACTGTTAATCGAAGGGTTGTTGGTTCGAATCCAACCGGGGGAGCCGAGCAGAGGCCCCTGCACCGACCATGTCGGTGTGGGGGCTTCTTCGTGCCTGGAGGATGACCGGGCCGAGCAGCTCCGCGAGCGTGATGTCGAAGACCTCCGCGATGGTGGCCAGCTCCTCCAACGTAAAGGCCACCCGCGCGCGAAGCCGGTGTGAGATGCCGCTCTGTGAGACGCCGAGCGCTGCTGCTAGGGCGTGTCTGACAATGCCTTCGACCACGCGAGCACAGCATTCAGGACCACAGCGGCCCTGTAGACGATCGCGTACTTGTCATACCGGGTCGCCAGACCCCGCCACTGCTTCAGGTGCGCGTACTGGCGCTCGATGACATTGCGGCCCTTGTAGGCGGCCGCGTCGAGGCCAATGGGGCGCCCGCCGCGGGCACCGCGCCGTCTGCGGTGGCCCTGCTGGTCGGCTGGTTCGGGGATGACCGCTTTGATCCCACGGGCGCGTAGGTGGGTGCGGATCGCCCGGGAGGAGTACGCCTTGTCGCCCAGCACGGCCTCGGGGCGGGTCCGGGGCTGCCCTACTGGCCGGGTCACGCGCAGCTGCTCCAAAAGAGGAAGCAGCATCGGGGAGTCCCCTGCCTGGCCGGGGGTGATCAGGCTGACCAGCGGCAGCCCGGTCCCATCGACGAGCTGATGGATCTTCGTGCTCAGCCCGCCACGGGAGCGCCCGATGCCGTGATCGGCCGGCTCCTCACGCGGATTCTTGTAGTTCGATCCATCCCCCTGTGTGGCGGGTGATGTTCGTCGCGTGCTGGTGGGCGCGGGCGATCGTGGAGTCCACCGAGACCGACCAATCGATCAGGCCTTCGGCGTCAGCGGCGGCGGTCAGCGTGGCCAGCACCGTGTCCCAGGTGCCTTTTTCGGCCAAGCGCCGATGCCAGGTCCACACGGTCTGCCAGGGCCCGTAGACCTCGGGCAGATCCCTCCAAGCGATTCCGCACCGGTACCGGTAGATGATCGCCTCCACCATGGTGCGGGCGTCGGCGAACGGCCTGCCGGCGCGGCCGGTCCGGGTCGGGAGCATCGGGGCGATCAACTCCCATTGGGTGTCAGAGAGCATCTGGAACCGGGACATGTCCCCAGGGTCTCAGCTGACTCGTGCATCTATTCTCAGACACGCCCTAGTTGCGCGGACCTCCTGGGATCGGGCCATGGTGCCGGCCGCTTGCCGGGCGGCACCCCGACAAGGGTACACGTTATGCTGTACCGTTCTAGGCATGAGCACCACGACCCTCACTCATGTCTCGGCGTTGTCCCGACTGGGCCATGCCCTCTCTGATGACACCCGGACCCGGATCCTGCTGGCCCTGCGTGATGGGCCGGCCCGCCCGTCGGCGCTGGCCGGGGAGCTGGGGGTGTCCAAGCAGGTGATGTCCAACCAGTTGGCCTGCCTGCGCGGCTGCGGGCTGGTGACCACTACCGCCGAGGGCCGCAACGTCTGGTACGCCCTGGCCGACCCCCGGCTGGGCCAGACCCTTGGGGAGCTGCTGGAGTTGACGCTGACCATCGACCCGGATTGCTGCTCCGCTGCGGGATGCACCTGCGCATGAGCACCCTCACGCTGAGCTCCAAGCCCCTCACGGACGACCGCCGTGCGGTCCTGCACCGCCGGATCCGCTGGATCGTGGCCGGAACCATCACCTACAACGTGATCGAGGCGGCCATCGCCCTGGCCGCCGGCACCGTGGCCTCGTCCTCCGCGTTGATCGGCTTCGGCTTGGACTCCATCGTGGAGGTCCTCTCCGCCGCCGCGGTGGCCTGGCAGTTCGCCACCCCGGACCCGCACCGCCGGGAGAAGGTGGCGCTGCGCCTGATCGCCTTCTCCTTCTTCGGCTTGGCCGCCTTCATCACCGTCGACGCCGTGCGCACCCTGTTCGGGGCCGGGCAACCGGAGCATTCCACGGTGGGGATCGTGCTGGCCGCCGTGAGCTTGGCCATCATGCCGTTCCTGTCCTGGTTCGAGCGGCGCACTGGCCGCGAACTCGGGTCCGCCTCCGCGGTGGCCGACTCCAAACAGACCCTGATCTGCACCTACCTCTCGGCGGTCCTGCTGGTGGGCCTGGTCCTCAACAGCACCCTGGGCTGGACCTGGGCCGACCCAGTCGCGGCCCTGGTGATCGCCGCCGTCGCCCTCAAGGAAGGGGTGGAGGCCTGGCGCGGGGATGCCTGCTGCACCCCCGCCTCCGCGCTGATCGCCGGGGACCAGAACGAGAAGGACGGCGATGGCTGCGGGGCGGATTGCGCCTGCTGTGCGCATTGAGCGTGCCTTCAGTATCGCCGGACAGGATGGTGACGTTAAGCTGATGATTCATCGAGTGGAAGAGACCCCGGTATGAGCGGACACGATCATTCCCATGCTCTTCCGGCGGCGGGCCGGCGGGGCCGGCTGGCCGTGGTCTTCTCCATCACCGCGACGATCATGGTCGCCGAGGTCATCGGCGCGCTGGCTTCGGGCAGTCTGGCCCTGCTGGCCGACGCCGGGCACATGTTTACTGACTCAGCCGGGTTGCTGATCGCCCTGACCGCCGCGACCCTGGCGCTGCGCCCGGCCACGGACAAGCGCACCTGGGGGTACAAGCGCGCCGAGATCATCGCCGCGGCCGCGCAGGCCGCGGTGCTGCTGGCCGTGGGCGGCTTCGTAGCCGTGGAGGGCGTACGCCGGCTCATCGAACCCCCCGAGGTCGAATCCACCGCGATGCTCTGGTTCGGGGTGATCGGTTTGGCTGGCAACCTCATCGGTCTGGCGATCCTGGCCTCTTCCCGAGGTGAGAACCTGAACATGAAGGCCGCGTTCCTGGAGGTACTCAACGACGCCCTGGGATCGGTCGCAGTGATCGTTTCGGCGATCGTGATCGCCACCACCGGCTGGAATCGCGCCGATGCGGTGGTGTCCCTGTTGATCGCCGCACTGATCGTGCCCAGAGCCCTGATCCTGCTTCGCGACACCATCGACGTACTCATGGAGACCACCCCCAAGGGCTTGGACCTGGAGGCGGTCCGCATCCGGCTATCGGAGCTGCCGCACGTGCTGGAGGTCCATGACCTGCACGCTTCACGCATCGACTCCGACACCCCCGTGCTCTCCGCGCACGTCACCGTGCACAACGGCTGCCTGACCGCCGCGCACCTGGGCACTGTGCTGACCGACCTGCAACGGTGCGTGGCCCAGGATTTCCAAGTACCCATCGAACACTCCACCTTCCAAATCGAACCGGCCACCCACCCCCACACTGAGACCCTCCACCCCTGACCCACCCCTGCATCCCAGCCCCAGCTCATTCCCACCCCGACGGCAGGGTGCCGTCGCCACCGACCGAAACGGATCCCTTCGTGAGCACACCGACCCGCAATCCGACCCCCTCTGATCCGTCAACACCGGGCACCACATCCCGCAAGGCCAAGACCATCGTCTGGGTCGTACTGGCCGCTGTGGTGCTGGCCGGGCTGATCGTCGGAGTGGTGGCCGCCAGCGGCCCCCGCGACGCCGCCCCCCAGGGCTCCGGGCAAACTGCCTCCTCCGGGACCGGGCAGAGCGCCCCCTCGGAGGCCACGCCGGTGATGCGCCCAGACAGCCGGGTACTGTCCAAGGCCCCGAACGAGCAGGCCGTGCTGGTGGAGTTCCTGGACTTCGAGTGCGAGGGCTGCAAGGCCGCCTACCCGGTCGTGGAAGAACTGCGCGCCGAGTACGCCGACACGGTGACCTTTGTGCACCGCTACTTCCCGCTGCCCGGACATCCCAACTCGATGACCGCCGCCGTAGCCGTGGAAGCCGCCGGCCAGCAGGGACAGTACGAGGCGATGTATCAGCAGATGTTCGACACCCAGGAGCAGTGGAGCCATACCACTGAGGACCGGAGCCCGGTGTTCCGCGGTTACGCCGAGGATCTCGGCCTGGACATGGCCGCCTACGATGCCGCGGTGGCTGACCCGGCCACCCGCGACCGCATCGAGGCCGACGTGGCCGACGGGACCGCGCTGGGCGTGCAGGGCACCCCGACCTTCTTCCTGGACGGACAGATGCTCACTCTGAACACCCTCGAGCAGTTCCGCGCCGAGGTCGACGCCGCCGCCACGACGGACTGACCGGGCCCATGAGTGTCCCCGACACCGACACCAATTCACCCGTGACGATCCCCACGACCACCACCGACCGCCCTGCCGGTACCGGGCAGGCCTCCGACGTAGCGGGGATACCGACTGTCGCCCGGCACCGTCCGTTCGGCCTGGTGCTGTTGATCACCGGGGTGGTCGGCTGGGTGGCCTCGGCGATCCTGGTGCTCGAACGCCTGGAGCTGTACGAGGATGCCGGGTACATCACCAGCTGTGACATCAACCCCTGGGTGTCTTGCGGGAAGGTGATGGGGACCTGGCAGTCCGAGCTGTTCGGCTTCCCCAACCCGTTGATCGGCATCGTGGCGTTCGCCGTGGTCATCACCACCGCCATGGTGACCCTCTCCGGGGCGAGCCCCGGGCGCTGGTACTGGGCCGGCCTGCAGGCCGGGGTCACCGCCGGCACGGTGTTCACCATCTGGCTGTGGTCCCAGGCGTTGTTCGAGATCCACATCCTGTGCCTGTACTGCATGATCGTGTGGGCGGCGATGATCCCGCTGTTCATCCTGCTCACCGTGCGCAACCTCGCCCACGGCGTGATCCCCGCGCACGCCGCGGTGGTGCGGTTCTCCGCCGGCTGGGCCGGAACCCTGGTGGCCATCGCCTATGTGGCCGTGGCCGCCTCGGTGTTCTGGACCTTCTTCCCGGCCCTCACCGGTTACTGACACACCAGCCGCACTACGGCCCGCCCACGCGCCCGCAACGAGGAGAAACCACACCATGGCCAAGACCGACGTGCTAGTGATCGGCGCCCGCCAAGCAGGGCTGGCGCTCGGGCACTACCTGAGGCGTGAGGAGCCGAGCTGTCGGCAAAGCCGGACACAGGTTGGGAAACCGAGAAGGGCAGGCAGTAGGTTCCTTGTCCAACAGGCCCTCTACCGCCACGTCGCGACAACCGGGCAGCTCCGTGAGGATGGAGGCAAGGTCCTCGCCCGGAAAGGAAGTACATGATCGGCTGGCTGGAGCGGTGGCAGATTCCCTTGTACCTGGTTGCCCTGGGAGCCGGTGCCGCTTGCGGAAGCGGCATAACCGAACCGACACCGTGTCCACGATCAAGGGCCAAGGCCCCACTCCTACTCCGGCCTCACCTGACCCCGCTCCGGCACCACCACCGCGGCCGAAGTCGCCGACGTTTGATCGCCTCGATGAAGGGAAATTCGCTGTGCCGCCGATCGACCAGTGGGTCACGTTCGAACCCCTCACCGGCTCACCCGTCGGCATCGCCGCTCTGCTGTTCGCGGCACTGTATCTGCGAGGAGCGATCTGGATGTGGCGAAACAGGCGCCGTTGGGCGATCGCCCGCACAGCATCGTTCCTGATCGGGTGCGCCCTGATCTTCGCTATCACGATGTTCGGTGTGAACCGTCTCGCGACGGAATCCATCACAGCGCTGGTGTTCCAGCAGATCACCCTGCTGACCGTCGTTCCGCCGCTCCTCATCGCAGGGTCACCCGGGCTGCTGCTCCTGCGCAGCACACCGCACACCGGCCTCGGGCGTCTCGTGCTCCGTGCCGCGCACGGGGGACTGCGCTCACGATTCTGGAGCGCCGCACTGCACCCTGTGGTCGCCATCGTCATTGCGATACTGCTGTACCCGGTCCTCTACCTGACCGACGCGATCAGCGTCATCATGCGCATCCCCTTCGGCCAGGACGCCTTGCTCTTCGTCATCCTCGTCCTCGGCATCGTCTCGGCAACACCGCTATGGTCCTCCGATCCGCTACCGCGCCAACCCTCCTTCGCCGCACGATTCGTCGATATCGCCGTCGAGATCCAGATCCACGCCATTTTCGGCCTGATCCTGCTCCGTACCGCCACACCGCTGTTCAGCGCATACGCCACCCCCACAGGCAGCCATGACCCCGTCATCGACCAGGCGATCGCCGGCACGCTGGTATGGACCTACGCGGAGCTGCCGATGTTCGTAGTGCTCATCGTCTGCCTGTCCCGCTGGCGAGCCCGCGACGTGCGCACCTCGAGACAGCGACAGAAAGCCGAGGACGCCGAACTCGACTCTTACAACGAGTACCTCGCCAGCCTCTCCCGAAGACGGAACGAGAGCTAGGGCATGTCTGACAATCGTTTGGACCACGCGAGCACAGCGTTCAACACCACGGCGGCCCGGTAGACGATCGCGTACTTGTCGTACCGGGTTGCCAGGCCCCGCCATTGCTTCAGGTGCGCGTACTGGCGCTCGATCACGTTCCGGCCCTTGTAAGCCTGCGAGTCCAGGCCCACGGGACGGCCACCGGCCGAGCCGCGGCGCCTGCGGTGGCCCTGCTGATCCGCCGGCTCGGGGATCACGGCTTTGATCCGGCGGGCACGCAGGTGGGTGCGGATCGCCCGGGAGGAGTACGCCTTGTCGCCCAGCACCGCCTCGGGGCGGGTCCGGGGCCGCCCTACCGGCCGTGCCACGCGCAGCCGCCCCAGCAGCGGCAGCAGCATCGGGGAGTCCCCGGCTTGGCCGGGGGTGATCAGGCTGACCAGCGGCAGCCCGGTCCCATCGACGAGCTGATGGATCTTCGTGCTCAGCCCTCCCCGGGATGTCAAGGGCCATTGAGTTCTGCCCATAGGCGGCCAGTGTTTCTTCCCGCTGGTGGCCATCAGAACTGCCCACTGGTGGCCAGCTGGTTTGCCCGTTTGGGTGGTGGTGCTGGCCACCGTGATGGGA
>NZ_JAPVLT010000005.1:0-116694 GCF_027158145.1 Micrococcus sp. H39-S4
CCCATCACGGTGGCCAGCACCACCACCCAAACGGGCAAACCAGCTGGCCACCAGTGGGCAGTTCTGATGGCCACCAGCGGGAAGAAACACTGGCCGCCTATGGGCAGAACTCAATGGCCCTTGACAGCTGTGGCAGCGCAGGTCCTCGTGGCGAGCGCCGCGGGACCAGCGGGCCATCTCGATCGCGTCGAGGACCATCTCGGTGCGCATGTGTGACGCGCACCGCCACCCGACGATCATCCGGGAGAACGCGTCGACGATGAAGCAGACGTACGCGACGCCGGCCCACGTCGGCACGAACGCCAGGTCGGTGACCCAGAGCCGGTTCGGGGCAGGCGCGGTGAACTCCCGCTTCACGAGGTCCGGGTGCCGCGCCGCGGTCGGATCTGGCCGGGTCGTCTTCACCCGCTTCGACCTGGTCGCGCCCTTAATCCCTGCGGCGCGCATGAGCCGGCCCGTCTGATCTCGGCCGATGTCGATCCCGGCGCGACGCGCGGTCTTCCAGAGCTTTCTGACCCCGTAGACGCGGTAGTTCGTCTCCTAGAGCTCGACCAGCTGCGGGATCAGCTCCTCGTCCCGCACCGCGCGAGCCGAGGGGGCGCGGGTCTTGGCGGCGTAGTAGCTGCTCGGAGCCACCTGCAGCAGCCTGCAGATGAGCTCGACTCCGAGCCGGCGAGCGTCGACCAGGTCATCCTTGTTCGCGTCGATGAACGCGACTACTTCCGGTAGTGGCGGTCGAGCTCCGCCCCGAAGAAAGACGCAGCACGCTTGAGGACCTCGTTGGCCCGCCGCAACTCCCGGACTTCCTGCTCCAGTTCACGCACCCGCCGCGCCTCAGCGCTGCTCACGCCAGAGGTGACGCCGTCGTCGATGTCGGCTTGCTTGACCCACATCCGCACGGACTCGACCCCGTACCCGAGCTGCGTCGCGACCCGATTGACGGTCCCATGCTCGGTCCCCAGCTCGGCACGCAGCGTCCTCACCATCCGGACCGCCGCGGCCTTCTCCTCCGGCGAATACCGACGCGTCGTCGGCTTCCCCGCTGTCTGCTCTTTCGGCATAACTCCATCCTCGTTTCCAAGGTCAGGAGTCTCCAACAAACCCAGGGCGCTTCAATCGGTCAGGAAGGCAGCAGGAGCACCTTGATGTCGTAGTCGAGCTTGCAGAGATAGAAGATCAACTCGACGACGGGACGGTGACTATCCCAGCGGGGCTGTGAGGGGCCGATCTCGCAGAACCTTGCGGCAAACTCAACCTTCTCGCGCGCGGCCGGGATCGATGCGCGGAAGGCCGCTTCATCCCATTGCTCTTCGCTCATACTCCCGACCGTAGCGGTGAGTACCGACACGGCCGTGGGAGCTCTCAGCCCCAGAAGATCGGATCCTGGTGGCTGCCGATGTAGTCGAGCAGACTCTGGACGTTCTTCGTCGGGCGCCTCTTCGTGTACTCGTGGAACTTCATGTGCCGGTCACGCCAGTAGATGCTCCACTGGCCGGTCTTGACGGTGTATCGCAGGCGCGCGACCGGGAACCGCGTCCAGTCGCCCTGCCCGTCCCACGGCGGCCGCGTCTCGATGATCGTGACGTGCCGGTCGGCGATCTCGGCTTCTACTCTCACCTGATCCCACAGGTGCTCGGGCACGCGTTCACGGCACCAGCGGCCGATGCGCAGCAGGTCGGTCTCGGGCATAGCCATGGTCAAGTCCTTTTGAGTGGTGTATCGAGGCTTTGTCGGGTTCCTCGTGGTCGGGTGGGTTGTCAGGCGGCGAGTGCCGCGTGGCCGGGGTCGTCGGTCATGGTGTCGCTGACCTGTAGGGCGGCTTGTTCAGCCGCGGCTTTCGCGGCTGCTTCGGCGAGCATCGTGTCGGTCGCGGTCAGCAATTCCAGGCTCATGTAGCGCCGTGATTCGGTCCATTCGTCGTGCTGCTCGGCCAGCACCGCGCCGAGGAGTCTAATCACCGCGACTCGGCTGGGGAAGATGCCGACGACGTCGGTGCGTCTCCGGATCTCCTTGTTGAGCCGTTCGTTCGGGTTGTTCGACCAGATCTTCTTCCACACCTCCTTCGGGAACTTCGTGAACGTGAGCACCTCATCGCGGGCGCCCTCGAGGTGCTCGGCAGCGGCCGGCAGATGGGTGGCCAGGCTGTCGATCATGTGCTCGTACTGGGCGATCACCGCCTCGACGTCGGGCTGGGTGTAGACGCTGTGCAGCAGCGCTTTCACCGCGGGCCACTGCGACTTCGGGCACACCGCCATCAGGTTGGCCGCGTAGTGGGTGCGGCAGCGCTGCCACTGCGCCGTCCCGAACACCGCCCCGGCCGCTTCGACCAGCCCGGCATGGGCATCGGAGGTGATCAGCTCCACCCCCGACAGGCCGCGGGCAGCCAGATCACGGAAGAACCCGAGCCACCCCTCCCTGGTCTCCGCGGTGCCCAGTTGCAGGCCGAGGATCTCGCGGTAGCCGTCGTTGTTGATGCCGGTGGCGACCATGGCGGCGACCTTGACGACCCGGCCGTGTTCACGCACTTTGAGCACGAGCGCGTCGGCGGCGACAAACCGATACGGCCCAGCATCGAGCGGCCGGGTGCGGAACGCTTCGACCGGTGCATCCAGGTCTTTACTCATCTCTGAGACCTGCGATTTCGACAGGCCCGTGATGCCGAGAGTCTGCACCAGTTTGTCCATCCGGCGGGTGGAGACGCCGAGCAGGTAGCAGGTGGCGACCACCGTGGTCAGCGCTGCCTCGGCGCGGCGGCGCCGCTCCAGGAGCCAGTCGGGAAAGTAGGTGCCTTCGCGCAGTTTCGGGATCGCGACGTCGATGGTGCCGGCGCGGGTGTCCAGGTCCCGGTGCCGGTAGCCGTTACGCCGGTTGGTGCGCTCATCCGAGCGGGCGCCGTAGGCGGCGCCGCACACGCTGTCAGCCTCGGCCGACAGCAGGGCATTGATGAAGGTGGTGAGCATCTGACGCATCAAGTCCGGCGAGGCCTGGGTGAGCAGATCGGACAGAAACGCCTGGGGGTCGATATCGTGGGGAGCGGTCATCGCGGGTGTCCCTTTCGAGTGGGATGTGAGAGTTTCCTCGAAAGCCTCCCGCGGTGACCGCTTCTACTTCGCGGTCGACACGCCAACCGGAGTCAACGTGCTGCGGGATTCGTACACCACTCTGCCGGACGCAACTGCGCCGCACCCTCCACACCGGGATGAGCCTGCTGACCGACCGCCAAAAAGAACACCTCAGCGTCCTCTTCGCCCACGAGAAGCACGCCGCGGTCGAAGCGGCCTGGGAGATCTACCAGGCCATGGTCGCCGCGTATCGAGAATTCGACCGCGCAAAGGCTAAGGCCAAGATGGAGAAGGTGATCGCGGCGCTGAGCAAGAAGGTCCCCGACACCCTCGAGGAACTGGGCAAGCTCGGCCGGACACTGACCAAACGCGCCGCCGACGTGCTGGCGTTCTTCGAGCGACTGGGCACCAGCAACGGTCCGACGGAGGCGATCAACGGCCGGCTCGAACACCTGCGCGGCTCCGCCCTCGGCTTCCGCAACCTCACCAACTACATCGCCCGCAGCCTCCTCGAATCAGGCGGCTTCAGACCCTTGCTACACCCTCAAATGCGATGAGCCTCGAATGCAGGATCTTGTGCCGACAGCGGCGCACGATGGTCGCGGGGATCTCGAACAACCGTGCGCGAAACCGTTTGGGCTCCCAGCGACGTGCATCATGGCCGGCCAGCGCGATGGCCTGCATCCAGGCGACGATGACGCCGGCGAGCTGGACGATCTGGCACCAGACCTGGTTCTGCGCGAATCCCTGCAGCGGGAACTTCATCAGGCCCATGTCCTTGGCGTTGCGGATCCGGTCCTCGCAGCGCGCGCGGCGGCGGTGACGCAGCTCCAGCACTGGAAGCTGGCCGCGTGGGGCGTTGGTCGCGAACGCAGTGATCCGCATCCCTTTGTGATCGGTGATCCGTAGCTGCACTCCGGGGTGGGGGCGTTCCTTCCTTACGGTTACCCGCATTCCGGGGGCCACCCGGGCAGGTCCAGTAGTCCGGTCAGTTCCGCGACCCATGCCCCATCGCGGATCCCTTCGGTGTCGGTGTCGTAGGCAGGAGTCCACGCCTTCGCCTCATCAATACGTTCCAACAGGTCAGGAGTGTTCGCGGGGAGGGTGAACCCGACTGAGTAGGCCAGACGCTGCCGCTCCAGCCAGCCCGCGAAGTCCTTGGGGCCGCCGGCCCCGTCGGTGCGAATCAGGACCTTTTTCGATCCCCGCCCGCCCCGGCCCAGCAGGGCCGGTGGGAGCTGCGCAAGGGCCAGACGGGTGACGGCGATGTGATCGCTGGCGGTGTTCGAGCCCGCGTTGCCGGGGCGAAGGTGGATCGCGAGCGGTTCCCCGGTTCCTTCGCTGCCGTGGTCCAGGAACGCGTACAGAGGGTGGTAGCCGAAGCCGCGTTTGAACGTCGGGGCGGCTTGCTCCTTCTCACTGTGGACGTTGATCAGGGTGGCGTCGAGGTCGATGACCAGCGGGGTCTTCGCGCTCGTCCCCTCGGCCGGGGAATGCTCGCCGGCCAGGGCCCAGGCCTGCTCGCGCGCGGTCCTGCGAGCCCTGGCGATCGCGGTCATCACGGCGGGCGCGTCCTCAGCGAGGGTGGTGAGCGTGCGGGAGATCGTTGGGGCCGAGGCGACGTCACCGAACAGGCCCGGCTCGCACCGCAGCAGGTCGGTGTCACGGGCGACCTCCCCGCCCACCGCGAGAGTCATCGCTAGGGCGTGTCTGAGAATAGATGCACGAGTCAGCTGAGACCCTGGGGACATGTCCCGGTTCCAGATGCTCTCTGACGCCCAATGGGAGTTGATCGCCCCGATGCTCCCGACCCGGACCGGCCGCGCCGGCAGGCCGTTCGCCGACGCCCGCACCATGGTGGAGGCGATCATCTACCGATACAGGTGCGGAATCGCTTGGAGGGATCTGCCCGAGGTCTACGGGCCCTGGCAGACCGTGTGGACCTGGCATCGGCGCTTGGCCGAAGAAGGCACATGGGACACGGTGCTGGCCACGCTGACCGCCGCCGCTGACGCCGAAGGCCTGATCGATTGGTCGGTCTCGGTGGACTCCACGATCGCCCGCGCGCATCAGCACGCGACGAACATCACCCGCCTCACAGGGGGATGGGTCGAACTACAAGAATCCGCGTGAGGAGCCGGCCGATCACGGCATCGGGCGCTCCCGTGGCGGGCTGAGCACGAAGATCCATCAGCTCGTGGACGGGACCGGGCTGCCGCTGGTCAGCCTGATCACCCCCGGCCAGGCAGGGGACTCCCCGATGCTGCTTCCTCTTCTGGAGCAGCTGCGCGTGACCCGGCCAGTAGGGCGGCCCCGGACCCGCCCTGCGGCGGTGCTGGGCGATAAGGCGTACTCCTCCCGGGCGATCCGCACTCACCTACGTGCCCGTGGGATCAAAGCGGTCATCCCCGAACCGGCCGACCAGCAGGGCCACCGCAGACGGCGCGGTGCCCGCGGCGGGCGCCCCGTCAGCCTCGACGCGGACGCCTACAAGGGCCGCAACGTCATCGAGCGTCAGTACGCTCACCTGAAGCAGTGGCGGGGTCTGGCGACCCGGTATGACAAGTACGCGATCATCTACAGGGCCGCTGTGGTCCTGAATGCTGTGCTCGCATGGTCAAAACGATTGTCAGACATGCCCTAGGTCCAGCAGGACCTTGGAGGCGTGATGCTCGGCCAGCGGTTTCGTCCATGAACCCAACGCTTCACGCAGCGAAGAGGCGAGGCCGGTGGCGTGGATCGTGTCGGTCAGCAGCACCGCGCCCGCATGCGAGGCCGCCGGGACCTCAGCGACGTCCACACGCGGGCGGGGGTAGAAGAACACGGTAGGGTGGGACACCTGAAAGGTGCTCCTTCCGGCCAGGGATTACGAGACTCGACACCCCGTATCATCCCAGGCCAGGAGCACCTTTCTCTATGACGCCCACCCGTCGAGACCACACCCCAGTGAAATCTCGAGGTCAGCGGGTGCTCGTGGCAGGGCCTGAACTGTGGTCCGTACACTCCTACTCATGGATGCGCTTGATATTGGACGGATCGTGGCCGGACTGGTGCTGCTGGTCTTGGGTGGGGAATTTTTGGTGCGTGGGGCGTCAGCACTGGCCGGACGTTTCGGGATTTCGTCATTGGTGATCGGTCTCACCGTAGTGTCAGCGGCGACGTCGGCACCCGAGTTCGCAGTGAGCGTCGGTGCTGTACTGCGTGATGAACCGGGGCTTGCCGTGGGCAATGCGGTTGGCAGCAACATCATTAATGTCCTGCTCATCCTGGGACTGTCCGCGCTGGTCGTTCCCCTCGCTGTAAAGCGGAGGCTGATCCGCTTTGACCTGCCCCTGATGGTCGTCTTGTCAGTTCTACTGCTCCTTGTGTCCCTGGATGGGAGGATCAGTGCGGTGGACGGGCTGATACTATTTTTCGGTGTGGTGGTCCACACCATAATGTCCGTGGTGATTAGTCGGCGGGACGCCAAGACCGCGGTGAATGCCCGGGAAGGGACAGGAGATTCGGCAACCGTCGATCCAGCCGACGAGGAAGGGGCTGCGCTAGGCGCCTCGGTCAGCAGGTCGCTCTTCTTTGTGCTGCTGGGGGTCGCGTTGCTGGTCGCCGGTGCCACGCTGCTCGTGGAAGGAGCAGTGAACATAGCCACCACGTTGGGCGTAAGCAGCCTCGTGGTCGGACTGACCGTTGTGGCTGTCGGGACATCGCTGCCCGAGCTGGCGACGTCCATCATTGCCGTGCGTCGCGGTGAACGCGACCTAGCGGTGGGCAACGTGGTCGGCAGCAATATCTTCAACATAGGGGTAGTGCTAGGACTAACCGCGCTCATCTCTCTTGAGGGCATTCCCGTATCCGGCGCCGCAGTGGCCTTCGATATCCCAGTAATGCTGGCGGCCGCAGTGGCACTACTGCCGATCGCGTTCACGGGCTTCGCGGTGGCGCGTTGGGAGGGCGGCTTGTTCGTGGTTTTGTACGCCGCCTACACCGGATACCTTGTGCTGGCTGCCACAGCGCACGATGCACTGGAGGGATTCACCGTAGCCATGGCGTGGTTCGTGCTGCCGTTAATCGCACTGACGCTCATTTCCTTTACAGCCTACGAAATCGGGCTCCGCAAGGGACGCCGAGACCTGGACCAGACCACGACTTCGACGTAGACCGTCGAGTGCATTCGGCTGCTGGCTTCATTCAGGTCGTCGGCTGAATGTAAATCGGCAAGAGATGACTGTCGGTTGGTGGTGTCATAGCGTCGTAGCAACACTCCCGGTCGGTGGGGGCTCGAGGCGAGGAGGCCTGGGATGGTGCGGCGGCGACTCACGTTCACGGAGCGGATGGAGATCTCGACGGGATCGAAGGCCGGGTGGGGAGTCCGGAAGATCGCGTCTCACCTGGGTAGATGCCCTTCGGTGGTCTCCAGAGAGCTTCGACCGAACTCGACGAAGACGCGCGGCTATCAAGCCGTGACCGCGGACGTGAAAGCGCAACGCCAGCGCTCTCGCCCACAGGTCCGGAAAGTGGCAAAGGACCCGGTACTCGAGGCCCGCGTCAACGCCGACCTCGCAGCGTCATGGATGCCGAACGAGATCGCGGGTCGCTTGCGTCTGGAGGCCGCAGACCCGACCGTTGAACGCATGGCGAACTCTCCCGACGCTCAGGGCCGTGAGCCGCCCCCTTCATTCGGTCCGGACGTTCTGTGAGTCGTCGGTTTCCATTTGATGGGTGCACTGCCGAGCGTACTCGGCTGGGGTTAGGTAGCCGAGCGAGGAGTGCCGGCGGTGGTGGTTGTACTCGTCCTTCCAGTCGCCGATGATGACCTGTGCGTGCAGCAGCGAGTAGAAGCTGTTGATGTTGAGGCACTCGTCGCGGATCCGGCTGTTGAACGACTCGACGTACCCGTTGCGCCACGGCGAGCCCGGAGGGATGTAGGACAGGCCGGTGCGGGTGCCGGCCCAGTCGGCCATCGCCTCGCTGATGAACTCCGGCCCGTTGTCCGACCTGAGCACCGCCGGGGCGCCCCGGGCGGCGACGAGGTCCTCGAGGTGGGCGGTGAGTCGGTCGGCGGTAATCGAGCGCTCCACGAGCCCGCCGATGCACTCCCGGGTGTGTTCGTCGACGATCGAGCAGATCTTGATCGGTCGTCCGTGCTCGTCGGCGTCGAACTGGAAGTCCACCGCCCACACCACGTTCGGCGCGTCCGCCGTCGGCGCGTCGACGGTCGAGGACCCGACGCGCTTGCGTCGACGCCGCTGCGGGACCCGGAGCCCTTCGTCACGCCACAGGCGTTGGATCTTCTTGTGGTTCACCACCCACCCCTCGGCGCGGGCGTCGTGATACGCCCGCCGATACCCGTAGCGGGGATGGTCCTTCGCCCAGGCGCGCAGCCACTTCCTGAGCGCCCGATCCGGGTCCGCGACCGTGTCGCCCTTGAGCGGTCGCCGGTACGCGGAGCGGCTCAGCCCGACCAGACGGCACGCCATCCGTTCGCTCACCCGCAACTTGCGCTTGAGGTGATCGACGGCGGCGCGGCGCCTGTCCGGGCTTAGAAGTTTCCCTCAGCCAGCTCCTTGAGCGCGGCCTTCTCCAGCTCCGCTTCCGCGAGCAGACGCTTCAGGGTCGCGTTCTGCTTCTCCAGCTCCTTCAGGCGCTTTGCGTCGTCGGCCTTGAGGCCGCCGTACTGGTTCCGCCACCGGTAGTACGTCTGCTCGGACACCCCGAGCTCCCGGCACACCGCCGCGACGTCCTGACCATCGGCGAGCATCCTGTCGGCCTGCCCGAGCTTACGGACGACCTGCTCGGGGGTGTGACGCTTCCTGCTGTTCGTCATGATCTGACCAGTCTCCCTGCCCGCGACCGCGGGCAACAGGACGACTCTCATAACGACTGGACCTACGAAACGGGGTCAGCCCAGGCGGTCGCCCGGGCTCCGCGTCGACTCGCGTGCCGTGGCCAGGAGCTCGGCCAGTTCCGCGGTTCTCCGCGCTTGTTGGCAGTAGTTTCGCAGCAGCCCGACCACATTCACGAGGCCGGAGTCCTGCAGCGCAGGGCTCCGGCTTCGTCGTACCCGGGGCCGGGCCACCTTTGCCGCCACTCCCCGTCGGTCGGGCGGGCGGTTCAGGCTGCGAACAGCACGTGCGTGTCCGGCACGACGGCCCGGCCGCCGAGGGCCCTGAGTTCCAGCAGGCAGGCCGCGCCCACCACCTCCGCACCCCGTGCCTCGATGAGCCGTCGGCCGGCGGCGAGGGTGCCGCCCGTGGCGAGGACGTCGTCGAGCAGGAGCACCCGTGACCCGGCCCGCAGGTCCTCGGAGACCTCGATGCTCGCGGTCCCGTACTCCAGCGTGTAGTCCGCGCGGGCTGCGGGCGCCGGGAGGCGCCCGGCCTTGCGCAGCGGCACGAGGCCGGTGCCTGTCAGGACGGCGGCCGCCCCGGCGAGCAGGAACCCGCGGGCCTCGAGGCCGGCCACGAGGTCGAACCGCCCCTCGAACGGCGCCACCAGGGCCTCAACACACTCCCTCAGGGCGCGGGCGTCGGCGAGCAGGGGCGTGATGTCCTGGAAGGCCACGCCCGGGCTGGGATGGTCGGGGACCACACGGATGAGCGAGCGGGCACGGGCGATCTCGGAGGTGACGGACACGGCCTCCACTCTAGGACGTACGCCGCCCGGGCCGCGGATGTGATCGGCGTCATCGGGCGGGGAGTTTGCTCTGGCTCCCTCAGGGGAGGACAGTAGATCGGTGGAAAATCCCCAGAATCCTCTCGCGGGCCGCGTGCCCGACGTCGAGCCGTCCGCCCGCGTGGCGGCGTCGACGGCCACCCGTCCCGACGACGCCACCCCCGACTGGCGCGGCCGCCCGTTCCTCGGCCAGCCCGGCCCGCTGGCGAACCTGTTCTCCGTGGAGCTGTGGGAGCGCTTCTCCTTCTACGGCATGCAGGCGATGCTCGTGTACTACATGTCCTGGACCGCCGCGGAGGGCGGCCTCGGGATCGACCCGGCCGTGGCCACGGGCATCGTCGGCGCCTACGGCGGCATGGTGTACGTGTTCTGCATCCTCGGCGGCTGGGTCGCCGACCGCCTGCTCGGTTCCGAGCGCACCATGTTCGTCAGCGCCGTCGGGATCATGTTGGGCCACATCGCGCTGGCCCTCGTCCCGGGCGTCCCGGGCCTGACCCTGGGCCTCGTGCTCGTCGCCGTCGGTTCGGGCGGCCTCAAGGCCAACGCCACGAACCTCGTCGGCTCCCTGTACTCCCGCGAGGACCCCAAGCGCGATGCCGGCTTCTCCATCTTCTACATGGGCGTGAACATCGGCGCCCTCTTCGGCCCGCTGCTCACCGGCCTGGCGCGCGACACGATGGGCTTCCACGTGGGCTTCGGCCTCGCCGCCGCCGGCATGGCCATCGGCCTGACGCAGTACGCCCTGACCCGCAAGAACCTGCCCACGGACGTGCACCGGGTCCCGGATCCGCTGCCGCGGTCGCAGTACGGCCGCTGGGGCCTGATCGGCCTGGGGATGGTCGCCGTCGTCGTGGCCCTGTTCCTCACGGACGTCATCACCCTGGACAACCTCTCCGACGCCGTCGTCGTGCTCGCCGCCGTCGCGGCCATCGCGATCTTCGCGGTCCTGCTGACCTCGACGAAGGTCTCGGAGGAGGAGCGCTCGCGCGTGAAGGCGTTCATCCCGCTGTTCATCGGCACGTCCGTGTTCTTCGCCCTCTTCCAGCAGCAGTTCACCGTGATCGCGCTGTACTCCGAGCACCGCCTCGACCGGAACCTGTTCGGCTGGCTCATGCCCATGGAGTGGGTCAACTCCATCAACCCGATCTTCATCATCGTGTTCGCCCCGGTGTTCGCCGCGCTGTGGACCAAGCTGGGCACCCGCCAGCCCGCCACCCCGGTGAAGTTCGGCATCGGCATCGTCCTGATCGGCATCGCCTTCCTGCTGTTCATCCCGGTGGCCGACATCGCCGCCGTGCCGCTGCTGTGGCTGACGCTGATCCTCTTCGTCTGCACCATGGGCGAGCTGCTCGTCTCCCCGGTGGGCCTCTCCCTGGCCACCAAGGTCGCCCCGCGCAGCTTCCCGGTGATGATGGTGTCGCTGTACAACCTGTCCGTCGCCCTGGGCACGGCCCTGGCCGGCTCCCTGGCCGGCTCCTACTCGGAGCAGAACGAGGTGGGCTACTTCGGCACGATCGGTGCGGTCACCCTCGGCGTGGGCCTGATCGTGCTGGCCATCGCCAAGCCGGTGCGTCGCGGCATGCGCGGCGTGCTCTGAGCACGCCAGTGGCGCGAATCACGCGCCGCTCGGTAGTCTGCGAGACGACGTCATCCCTCCCGACCACACAAAGGACGCGCACTCCATGAGCTCCATCCCCGAAGGCCTGAAGTACTCCGCCGAGCACGAGTGGATCGCCGAGGCCGGTGCCGCCGGCACGGTCCGCGTGGGCATCACCGACTTCGCCCAGGATGCGCTGGGTGACGTCGTGTACGTGGACCTGCCGGAGGTCGGCACCGAGGTCACCGCGGGCACCGCGGTGGGCGAGGTCGAGTCCACGAAGTCCGTCTCGGACATCTACGCCCCGGTCTCCGGCACCGTGGCCGCCGTCAACGACGAGCTCGACGGCGAGCCCGGCCTGGTCAACTCCGCCCCCTACGAGGGCGGCTGGCTGTTCGAGATCACCCTCGCGGACGAGGCCCAGCTCGAGGGCCTCATGGACGCCGAGGGCTACGCCTCGCACACCAGCTGAGCCCCGTCCGCCGGCGCCCCGCCGCCGGCCGGCGGGGCGACGGCGTCCCCTTCGTCTCTCCCTCCGGCGCCGCGGCGCCGGCCCCCGCACAGGAGCACCCCATGAACCAGCCCGGACGTGAACCGGACCTGTCCACATCCGCCATCAACCTCACCGAGCTGGCGCCGCTGGTCTCGGCGGACCTCACCCGTGAGGAGTCGGACGCGATCCGCGCCCTCCCGGCCGGTTCCGCGCTGCTGCTCGCCCACGAGGGCCCGGACCAGTCGGCCCGCTTCCTGCTGGACGAGGACGTGGTCTCCGTGGGGCGCCACCCGGACGCGGACATCTTCCTCGACGACGTCACCGTCTCCCGTCGTCACGCGGAGTTCCGGGCCGAGGACGGCGGCCACCGGCTCGTGGACCTGAACTCCCTCAACGGCACCTTCGTGAACCACGACCGCGTGGACGAGATCCTGCTGCGCTCCGGGATGCACGTGCAGATCGGCAAGTACCGGCTCACGTACTACGCCGGGCCGGCGCGGGGCTGAGCCGTCATCCTCGTGACCGATCCGCGCCCGCGCCCCGACGCCGTCCCCACCGCCCGCCCTGCGGGCCGGCTGGGCATCGGCGAGGTCGTAGCCTCCCTCGAAGTCGAATTCCCCGGCGTCACCGCGTCCAAGGTGCGCTTCCTGGAGGAGCGTGGCCTCGTGCTGCCCGAGCGGACCAGCGCCGGCTACCGGCGCTTCCGGCCCGAGGACGTGGACCGGCTCCGGTTCGTCCTCGCCCTGCAGCGCGACCACTTCCTGCCGCTCAAGGTGATCGCCGAACACCTGGCCGCGCTGGACCGCGGTGAACGCCCCACCGGCCTGCCCGGAACCGCGGCGGCCCCGGCGTCCTCGGACGCGGAGCGGCTCGGCCGCGAGGTCGCCGGGGGCCGCCGGTCGTGGACCCGTGCCGAGCTCGCCGCCGAATCCGGGGCGGGCGAGGAGCTGCTGGCCGAGCTGGATCAGTACTCGCTCCTGCCCGTCGATCCCGACGGCGGCTACCCGAGCCACGCGATGGACGTGGCCCGGGCCGCCGTCGTGCTCGCGGGCCACGGCCTGGAGCCCCGGCACCTGCGCCCGCTGCGGGCCGCCGCCGACCGCGAACTGGGCCTGGTGGAGCGTGCCGTCGCCCCGCTGCAGGCCCGCCGCGACGCCGGCACCCGCCCCCGCGTGGCCCGCTCGGCACGGGAGATCGCGCAGGCCAGCCTGCGGCTGCACGCGGCCCTCGTGGCCGAGGGGCTGGAGCAGTGGGATGACTGAGCCGCGCCCCGTGCCCGCCGACGACGTCGGCGACGTGCCGCTCTCCGTGCTCGGCGTGCGCGTCGAGCTGCCCGAGCAGCACCACGTGATCCTGCTGGTGGATCCGCCTGGCCGCACGATGGTCCCGCTGTGGGTGGGCGCGCCCGAGGCCGCCGCCGCCGCGCTCGCGCTCGAGGGCGTCCGCGCGCCCCGGCCCCTCACCCATGAGCTGCTCCTGGCCGCCGTCGACGCCCTGGGTGCCGAGGTCGTGCGGGTGCGGCTCACCGAGGTCCGGGGCGAGGTCGTGCACGCCGAGCTCGTGCTCTCCACGGGCGCCCGGGTCGACGCCCGCGCGTCGGACGCCGTCGTGGTCGCCCTGCGCGCCGACGCCCCCGTGCTCGGCAGCCCCGCCGTGCTCGCGGACGCCGGCATGCCGGCGCGGACGGGGGAGGAGGACGCCGGCCAGGAGCGCGCCGTCGAGGACTTCCGCGACTTCCTGGACACGGTGCGCCCCGAGGACTTCGCCTGAGCGGAGCCGGGGCGACACGGCGCGGCCTCGCCGCCGGCTTCGTTGACCGCCCCCGGACCCGCGCGTACCTTCGAGGGGAAGAGGGCCCCGCCACCCGGGGCGCCTCCGTCGCCCTCCCCACGGTCACCGGGGAGCGCCGCCACGGTCACCGGCGGCACACGACGGTCGCGTCCCCCTCCCCGCACCGGGGGCCCCGCACCAGGAGGTTCCCCGTGACACCCACTGCAGGTCCTGGCCGGCCCCCCGCGCTCGGCACCCAGGGCACGCTCTTCGACGAGGGCGCGACCCGGGGCGACGACGTCGGCTTCCGCGGTCCCACCGCGTGCAAGGCCGCCGGCATCACCTATCGCCAGCTCGACTACTGGGCCCGCACGGACCTCGTGGTCCCCACGGTCCGCAGCGCCTCCGGCTCCGGCTCCCAGCGGCTCTACTCGTTCCGCGACATCCTCGTCCTCAAGGTGGTCAAGCGCCTCCTGGACACCGGCGTCTCGCTCCAGCAGATCCGCACCGCCGTGGGCCACCTGCGCGAGCGGGGTGTCGAGGACCTGGCGCAGATCACCCTGATGAGCGACGGCGCCTCGGTGTACGAGTGCACCTCGGCGGACGAGGTCGTGGACCTCGTCCAGGGCGGCCAGGGCGTCTTCGGGATCGCCGTCGGCCGCGTGTGGCGCGAGGTCGAGGGCAGCCTCGCCGAGCTGCCCCGCGAGAGCGTGGTCGGGGCCCCCGAGCCGGGGGACGAGCTGGCCGGGCGGCGTCGGGCCCGCCGCTCCGCCTGACCCTCCTCCGCGGGGCGCCCGCGGCCGACGCCGGCCCCGGCACGAGGCCGGGCCGGCGTCGGCGCCCCACAGCGCCGAGTCAGTCATCTTTCGTCTCGCAGCGGTGACTGTGCGCGACATGAGGCGGAACTCCGGCGCGGTGTGACACACTCCCAACCATGACCGCACCTGTCGAGAACTTCACCCCTCCAGAGGACGCGGCCGGGTCGACCGGAGCCGGCGCCGTCTTCTCCAAGGTCTTGGTGGCCAACCGCGGCGAGATCGCCGTCCGCGCCTTCCGCGCCTGCTACGAGCTGGGCGCCCGCACCGTCGCCGTCTTCCCCTACGAGGACCGCAATTCGATCCACCGCCAGAAGGCGGACGAGGCCTACCGCATCGGCGAGGAGGGCCACCCCGTGCGCGCCTACCTCGACGTGGACGAGATCATCCGCGTGGCGAAGGACGCCGGGGCCGACGCGATCTACCCGGGCTACGGCTTCCTGTCGGAGAACGCCGGCCTGGCCCGTGCCGCGGCTGAGAACGGGATCACCTTCGTCGGCCCGCCCGCCGACGTCCTCGAGCTGACCGGCAACAAGGTCGAGGCCCTGCGCGCGGCCAAGCGTGCGGGCATCCCCACCCTGGCCTCCTCGGACCCGAGCGCCGACGTCGAGTGGCTCCTGGAGCAGGCCGAGGAGATCGGCTTCCCCATCTTCGTCAAGGCCGTCGCCGGCGGCGGCGGCCGCGGCATGCGCCGCGTCGAGCGCCGCGAGGACCTGCGCGGCTCCCTCCAGGCCGCGATGCGCGAGGCGGACACCGCCTTCGGCGACCCCACCGTGTTCCTCGAGCAGGCCGTCCTGCGGCCGCGGCACATCGAGGTGCAGATCCTCGCCGACGGCGAGGGCAACGTCGTGCACCTCTTCGAGCGGGACTGCTCGCTCCAGCGCCGCCACCAGAAGGTCATCGAGATGGCCCCGGCCCCGAACCTGGACGAGGAGATCCGGCAGGCCCTGCACCGGGACGCCGTCGCCTTCGCCAAGGAGATGGGGTACGTCAACGCGGGCACCGTCGAGTTCCTCGTGGACACGGCGGGCGAGCGTGCGGGCCAGCACGTGTTCATCGAGATGAACCCCCGCATCCAGGTGGAGCACACCGTGACCGAGGAGGTCACGGACGTGGACCTGGTGGGCGCGCAGCTGCGCATCGCCGCCGGCGCCACCCTGCCCGAGCTGGGCATCACCCAGGACGCCCTCCAGGTCCGCGGCTTCGCCATCCAGTGCCGCATCACCACCGAGGACCCGGCCAACGGCTTCCGCCCGGACACCGGCACCATCACCGCCTACCGCTCGGCCGGCGGCTCCGGTGTGCGCCTCGACGGCGGCACCATCTACGCCGGTGCGGAGATCAGCCCCCACTTCGACTCCATGCTGGTCAAGCTCACCTGCCGCGGACGCGACTACGCCACGGCCGTGCGCCGCGTGCGCCGCGCCCTGGCCGAGTTCCGCGTGCGCGGCGTGGCCACCAACATCCCGTTCCTGATGAACGTGATGGACGACCCGCAGTTCGTCAGCGGCGACGTCGCCACGGACTTCATCGACAAGCACCCCGAGCTGGCCACGGTGAACCGCTCCCAGGACCGCGGATCCAAGGCCCTGCAGTATCTCGTGGACGTCACCGTCAACCAGCCGCACGGCCCGCGCGTCGAGGGCATCGACCCTCGCGACCGCCTCCCCGAGCACCCGGGCGACAAGCACCAGGAGCCGGACCGCTCGCCCTTCGACGGCCCGAGCCGGAACGAGGACGCGGTGCCCCCGCGCGGCTGGCGTCAGGTGCTGCTGGAGCAGGGCCCCGAGGGCTTCGCCCGCACCCTGCGCGAGCAGACCGCGCTGGCCGTCACGGACACCACGTTCCGCGACGCCCACCAGTCCCTGCTGGCCACCCGCGTCCGCACGCGCGACCTGCTGGCCGCCGCCCCCGCCGTCGCGCACACCCTGCCGGGGCTGCTCTCGGTGGAGGCCTGGGGCGGGGCGACGTACGACGTCGCGCTGCGCTTCCTCCACGAGGACCCGTGGCAGCGCCTCGAGCTGCTGCGCGCGGAGCTGCCGAACATCCCGATCCAGATGCTGCTGCGCGGCCGCAACACGGTGGGCTACACGCCGTACCCCACCGAGGTGACGGACGCGTTCGTGGCCGAGGCCGCGGCGTCCGGCGTCGACGTGTTCCGCATCTTCGATGCGCTCAACGACGTCGAGCAGATCACCCCGGCCATCGAGGCGGTGCGTGCCACGGGCACCGCCGTGGCCGAGGCGGCCCTGTGCTACACGGGCAACATGACGGATCCCCAGGAGACGCTCTACACGCTCGACTACTACCTGGGCCTCGCCCGCCGGATGGTCGACGCCGGCGCCCACGTCCTGGCGATCAAGGACATGGCGGGCCTGCTGCGGCCCGCCGCGGCGCGCGAGCTGGTCACCGCCCTGCGCGCCGAGTTCGACCTGCCCGTGCACCTGCACACGCACGACACCGCCGGCGGTCAGCTGGCCACCCTGCTCGCAGCGGCGGAGGCCGGCGTGGACGCCGTCGACGCGGCCACCGCGTCCATGGCGGGCACCACCAGCCAGGTGCCGCTGTCCGCCCTGGTGGCGGCGCTCGAGCACACGGAGCGGGACACCGGTCTCGGCCTCGAGGCCGCCACCGCGATGGAGCCCTACTGGGAGTCCGTCCGCTCGGCGTACGCGCCCTTCGAGGCGGGGCTGCCCGCCCCGACCGGCCGCGTGTACCACCACGAGATCCCGGGCGGCCAGCTGTCCAACCTGCGCACGCAGGCGATCGCGCTCGGCCTGGGGGAGCGGTTCGAGGCCATCGAGTCGATGTACGCCGCGGCCGACGACCTGCTCGGCCACCTCGTCAAGGTCACCCCGTCCTCCAAGGTGGTGGGCGATCTGGCGCTGCAGCTGGTCGGCTCCGGCGTGGACCCGAAGGAGTTCGCGGAGCGTCCGCAGGAGTTCGACATCCCGGACTCCGTGATCGGCTTCCTGCGCGGCGAGCTCGGCGACCCGCCCGGCGGCTGGCCGGAGCCCTTCCGGACCAAGGCCCTCCAGGGTCGCCGCGAGGGCGCGGGCATGGTGGAGATCTCCGCGGAGGACTCGAGCGCCCTCGGCGAGGCCGGACAGACCCGCCGCGGGGTGCTGAACCGCCTGCTCTTCCCCGGCCCCACGAAGGAGTTCGAGGCGCACCGCGAGGAGTTCGGGGACACCGTCACCCTGCACACCCGCGACTTCCTCTACGGCCTCGTCCCCGGGCGCGAGCACGTCATCTCGCTCGGACGCGGTGTGCGGCTGCTCGCCACCCTCATGTCCGTCTCCGAGCCGGACGAGAAGGGCATGCGCACCGTGATGGTCACCCTGAACGGCCAGCTGCGCCAGATGACCGTCCGCGACCGCTCGATCGAGTCCACCGTGCGGACCGCGGAGAAGGCGGACCCCGGCACCCCCGGCCACGTCGCCGCCCCGTTCGCGGGCTCGGTCACCGTCCAGGTGGCCGAGGGCGACGCCGTCGAGGTCGGCCAGGCGGTGGCCACGATCGAGGCGATGAAGATGGAGGCCACGATCACGGCCCAGGTCGCGGGCACCGTGCGCCGCGTGGTCACGGAGGGCGTCACGCCCGTCAACGGCGGAGACCTGCTGCTCGTGATCGAGTGAGCCCCGCGTGAGCCCGCCGCCGGCGGGCCGCCCCACGGGCCCGGACGCCACCGCGTCCGGGCCCGCGCCTATCCTGGAGGGCATGGCCACCGCTGCGGAACACCACGACCTGCTCATCATCGGATCCGGATCGGGGAACTCCCTGGTCAGCGAACACTGGAAGGGCCGGAGCGTCGTGATCGCCGACTCCGGCACGTTCGGCGGCACCTGCCTGAACGTCGGCTGCATCCCCACCAAGATGTACGCCTACCCGGCCGGCCTGGCCGCGCTGCCCCCCGAGGCCCGGAGCCTCGGGGTGGGGCTGGAGTTCACGGGCGCCGACTTCCCGGCCATCCGGGACCGCATCTTCACGCGCATCGACGGCATCAGCCGGGACGGGCTGCGCTACCGCCGGGACGATCTGGACTACACGAGCGTGATCCAGGAGGAGGTCCGCTTCGTCGGCCCCCGCCGCGTGCGCACCGCCTCGGGCCGGGAGATCACGGCGGACCAGGTGGTGGTCGCCGCGGGGTCTCGGCCCACCCTCCCGGCGATCCCGGGCCTGGACCTGCCGTCGGTGCACACCTCGGACACCGTCATGCGACTGGATCGGCTGCCGCGGCGGCTGCTCGTGGTGGGCGGCGGGTTCATCGCCTGCGAGTTCGCCTCCGTCTTCGCCGGGCTGGGGACCGAGGTCGTCCAGGTCAACCGCGGCCACCGGCTGCTCAAGCAGCACGACATGTCCGTGTCCACGACGTTCACGAAGATCGCTGCCCGACGGTGGGACCTGCGCACGGGGTGGACCCCGGCCGGGATCGAACCGGTCGAGGACGCCGAGCGGGCCGCGGACGGCTGGGTCCGGGTGCGCCTGGATCGCGCGGAGGGCCAGGAGCAGACCGGCATCGTGGAGGAGGCCATCGAGGCGGACACGGTGCTGATCGCGGTCGGCCGGACGCCGAACACGGACCGCCTCGACCCCGCCGCCGCGGGACTGGACGTCACCGACGACGGCGTCCTGGCCAGCGACGAGCATCAGCGCGCACTCTCCGACGGTGCTCCGGTGGAGGGGGTCTACGTGCTCGGGGACGTCGCCAACACGTGGCAGCTCAAGCACGTAGCCAATCACGAGGCCCGCGTCGTCGCGCACAACCTGGAGCATCCGGACGATCTCCGCGCCAACACGCTCGGCCCCGTGCCGGCGGCCGTGTTCACCCATCCGCAGGTGGCCTCCGTCGGTCTCACGGTGGAGCAGGCGCTCGCCGACTACGGCGCGGACGCGATCACGGTGAAGACCCAGTCCTTCGGGGACGTCGCCTACGGCTGGGCCATGGAGGACACCGAGGGCGTGTGCACCGTCGTCGCGGAGAAGGCCACGGGACGGATCCTGGGCGGGCACATCCTGGGGCACGAGGCCGCGAACCTCATCCAGCCGCTCGTGACCGGCATGGCGTTCGGCATCGACGCCCACCGGCTCGCGCGGGGCCAGTACTGGCCCCACCCGGCCCTCACCGAGGTCGTCGAGAACGCGCTGCTGGGCCTGGACGTGCCGGACTCCGGTCTGCTCTGACCGGAACCGCGGGGACGACGACGCCCGGCCGCGGGGCCGGGCGCCGTCGTCGAGGGGGCGTTCAGTTGTGCGGGGCGGGCTCCCCGTAGATGTCCGCGATCTGCGCGGCGAAGTCCTTCATGATCGCCGACCGGCGCATCTTCAGGGACGGGGTCACATGGCCCTCCTCCAGGGAGAAGTCGCGGTCGAGGATGCGGAACTCCCGGATCCCCTCGGCGCGCGAGACCAGGCTGTTGGCCTTGTCCACGGCCTCCTGGATGTGGCGGCGCACCGCGTCCTCGCGTGCGGCCGCAGCGACGTCGAGGTCCTTCGGCAGCCCGTTCGCGGCGAGCCACGCGGGCAGGGTGTCGGTGTCGAGGGTGACGATCGCCGCGATGAAGGGCTTGCCGTCGCCGACCACCATCACCTGGGAGACGAGCGCGTCGCTGCGGATCGCGTCCTCGAGCATCGCCGGTGCCACGTTCTTGCCGCCGGCCGTCACCAGCAGCTCCTTCTTGCGGCCGGTGATCGTGAGGAAGCCGTCGTCGTCCAGGGCCCCGAGGTCGCCGGTGCGGAACCAGCCGTCTTCGAAGGCCTCCTCGTTCGCCTCCGGCCGGTTGTGGTAGCCGCGCATCAGCGACGTGCCGCGCGTGAGGATCTCGCCGTCCTCGGCGATCCGCACCTGGTTGCCGCCGAGGGGGTGTCCGACCGTGCCGATCTTCAGCCGGTCCGGCCGGCCCACGGTGATGGGGGCCGTCGTCTCGGTGAGGCCGTAGCCCTCGAGGATGGTCACGCCCACGCCGCGGAAGAAGTGCGCCAGGTCGGTGGAGAGGGGGCCGCCGCCGGAGACCGCGTACGCGAGCCGGCCGCCCATGGCCGTCCGGATCCGGCGGTAGACCAGCGCGGAGTAGAACGCGCGCTGCAGCCGCAGGGGCGCCGTCATCTGGCCCGAGTCCAGCGCCCGGGACCAGCGGATCGCCACGTCCGCGCCACGGCGGAAGATCTTCTCCTTGCCGCCGCTCTGCGCGTTGAGCAGCGCCGCGTTGTAGATCTTCTCGAACACGCGCGGCACGGCCAGCACGAAGCTCGGCTGGAAGGTCTGCAGCGAGACCGAGAGCCGCTTGATGTCCGAGACGTGCCCGCAGCGTGCGCCCGCGGCGACGGTGAGCACCGAGACGAAGCGCGCGAACACGTGCGCCAGGGGGATGAACAGCACGGTGGAGGTGTCCTGGCGGACGACGTCGCCGAGCGAGGAGGACAGGGTCTGGTTGACGAGCTCCGCGAAGTTCTCGTGCGTGAGCTCGCAGCCCTTGGGCCGGCCCGTGGTGCCGGAGGTGTAGATGATGGTCGCCAGGTCGGCCAGGCCGGCGGAGGACCGGCGCGTCTCGAGCTCCTCATCGGTGACGTCCGTGCCCAGGGCGACGAGCGCCTCGAGACCGGAGCCGGGGGCGCCGTCGGCCGGGTCCATCGTCCACAGGCCGATCAGCTCCGGCAGGCCCTCGCGCTGCACCGCGTCCCGCACCGTCTTGGCGAGGTTCTCGTTCCCGGTCACGACGGCGCGCACGTGCGAGTCCTCGATGATCCAGGACACCTGGCTGACGGAGGAGGTCTCGTACACGGGCACGGTGACCGCGCCGGCATACCAGATGGCGAAGTCGACCAGTGTCCACTCCAGGCGGGTGGAGGCCAGGAGCCCGACCGTCTCCCCGGGCTGGATCCCGGCGGCGATCAGCCCCTTGGCCAGGGCCCGCACGCGCTCGCGGGCGTCCCGGGCGGAGACGTCCGTCCACTGGTCCTGCGCGTCGGGCACCGCGAAGAGGCCGTGGTCGGGACGCTCCGTGGCCTGGCGTTCCAGGAAGTCCGTGATGTTCGCCTCCGGGGACAGGCGGGGGTGGTACGGCTCGCTGATCTCGTGCATGGGACTCCTCGGGCGTTGGGTCGGTCCCGCCGACCGGTGGTCGGCGGAACGGAAGTATGTGTGAGTCGTGTCACGCACACTCTACAACCGGCAGCGGTGGGGTCCGGGCGCGACTCAGTGCGTCGTCATGGCGGCGACCGCGCTCCGGCCGTGGTCGATCAGCAGCGGCAGGTCGTGGTCGAGCGTGGCGACGTGGCGGCTGCGGGGCAGTCCCACCACCTCCACGGGGGCCTGGCGCAGGCCCCGCACCAGGGTCCGGTGGCTCGAGGCGGGCACGACGGCGTCGCGGGCGGACCGGTAGACCGTCACGGGAGCGGTGATCCGCGGCAGGGCGCGGCGGGCGGCCCGCTGGATGCGGCCGACGGCGGCGACGCCGGCCACCGGCGTGCGGGGGTAGGCGCGCTCGCGTGCCGTCGGGTCCGCGATGTCGTCCGCGATCGGGGCGACCGTGGGGACGAACGGGGCCAGCAACGGGGCGAAGGGGGCGAGGGGGCTGGCGAAGCGCAGCGCGGGGTTCACCACGAGCACGCCGGCCACGGGTCGGTGGGCCGCGGCGTCGAGCGCGAGGGCGCCGCCCATCGAGATGCCCGCCATGACCACGCGGCCGTGTCGGGCGAGCTCGAGGTCCACGACGGCCCGGACGGCGGCGCGGATCTCGTCCGCACCCGTGGCGGCGAGGTCCTCCCACCGCGTGCCGTGCCCCGGCAGCAGGGGCACGCTCACGGGGGAGCCGCCTGCCGCGAGCCCCTCGGCCCAGGCGCGGACGGAGGCCGGAGTCGAGGTGAACCCGTGCAGGAGCACGACGCAGTGGTCGCGCCGGGCGGGAGCGGCGGGCATGAGGCGCAGGGGCAGGTCTTCGGGGGCGACGGCGACGGGGCGGGGCATGCTCCCAGGGTAAGGCAGGCGGACCGTACGATGGGCAGGCACCCGACCGCCCCGACCGGAAGGCCCTCGTGTCCACGTTCTACTGGTCCGCCAAGACGTTCGCCGTGGCTCCGGCCACCCGCCTGCTGTTCCGCCCCTGGGTGAAGGGCCTCGCGAACGTGCCGGCCGAGGGCCCGGCGATCCTGGCCAGCAACCACCTGTCCGTCTCGGACTCGGTGTTCATGCCGGCCATGCTCGACCGCCAGGTGCACTTCCTGGCCAAGCACGAGTACTTCACCGGCCCGGGCGTGAAGGGGTGGGTCACCCGCCGGTTCTTCGAGGCCGCGAACCAGCTGCCCATGGACCGCTCCGGCGGAGAGGCGTCCCTGCGCTCGCTGGACGCGGGCCTCGCGGCGCTGCGGGAGGGCCGGCTGCTCGGGATCTACCCGGAGGGCACCCGCAGCCCGGACGGGCGGCTGCATCGCGGCAAGATCGGCGTGGCCAAGCTCGCGCTGGCCTCGGGCGTGCCCGTGGTGCCCATCGCGATGATCGGCACGGACCGGGTCCAGCCGATCGGCCACGTGCTGCCGCGGATCCGGCGCCTGGGCATGATCTTCGGCGAGCCGCTGGACTTCTCCGGCCGTGCCGCGGCAGCCGACGACCGCCGGGTGCTGCGGGAGGTGACGGACGAGATCATGGAGGCCATCCGGCGCCTGTCGGGCCAGGAATACGTGGACACCTACGCGGCGGACGTGAAGGCGGGCCGGGTGGCCGCTCCGCCGCGCGCCGGCGACTGAGCGGGGCCCGCGCGTCGTCATCCGGGGACGCCCAGACCGGGGCGCGGCACGCGGCCCCTAGCCTGGTGTGCATGACTGAAGACCCCCGCGAGAAGATCCTGGCCTTCGGCACCGCCATCTCGGAGGGCGCCGCCGACATCCCCGGCCTGGACCACTGGCGCTCGCTGCCGATCGCACAGGCGCCGTCCTGGGCGGACGAGGCCGACCACCGCGCCGCCGTCGCCGAGCTGAGCGCCCTGCCCCCGCTCGTCTTCGCGGGCGAGGTCGACCTGCTGCGCGCCCGTCTGGCCGACGTCGCCCAGGGCCGCGCGTTCCTCCTGCAGGGCGGCGACTGCGCCGAGACGTTCGCCGGGTCCACCGCCAACCGGATCAGCGCCCGGGTGAAGACCATCCTGCAGATGGCCGCAGTGCTGACCTACGGCGCCTCCATGCCGGTCGTGAAGATGGGCCGGATCGCCGGCCAGTTCGCCAAGCCGCGGTCCTCGGACACGGAGACCCGCGACGGCGTCACGCTGCCCAGCTTCCGCGGCGAGATCGTGAACGGCTACGAGTTCACCGAGCAGGCCCGCCGGCACGACGCCCGGCGGATGGTGCAGGCGTACCACACCTCCGCCTCCACCCTGAATCTGGTCCGCGCCTTCACCCAGGGCGGCTTCGCCGATCTGCGCAGCGTGCACCAGTGGAACCAGGGCTTCATGGCCAACCCGGCCTACGCCCAGTACGAGGAGATGGCCGCCGAGATCGACCGCGCGGTCCGCTTCATGAACGCCGCGGGCGTGGACTTCGAGGCCATGCGCCGCACCGAGTTCTACTCGGCCCACGAGGCGCTCCTGCTCGACTACGAGCGCGCCCTGACCCGCGTGGACTCGCGCAGCGGCGACCCCTACGCCACGAGCGCCCACTTCCTGTGGATCGGCGAGCGCACCCGCCAGGTGGACGGCGCCCACGTCGACTTCCTCTCCCGGGTCCGCAACCCGATCGGCGTGAAGCTCGGCCCGACCACCACGACCGCGGACGCCCTCGAGCTCGCGGAGCGGCTGGACCCGGAGCGCGAGCCGGGCCGCCTGACCTTCATCACCCGCATGGGCGCGGAGCGGATCCGGGACGTGCTGCCCGGCATCGTCGAGGGCGTCCGGGACGCGGGGCTGGAACCGGTGTGGGTCACCGACCCCATGCACGGCAACACCGTGACCGCGGCCAACGGCTACAAGACCCGCCGGTTCGAGGACGTGATGGACGAGGTCAGCGGCTTCTTCGAGGTGCACCGCGAGCTCGGCACGCATCCGGGCGGCATGCACGTCGAGCTGACCGGCGACGACGTCGCCGAGTGCCTGGGCGGCTCCGACCCGATCAACGAGGCCGACTTCGACGCCCGCTACGAGACGCTCTGCGACCCGCGGCTGAACCACCAGCAGTCCCTGGAGATGGCGTTCAAGGTCACCGAGGCCCTCTCGCACCCCGAGCGTCGCGCGCCGCGGGCCTGACCTCGCGGCCGGGCACGCCCCGGCTCAGCCGACCCAGACGTGGACCGCGGTGCCCTCGGGCAGGGCGGTCCCGGCGGCGGGGGACTGGTGCAGGACCCGGGACTCGCCCCGGCCGGCGAGCGGCAGCGGCAGGCGATGCACGCGGGCGTCCCAGCCGTCGTCCGCCAGCGTCGTGCGCGCCGTCTCCGGATCCTGCCCGGTCACGTCCGGCACCGGGCGCACGGCGCGGCCCTCGGAGAGCACCACGCGGACCGCGGTGCCCGGCGTCGCCTGCTCGCCGGGGGCCGGGTGCTGCTCGATCACGGCCCCGGCCGGCACCGCGGGATCGGTGCGGCGCTCCGCGACCTCCACGGTGAATCGGGCGTCCCGGGCCACGCCGTGGGCCCGCCGGATCACGACGCCGGTCAGGTCCGGCACCGGCACCGGCGCGGGGCCGGCGGAGACGGTGAGCTCGACGGGGGTGCCGCGCCCCGCCGGCTCCCCGGCCGCGGGCGAGCTGGCGACGACCGTGCCCTCCGTGCGGAGTTCGTTGTGCCGGGCCGTGACCGCCGCGGTGAAGCCCGCGGCGGTCAGCCGTTCCTCCGCCGCCTCCCGGGCCAGCCCGTCGAGGTCGGGGACCACCGCCACGCCACCGACTCCGAGGCCGCCGGAGCCCAGCGTCCAGCCCAGCAGCAGGGCGACGCCGGTGAGCAGCAGGGTCACGGCCGCGCCGATCGCCGCGGCCCGGCCGGTGCCCTGGCCGAGGTCGAGGGCGGGGCGGCGGGCCGCCCGACGCAGCCGCCGCGGGGACTCGCGCCCCGGATGCCGGTCCGCCGGAGCGGGGTCGAGCCCGAGCGGGCCGATCGGCTCCGCCGGATGCGCGGCGGGCCGCCGGTCGGCCCCGCGCGTCGCCGCACGGGTGTCGATGACGTCGGTCATGTCCGCGTCGAGGTCGGACTCGGCCAGGGCGGGGAGCACGCGCGTCGCGTGGTGGTCGCCGGCGTCGAGGGCCCGGGTCTGCAGGTTCCCGTCCGGGGCTGCGTCCTCAGGGCCATCGGCGGCGGGGGCGGCCACCGCCGGCTCCGCGCCCGGACCCTCGGCGGGGTGGCGGTCCGGTTCGTCGGGGTCTAGGCCCGCCGCCACGGCGTCGATGCGGTGCAGGAGCTCGCCGGCACCGGCGGGCCGGTCGGCCGGGTCCGGCTCGGTGCACCACAGCACGAGGTCGTCGAGGTCCTCGGGGAGCCCGGGGTGCAGCGTGGACGGCACGGGGACCCGCTCGTGGACATGCCGGTAGGCGACCTGCAGCGCGGTCGCCGCGGTGTACGGCTGGCGGCCCGTGAGCAGCTCGAACAGGATGATGCCCACGGCGTACACGTCGGAGCGGGCGTCGGCGGGCGCCCCGGCGATGTGCTCGGGGGCGAGGTAGGCGGGCGTGCCCACGACGGCCTGCCCGGCCATGGTGTGGGCCGTGGCGGCGCGGGACAGGCCGAAGTCCGCGACCGTCACCCGGCCGTCGTCGCGGACGAGCACGTTCTCGGGCTTCACGTCCCGGTGCACCAGCCCGGCGCGGTGCGCGGCGGCCAGGCCGTCGACGAGCGGACGCAGGAACCGCAGCGCCTCCCGGGGCGAGAGCGGTGCACGGTCCCGGATGACGGTGCGCAGCGTGCGGCCGGGCACGTGCTCCATCACGAGGTAGGCCAGCACGTCGCCGTCCTCGGCCTCGGTGTGGCCCTGGTCCAGGACCGCGACGACGTGGGGGTGGGACAGCCGCGCCGTCGTCTTGGCCTCCTGCTCGAACCGGCCGACGAGGACGGGGTCCTCCGCCAGGTGCGGGTGCATGACCTTGAGCGCCACCTGGCGGTCGAGACGCTCGTCCACGGCCAGGTAGACGGTGGACATGCCGCCCCGGGCCAGCCGCTCGACGACCCGGTAGCGGCCGTCGACGATGCCCCCCACGAGGGGGTCCCGGCGTGCGCTGCTCATCGTCCCAGGGTAGGACAGGCGGCGGACCCCCTCGGGGCGGCCCGCCGCCGGCGGATCAGAACATCGCCATCGCGGCGCGCACCTTGGCCACGTAGTCCCGTGCCTCCGGGTTCAAGCCGCTGTCCAGCACTCCGCCGAGGCCCTGGTAGTAGGCCCCGATGCCCTGGTCGAGGGTGGGGGTGCGGTCCTGCACGTACTTGATGAACGCGATGCCGGCCACCGCGTTGTCGTGGGGGTCCAGCAGGTTCAGCTCGCGGCCCACCAGCTCCGAGGCGAACTCGCCCGTGATCGGGATGACCTGCATCGCCCCCACGGCGTTGCCGGGGGAGACCGAGGCCATGCGGAAGCGGGACTCGGTGTACGCGTGGCCCAGGGCCAGGCGGGGGTCCACGCCCATCCGCTCGGCGGTCTCGCGGATGATCTGCTGCATCTGCTCGGGGGTGGGCTGCGGGACGGAGCGCAGCAGGCGTAGGTTCTCGTTCGCCGAGGCCGTGACGTGCGGCGCGTAGGTGCGCCCGAGGAAGGTGTCGCCGACCGCCTGGACGGCGGAGACCGGCTCCACCTCGAGGGTGCCGTCGGAGATCACGAGCACGTCGCCGGGGTGCAGCGTCGAGGCCCGCGTCAGGCCGTTGAGCTCGCGCAGACGGGGGATGGAGACCTCGAACCGCTGGGAGATCCCCCAGAGGGAGTCGCCGGAGACCACGGTGTACCGGACCGTCCCGCCGGCCGCCGCCGGGGCCGTCGACGCCGGCGCGGAGGCCGGGGTCGTGGCCGGGGCGGTCGACGCGGGGGTCTTCGGTGCGGCGGCCGTGCGCTGCGTGGTCAGGACCATGCCCGGGTGGAGCATGCTCGACGCGCTCATGCCGTTGAGCCGCTGCAGCTGCGCGGCGGAGACGCCGGTGCGGCGGGCGATGATCCACCACCCGTCGTTCGGCTGCACCGTGTAGGTCCCGACGGCCGGGGCCGGGGCCGCCGCGCCGGTCAGGCGGAGCTCGTCACCCGGGTAGAGCACGGTCTCCAGGCCCAGGCCGTTGAACCGCAGCAGGTCGGCGACGGAGACGCCGCGGGCGGCCGAGATCCGGGTGAGGGTGTCGCCCGGGCGCACGGTGTGCACCGCAGCCTCCTGGGCGTGGGCCTGGGCGGGCAGACCGGTGAGCAGCAGCAGGGGCACCGCGCCGCCGGTCAGGACGGAGCGCAGGCGGCGGGAGCGGACGGGGTGTGGGACACGGCAGACCTCGGCATCGGATCGGACGGATGGAACACGACGGGGAAGTGACGGGCGGGACCCGTGGCCCCCCGCGGTCGACCGACGACGTCGGCGCCCGGCCGTGGAGCCTCGGCGATGTTATCGGAATGTGATCTTCGTGACCATACCGAGATCCATGCCGTCCGGGGCGCGGTGGGCCGGGCCCGTCGGCGGCCACGTAGGCTGGCGCCCGTGAGCACCACTTCCTCCGACACCCCGGTCCCCGCTGACGCGATCCCCGCCGAGCTCGACGCCCTCGTGGGCGAGTGGCTCTCCGTGCCCGACGTGGCGGAACACCTCGACCAGCGCGTGACCCGCGTCCACAACCTCGTGCATGATCGCCGCCTGCTGGCCGTGCGTCGTCCCGAGCCCGCGGTGCGGTCCGTGCCGGCCCTGTTCCTCACCGAGACCGGCGTGCTCGACTCCCTGCAGGGCACGCTCGTGCTGCTGGCCGACGCCGGCTTCTCCGACGAGGAGGCCCTCCGTTGGCTGTTCACCGAGGACGAGTCGTTGCCCGGCCGGCCCATCGACGCACTCCGGGACGGCCGGAAGACCGAGATCCGGCGCCGCGCCCAGGCCCTGGCCTGGTGAGCCGGCCCCGCGGGCGGTCATCCGCCCGCGGGGTCCGTGCCGCTCAGTGGCGGCGCGACGTGTAGGCGTCGATCAGCCGCGTGAGCTCGGCGCTCACGTCCTCGGGGACGCCGTGCGCGAGCAGGCCCGCCACGGCCCCGGCCGCCTCATGCGAGAGCGCCGCGACCCGCTCTTCGACGGCCCGGCGTGCGCCGCACGCCTCGAGGACGGCCTGCCAGTGGGCCACCCGGTCCGCGCCGAGGTCCGGGTCGCCGAGGTCCGCGTCGAGCGCGGCGGCCTCGTCCGGGGCGAGCAGCTCGACGGCGCGGGCGATGAGCACCGTCTGCTTCCCCTCCCGCAGGTCGTCGCCCGCGGGCTTGCCCGTGGTCGCCGGATCGCCGAACACGCCGAGCAGGTCGTCGCGGTACTGGAAGGCCATGCCGAACGGCAGCGACACCCGGGCGAACGCGGTCACCAGCCCGTCGTCCGCCCCCGCCAGCAGCCCCCCGAGGGCGAGCGGGTGCACCGCCGAATAGCGCGCCGACTTGTGCTCCACGACCGCCTCGGCGGCCGCCTCGGCCTCGCGGGCACCGCGCGCCGCCGGGGCCATCTCGGCCACCACGTCGAGGTACTGACCCGCCATCACCCCGAAGCGCATCCGCTCGAGCTCGGCCCGCGCCCGGTCCTCCCGGGGGGTGCCGGCGAGGACACGCGCGAAGGCCGTCTCGCTCATCCCCAGGGCGACGTCGCCGGCGAGGATCGCGGCGGAGACGCCGAAGTGCTCCGCAGCGTGGCGCCAGCCCGCCTCCCGGTGGAGGGACTCGAAGCGGCGGTGCACGCTGGGCATCCCGCGGCGGGTGTCCGAGCGGTCCAGGATGTCGTCGTGGATCAGCGCCGCGGCCTGGAACAGCTCGAACGCCGCGCCCGCCTCGGCGATGCGGGGGTCCTCCGCCTCGCCACCGGCCGCCCGCCAGCCGAGCCAGGCCAGGACGGCGCGCAGGCGCTTGCCGCCCGCGGTCAGGTCCGCGATCGCGTCCACGAGGGGCGCCGTCAGCGGGTGGACGTCCCGGGCGAGGTCCCGGTGCTCCGCCAGCAGGCGGTCGAGGGCGTCGGCGACGGCGGCGCGGAAGCGGTCCTGGTCGGCGGGACGGGGGCGGGGGACGGCGACGTCGGCGGGCATGGCCCCACCCTAGCCGCGCCGCGCGACGGATCGCCGGTCCCGGATAGGCTCGGTCCATGTCCGAGACCGCGCCCGCTGCACCCCGCGAGGAGGCGACGATCCTGCACGTGGACATGGACGCGTTCTTCCTGTCCGTCGAGCTGCGCGAACGGCCCGACCTCGAGGGGCGTCCCGCCGCCGTCGCCGCCCCGAGCGGCCGGTCCGTGGTGCTCTCCGCCTCGTACGCGGCGCGGGCCTACGGGGTCCGCTCGGCGATGCCCCTGGCGCACGCCCGCGCCCTGTGCCCGCCCCTCGTGGTCATCCCGCCGCGCCAGCAGCTCTACCGGGCCGTCTCCGCCGAGGTGATGGCCGTGTTCGCGGACGTGACCCCCGTGATGGAGCAGCTCAGCGTGGACGAGGCGTTCCTCGACGTCGCCGGCGCCCGCCGCCGGCTCGGCCCGCCCGAGCACATCGGCCACCTGATCCGGGAGCGCGTCCGCTCCGCGCTGGGGCTGCCGTGCACCGTGGGCGGCTCGGCCGTGAAGTTCGTGGCCAAGACGGCGTCCACCGCGGCCAAGCCCGACGGCCTGCTGATCGTGCCGCCGCAGCGCACCCTGGACTTCCTCCATCCGCTGCCCGTGGGCCGGCTGTGGGGCGTGGGCCCCAAGGCGGCCGAGCGGCTCGCCCGGCGGGGGGTGGCGACCATCGGTGACCTCGCCCGGGTGGACCCCGCGCGGCTGGAGGCGTCGTTCGGGGCCGCCGGCCGGGAGTGGGCGTCGCTCGCCCGGGGCATCGACCCGCGTCCCGTCGCCCCGCGCCCGGCGGCCCGCAGCATCGGTGCGGACCACACCTTCGACGTCGACCCCGTCGACGTCGCGGGCGTCGACCCGGAGGTCCTGCGCCTCTGTCACCGGGTCGCGGCCCGGCTGCGCGCGGAGCAGGTCACCGCCGGGGCGGTCACAGTCCGCCTCAAGGCGCCGGACGGGTCCGTGCGCAGCCGCACCGCCCGCCTCGCCCGGCCCACCGCCACGGGCCACGACCTCCTCGGCCCGGCGCGGCGGCTCGTCCGCGAGCTGCACGCCGAACGGCCGCATCCGGTCCGGCTCGTGGGCGTGCGCGCCGAGCGCCTCGGGGACGAGGCCGATCAACCCCCGGCCCAGGAGGCGCTCTTCGGCGGTCCCGCCTGGGGGACGGAGGGCGAGGCGTCGGAGGCGGGCGACTGGGCCGGTGCCGAGGCCGCCCTGGACGCCGTCGCCCGGCGCTTCCCGACGGCGGCCGTGCGGCCGGCGTCGCTGCTGGGTCGCCGCGAGGCCCGCGCCGACGCCCGCCGGGACGCGCCGCGGCCGGGCCCCGGAGGCCCGGACCGGGAGTGAGGGGTTCCGGGGCCGGCGACGTCGCCACCTGGCTAGGGTGGGGCGGCAGGTCCTATCCTGGAGGGCAAGTCGGACGCGCGGGCGTCCCCTCCCGGTCCCGGAGGTGTCGGAGGCCGCGTTCGAAGGAGTCGCCATGCCCCTCTCAGAGCATGAGCAGCGGATGCTGGACCAGCTGGAGCAGCAGCTGCGCACCGAGGACCCCCGGCTGGCCACCCAGATGGCGGACACGGGGCGGCATCGGCTGCCCGTGGGTCGCGTCGTGGCCGGGGCCGTCCTCGCCGTGGTCGGGCTGCTCGTCGTGGTCCTCGGGGTCGCCAACCACGCGATCCTCCTGGGCGTGCTCGGCGTCGTCGTCATCGGGGCCGGCATCTTCCTGCTGACCACGCGGCCCCGCGCTGTCGCCTCCGGGGCCTCGGGCCCGGAGGCCCGCCGGTCGGGCGCACCGCGACGGCAGGGAGGCGGCGACTTCATGGGCCGCCTCGAGCGGCGCTGGGACGAGCGGCGCGCCGGAGGCGACTGAGCGCCTGGCCCGCCGGGCCCCCACTATCCTCCACTCCAGGCCCCGATCCGCTCCGGATCGGGGCCTTTCCGCTGCCCGAGGCTCCGTCGTCGCCGCGGCCCTCCACCGGGGCCCACCGGTCCTCCACTTCCCTCCACGGCGACACCGGTCCCGGGATCCGCGGGATGGCGCGCCGGACCCGGGGGCCTCGACACGCCCGTGGCGCCGTGACCCGCGTTCCGGGGTTGAGGGTGGAGGGAAGTGGGGTAATGTGGAGGAAAGGAGAGAGCATGGGTCCCGACCTTGGTCGGGAGGGACCGCTCGACGAGCCAGGGGGTGTGCCGTGTTCTTGGGCACGTACACCCCCCGGCTCGACGAGAAGTCCCGGCTGATCCTCCCCGCCAAGTTCCGCGAGGAGCTGGCGGAGGGGCTGGTCCTGACCCGGGGTCAGGAGCGCTGCGTCTACGTGTTCAGCGCTCGTGAGTTCGAGCGGGTCCACGAGCAGATGAGGTCGGCTCCACTGTCCTCCCGCCAGGCCCGTGACTACATCCGCGTCTTCCTCTCGGGGGCGTCGGACGAGGTCCCGGACAAGCAGGGTCGGGTGACCGTGCCGGCGCCGCTGCGGCAGTACGCGGGGCTGGACCGGGACGTGACCGTGATCGGCGCGGGGACGCGAGTGGAGATCTGGGACTCGGAGTCCTGGAACACCTACCTCGCCGAGCAGGAAGCCGCCTTCTCCGAGACCGACGAGGACGTCCTGCCCGGCGTCTTCTGACCGTGACCACCCGACCTCGAGCGAGACCTCCAGCCGACGCCGCCGCACCTGACCCGTCTTCCCCTGGGCCAGGCGTGGCGGCGGACGGATGGGGATCCCGCCCGAGGTCCGCCAGGACCGCGATGTGAGCAGGAGGTCGAGAGTGGACGCAGGCCAGCCGCGCCCCGAGGACCGCCACCTGCCCGTGATGCGGGACCGCGTCGTCGACCTCCTCGCCCCCGCCGTCCAGGCCGCGCTCGAGGCCGGCCGCACGCCCGTCGCCGTCGACGGCACGCTGGGCATGGGCGGGCACACCGAGGCCCTGCTGACCCGGTTCCCCCACCTGCGCGTCATCGGCATCGACCGCGACGTCCACGCCCAGGCCATGGCCGCCGAGCGCCTCGGCCCCCTCGCCGACCGTCTGATCCCCTTCCACGGCACCTACGACCGGGTGCCCGAGGCCATGGCCGCCGCGGGCGTCACGAAGGTCGATGCCGCGCTCTACGACCTCGGCGTGTCCTCCTATCAGCTGGACGACCGGGAACGCGGCTTCGCCTACTCCTACGACGCTCCGCTGGACATGCGCATGGACGACACCGCCGAGCGCTCCGCCGCGACGCTCGTGGCGGAGCTGGACGAGCAGGAGCTGCGCCGCATCATCCGTCGCGACGGCGAGGAGCGCTTCGCCGGCCCCATCGCACGGGCCATCGTCCGGGCCCGCGCCGAAGCCCCCATCGAGACCACCGGCCGCCTCGTCGAGGTGATCCGCTCGGCCGTCCCCGTCGCCGCGGGGGCCACCGGCGGGCACCCGGCCAAGCGCACCTTCCAGGCCCTGCGCATCGCCGTGAACGAGGAGCTCGACATCCTCGACGCCGCCGTGCCCGCCATCCTCGACGCCCTCCACGTGGGCGGCCGCCTCGTGGTGATGAGCTACCACTCCCTCGAGGACCGCATCACGAAGCGGCATCTGAGCGCGTGGGCCACGTCCACGGCGCCCCCGGGGTTCCCGGTGGTGCTGGAGGAGCACGAACCCGTGGTGCGGGTGCTCACCCGCGGCACCGAGAAGCCCACCGAAGAAGAAATCTCAGAGAACCGTCGCGCCTCCTCCGCGAAAGTGCGTGCGGTTGAGAAGATCAGGACGTCCAGGACCACGGCATGACGCTGCACGAGGAGATGAGCATGGCCGCACACGCACGGATCGCAGAGTCGCTGCGCCCCGGGTCGACCCCCGTCGCCCCCGCGCGGCCGGCTCCGCAGGAGCGCACGCCGCTCTCGGTGGTGCCCGCCCCGCTGCCCCGATCCCGCTCCGGGGTGACCGTGCTGTGCGTCCTCGTGGTGCTCGCCGCGCTCGCGGCGGTGCTCGTCATGAACATCACCATGTCCAACCGGCAGTACGCCCTCCTCGACCTGCGCCAGGAGCAGCAGGCCGTCACCGAGACCAATGAGCGGCTGGCCGAACAGGTGGGCCACCTCGAGGCGCCGCAGAACCTGGCCGCGCGCGCCGACGCCCTCGGGATGGTCGCCCCCGCCGGCACCGCCTCCGTGGACGCGGGCACGGGCGAGTTCAGCGGCGAGGCCCAGGCGGCCCAGGACGGCGACGTCTCCGCCACCTACGTCGCGCCGCCGGCGGACGCGGACGCGGTCCGCCAGGGGGCGTCCGACGACGGCCAGGACGAGATCGAGGGACCGCGCACCTTCAGCGGCGAGGACGCCTCCGCCGCCGACCAGGACGCCGCCGACCGTTGATCGACCGTCCCGCCTCGCACCTTCCCCGCGGCGGATCGACGGTCGGGCCCGCTCCCGGGCACCCCGCCGTGCGCACCCGCATCCTGCTGCTGCTCGTCCTCGTCCTGCTCGGCGGGCTCGCGCTGCGGCTCGTCTACGTGCAGGGCATCGACCCCACGGGGCAGGCCGCGGCGGCCATGGATCAGCGCCTGACCCACCAGGAGACCCTGCCGCAACGCGGGTCCATCCTGGACCGTGACGGCGACGTGCTGGCCGCCAGCGTGCGCCGATACGACATCGTCGTGGACCAGCGCCTCGTCAAGGACTTCAACGAATGGGACCGCGAGGCCCGGAAGACCGTGCTCGTGGACGTGGACTCCCGCCTGGCCAGCCTGGCCGAGGTGCTCGGCATGACGGAGGAGGAGGTGCGCGAGGCCACCATCGGCTCCCGCCCGTACGCCGTGGTGCGTCGCTCCGTGACCCCGGAGGTCCGGGACAAGGCCATGGCGCTCAACGTGCCGGGCCTGCTCTCCGAGGCGGTGGACCGCCGCACCTACCCGAACGGGTCGGTCGCCGGCAGCATCATCGGCTTCATGGGCGGTGACGGCACCGCCCTCGAAGGCCTCGAGCTCAGCCAGGACGACGTCATGACCGGCACCCCGGGCACCCGCACGTTCGAGGTGGGCGCGGACGGCATCCGCATCCCCAACGCCCCGCTCGAGGAGGTTCCGGCCGTGGACGGCGCCGACCTGCGCCTGACCGTGGACAAGGACGCCCAGTGGTTCGCGCAGGAGACCCTCGGCGCCCTCGCCGCCGAGTACGACGCGGAATGGGCGAACGCCGTCGTGATGGACGTGAAGACGGGCGACGTGATCGTCATGGCGGACTCCACCACGGTGGACCCCGCCGACCCCGACGCCACCGAGGGGAACTTCCGCACCTCCACCGTGATGAGCACCCCGTACGAGCCGGGCTCCACGGGCAAGGCGCTGCCGATCGCGGCCGCCGTCGACGCCGGGAAGGTCACCGCCACGGACGGCTTCACCGTCCCCAGCAGCCAGGACTTCGACAGGCAGACCATCCGGGACTTCTCCCCGCACCCGACGTTCGACATGACCGTGGCCGGCATCTACGCGCGCTCCTACAACACGGGCACGGTGCAGATCGCCGAGAAGATCACGGACGAGCAGCGCTACGAGTACATGCGCTCCTTCGGCGTCGGCCAGCCCATCGACCTCGGCCTGCCGCAGCAGGCGGGCAGCGTCCTCGTCCCGCCCGAACAGTGGGACGGCCGCCAGCGCCTGACCACGGCCTTCGGCCAGGGCTACACCCAGACCACCCTGCACACCGCCCAGATGTACCAGGCCCTCGCCAACGACGGCGTGCTGATCCCGGCCCGGCTGATCGACGCCACGGTGGACGGCGACGGCGCGGAGAAGCGCTGGGAGTCGTCCGCGGAGCCCCACCGCGTGGTCTCCGAGGAGACGGCGGCGCAGATGCTCCGCATGATGGAGACCGTCGTGACGCAGGGCACCAGCAAGGCCGCCGCGATCCCCGGGTATCGCGTGGGCGGCAAGTCCTCCACCGCCGAGGCCGCGAGCGACACCGGCACGTACGACGGCTACAACCTCGGCTTCACCGCCGTCGCCCCGCTCGACGACCCCCGCTTCGTGGTGTCCGTGTCCATGCATCGGCCGCCGTCGAAGCAGGGCTCCCGGGACGTGTCCGTCGCGGCCGCCACGATCATGGAGTACATGCTCCGCCAGGCGGACGTGCCCGCCACCGGAGCCGAGCCGAACGACTACCGCGTCTTCGTGGACGATCCGCAGGACCGGCCGTGGTGACCCACGCCTCCGGCCCCGAGCACCCCAGGAGCACCCCCATGACCACCCCGAGCGACCCCCCTGCGCCGCTGACCCCGGCCGAGCAGGACGCCGCCTTCCGGCCCTCCCACACCCCCGCCGCGCCCTGGCCCGCCCTCGCACACGCGCTGGCCGAGGCGGGGATCGCGGCCCACGTCCACGGCGCGGCCCCGGCCGACGGCGTCACGGGGGTCAGCCTCGACTCGCGTGTCGTGCGCCCGGGCGACCTCTACGTCGCCGTTCCGGGGGCGCGCGCCCACGGCGCGGCGTTCGCGGCCACGGCGCTGGAGGCCGGGGCCGTCGGCGTCCTGACGGACGCGGCGGGCCGCGCGCTCCTGGCGGAGCAGGGCCTGGTCGACGTCCCGGTGCTCGAGGTCGACGCCGTGCGCACCGCCGCCGGCACCGTGGCGGCCCGCGTCTACGGCGGCGGGGGCGACGCCGGCCCGCGCCTGGTCGGCGTGACCGGCACCAACGGCAAGACCACCACGAGCTTCCTCGCCGCCGCCCTGCTTGAGGCCCTGGGGCGCCGGTCGGGCATCGTGGGCACGATCCTGATCCGCGCGGGGGAGCGGGAGGTCCCCTCCACGCTCACCACGCCCGAGGCCACCCAGCTGCACGCCCTCATGGCGCTCATGCGCGAGGAGGAGGTGGACACCGCCGTCATGGAGGTCTCCTCCCACGCCGTGGCGTACCAGCGGATCGCCGGCCTGCGCTACGCGGTGGCCGGGTTCACCAACCTGACCCAGGACCACCTGGACATGCACGGCTCGATGCAGGAGTACTTCGCGGCCAAGGCCGGTCTGTTCGACCCCGCCCGCACCGACCACGCCGTCATCACGCTCGACGGCGGCGAGGGGCCCCGCTGGGGCGTCGCCATGGCCCGGGCCGCCGGCGCTCCCGTCACCACGCTCGCCCTCGGGCCGGCCGCGCCGACGCCGGGCGCCCTGGCCGAACACGACCCCGGCCTCCGGGCGGACTGGGAGGTCGCCGAGCTCGCGCCGGACGGCCTCGGCCATCGCTTCACGCTGCGCCACGCGGCCACGGGCCGGGAGCTGCGGGCCTCCGTCGGTCTGCCGGGCCGCTTCAACGTGGCCAACGCGGCCCTCGCGGTCCTGCTCGTGCTGCACGCCGTGGGGGAGGAGCACCTGGACGCGCTCGCCGCCGTCCTGGACGTGCCCGCGGGCGAGGGCCCTCTGGCCGCCGCCGTCCCGGGACGGATGGAGGTCGTGGGCCGCGAGCCGGACGCCGTCGTCGACTTCGCGCACAACCCGGACGGCATGGTCCAGGCGCTGCGCTCCCTCGCCGACGCCCGGGCGGCGGCCGGGACGCGCGGCCGCACCCTGATCGTGTTCGGCTCCGCCGGTGACCGTGACCGTGACAAGCGGCCCGTGATGGGCGCGATCGCGGCCCGGGCGGCGGATGTGGTGATCGTCACCGACGACACCCCCCACTCGGAGGACCCGGCCCCGATCCGTGCCCACATCCTCGCCGGCGCCCGCGCCGAGGCCGACCGCATCGCGCGGGAGGAGGGCCGCACGGTCGTGATCGAGGAGGTGGCCGACCGTGCCGCGGCCATCCGCCGCGCCGTGGAGCTGGCGGGGCCGCAGGACGGCATCCTCCTGGCCGGCCGCGGGCACGAGACCACGATGGACTACGACGGCGAGCTCGTCCCGCTGGACGATCGGGTGGCCCTCCGCGAGGCCCTGGCAGCCCGTGTCGCGGCGGCCTCCGCCTCGGGCTCCGGCCCCGCCCGCGAGGGTAAGGTCATCGAGTCATGATCGCTCTCACCGCAGCCCAGATCGCCGAGGCCGTGTCCGGCACGCTCTCGGCCACCCTCGACCCCGCCACCGTGCTGGTGCACGTCACCCCCGACTCGCGGGAGGTCACCGCCGAGGGCACGCTCTACGTGGCGAAGCCGGGGGAGCGCGCCGACGGCCACGACTTCATCGACGCCGCGCTGGGCGCCGGCGCCGCCGCTGTGCTCGCCGAGCGCGCCACGCACGCCCCCGACGGCGCCGCGCACCCGGCGATCCTCGTGGAGGACGCCGTGCTCGCGATGGGCGCGCTCGCCCGGGAGGTCGTGCGCCGCGTCCGGGAGCACTCCCCGACCACCGTCATCGGCATCACCGGCTCGGCCGGCAAGACCACCACGAAGGACCTGCTCGCCGCCCTGCTGGCCACCCAGGGCCCCACCGTCGCACCGGTCGGCTCGTACAACGGCGAGGTCGGCGTGCCGCTCACGGTGTTCCGGGCGGAGCTGGACACGCGCTTCCTCGTGGTCGAGATGGGCGCGGACCACGTCGGCAACATCGCGTACCTCTGCGACCTCGTGCGCCCGGACATCGGCGTCGTGCTCATGGTGGGCACCGCCCACGCGGGCAGCTTCGGCGGCGTGGCGAACATCGCACGCACCAAGGGCGAGCTCGTGGAGGCCCTCGGCCCCGACGGCATCGCCGTCCTCAACCTCGACGACGAGCGTGTCGCCGGCATGGCGGCGCGGACCGCCGCCCCGATCACCTGGTTCACCGCGGACGAGCGGGGCGTCGCCCGCGCGGCCGAGGACGTGGCCGCCGGCCGTGCGTCGGGCCTCGTCGCCGCACGGGACGTGCACGCCGACGACCAGGAGCGCCCCGTGTTCGACCTGCAGGTCGGGACGGAGGAGGCCGCCCTGCGGCACCCGGTCGCCTCCGGACTGACCGGCCTGCACCACGTGCACAACGTGCTGGCCGCCGCCGCGGCCGCCCACGCCGCCGGCATGGACCCGGCCGAGATCGCCCGTGGTCTCGACGGGCTCGGGCCCGCCAGCCGCTTCCGGATGGAGCGCACCGACCGCGCGGACGGCGTCACGGTCATCAACGACGCGTACAACGCCAACCCCGAGTCCATGCGCGCCGCGCTCCGGACGCTGGCCACCCTCGGCCGCTCCAGCGGCCGCCGCACCTGGGCCGTCCTGGGGGAGATGCTCGAACTCGGCGATGCCCGCGTCCGTGAGCACACCCTCGTGGGCGAGTCCGTGGTGCGCCTGAACATCGCCCAGCTGCTGGTGGTGGGCGCCGGAGCCCGGCCGCTCTACATCGGCGCCCTCAACGAGGGCAGCTGGGGCGAAGAGGCGCACTTCGTCGACGACGCCGCGCAGGCCGAGGCGTTCCTCACCGAGCACCTGCGCCCCGGCGACCTCGTCCTCGTCAAGTCCTCCAACGGCGTCGGGCTCGCGGCCCTCGGCGAGCGCCTCGCCACGGCCGACGCCGTCGCCGCCCCCTCCGCCTCCCCGAAGGAGTCCCGACCGTGATCGGACTGCTCATCGGCGGCGTGCTCGGCCTGGTCCTCTCGGCCGCCGGCACCCCGCTGTTCATCCGGTTCCTCGTCAAGCGCGGGTACGGCCAGTTCGTCCGCGACGACGGCCCGACCACCCACAAGACCAAGCGCGGCACGCCCACGATGGGCGGCGCGGTCATCATCGGGTCCCTCGTGCTGGCGTATCTGATCACCCACGGGCTGCTCGCGGTGCTCGGCGTCGACTTCGGCGGGCCCACGGCCTCCGGCCTCATCCTGTTGCTGCTCACCGTGGGCATGGCCTTCGTCGGGTTCGTGGACGACTTCACGAAGATCACGAAGCAGCGCTCGCTCGGCCTGACGCCGCGCGGCAAGATCATCCTCCAGGCCCTGATCGGCACCGCCTTCGCCGTCCTCGCCCTGAACTTCCCGGACGAGCGGGGCCTGACCCCCGCCTCGACGGCGATCTCCTTCGCCCGGGACGTCCCGTGGCTCGACCTGGCCTTCGCCGGACCCGCGATCGGCGTCATCCTGTTCGTGATCTGGTCGAACCTCATCACCACCGCCACCACGAACGCCGTGAACCTCACGGACGGCCTCGACGGGCTCGCCACGGGCGCCACCGCCATGATCACGGGCGCCTACGTCCTGATGTCGCTCTTCCAGTCGAGCCAGTCGTGCGCGCTCGAGGGCACCCGCGGCTGCTACGAGGTCCGCGACCCCATGGACCTCGCCCTGCTCGCGGCGATCCTCACGGGCAGCCTGCTGGGCTTCCTCTGGTGGAACACCTCCCCGGCCAAGATCTTCATGGGGGACACCGGCTCCCTGGGCCTGGGCGGCGCCCTGGCCGGCTTCGCGATCTTCACGCGCACCGAGATCCTGGTGGCCGTGCTGGCCGGCCTCATGGTCGCGATCACCCTCTCCGTCATCATCCAGGTGGGCTGGTTCAAGGTCTCCGGCGGCAAGCGCGTGTTCCTCATGGCGCCGCTGCAGCACCACTTCGAGCTCAAGGGCTGGGCCGAGGTGACCGTCGTGGTCCGCTTCTGGCTGCTGTCCCTGATGTGCGTCACCGTGGGGCTCGCGATCTTCTACGGCGACTGGCTCATCCGCCAGGGCGGCCTCGCGGGGGTGACCCCGTGACCGGCCCCGCGTCCGACGCCGCGCCCGCACCGGTGCGCCGGCCCCGCGCCGACACCGCCCGCACCGCCGACCTCACGTCCTGGGACGCCCCGGGGTGGGCCGGCCTGCGCGTCGTCGTCACGGGCCTGGGCGTCACCGGCTTCTCCGTGGCCGACACCCTGGCCGAGCTGGGCGCCGCCGTCGTGGTGGTGGACGGCGACGACGGCCCCGAGAACCGGGCGCGCGCCGAGACCCTGCGGATCGTGGGGGTCCGCGAGGTCCTGCTCGACCGGGCGGCCACGCAGGCGCTGCCCGAGGTCGACGGCGCCGCCGCGGACCTCGTCGTGACCTCCCCGGGCTGGCGTCCGGACCAGCCGCTGCTGATGGCCGCCCACGCGGCGGGCCTGCCGATCTGGTCCGACGTCGAGCTGGCCTGGCGGCTGCGCGAGCGCGCCGGCCGGAAGACCGCCGACTGGGTGTGCCTGACGGGCACGAACGGCAAGACGACCACCGTGACGATGGTCGAGGCCATCCTGCGGGCGGACGGCCGTCGGGCGGTGGCCTGCGGCAACGTCGGCACCCCCGTGCTCGACGCGATCCGCGACCCGGAGGGCTTCGACGTGCTCGCCCTCGAGCTCTCCAGCTTCCAGCTGCACTGGACGCACGGACTGGCGCCGGCGTCATCGGCGGTGCTGAACCTGGCCGAGGACCACGTGGACTGGCACGGCTCGATGGACGAGTACGCCGCCGCCAAGGGCAAGGTGTATGCGAACACGCGGGTGGCCTGCGTGTTCAACGAGCAGGACCCGCTGACCCGCACCCTCGTGGAACGCGCGGACGTCCAGGAGGGCTGCCGCGCGATCGGCTTCACCACGGACACCCCGGGCCTGTCCGACATCGGCGTCGTGGACGGGATCCTCGTGGACCGTGCGTTCCTGGACAACCGGCGTCACGAGGCGATCGCCCTGGCCGAGCGCGCCGACCTGGGCCCGGTGGCGCCGCGCCACACCATGGCCAACGCGGCCGCCGCGGCGGCGCTGACCCGGGCCGTCGGGGTGAGCCCCGCGGCCGTGGCCGAGGGCCTGCGCGCCTACGACCGCGGCGAGCACCGCATCCAGCTCGTGGCCACCTCCCGCGACGTCATGTGGGTCAACGACTCCAAGGCGACGAACCCGCACGCCGCGGACGCGTCGCTGGCGGCGTTCAGCTCCGTGGTGTGGCTGGCCGGCGGCCTGCCCAAGGGCGTGACCTATCACGAGCTGGTGGCCGCGCACGCCGACCGGCTCCGCGCGGTGGTGCTCCTGGGCAGGGACACCTCGGCCCTGCGCGCGGCCCTGGCCGCGCACGCCCCCGAGGTCCCCGTCCACGCCCCCCTCACCGCGGCCGACGGCACCGGCCCCGCCGACGGCGCGGCCGTGATGGCCGAGGCGGTGCGCGTGGCCGACGGCCTGGCCCGCCCCGGCGACACCGTGCTCATGGCGCCCGCCGCGGCGTCGATGGACCAGTTCCGCTCCTACGCGGCCCGCGGCGAGGCGTTCATCGAGGCCGTCGCCGGGCTGATGCGCGAGCACGGCTGGGACGTGCACGACGACGCCGCGCCCGACGCCGACTGACCCGCCGCCCACCCGACCGTCTCGCTTCCCCCGTGAGGAGGGCCATGTCCCCGATCGAGCTCCGCCCGGTCCGCCCCCGCGCGGACGACGACGCCCCCGAGCACCGGGAGCGGCTCCTGCGCCGGATGTGGCGGGTCCTCGAGGGTCGCCGCGCCCTCGACCTGTCGGTCCTGCTCATCAGCGGCTGCACCGCCCTGCTCACGGTGCTGGGCCTCGTGATGGTGCTCTCCTCGTCCTCCGTCGAGGCGATCGGCACCGGCGGCGGCTCGTACGCCCTGTTCCTGCGCCAGACCGCCTGGGCGGTGGCGGGCGTGGCGGCCCTGCTCGTGTTCTCGCGCCTGCCGGTGCGCGTCTTCAAGGCGCTCGCCTGGCCGGCGTTCGGCGTGGCCGTGATCCTGCTCGCGCTGGTCGCGTTCTCCCCGCTCGGGGTCACCGTGGGCGGCAATCGCAACTGGCTCGGCATCGGCGGGTTCCGGATGCAGCCCTCCGAGGCCGCCAAGCTCGCCCTGGCCCTGTGGGCGGCGGCGGTCCTGGAGCGCAAGCACCGCCTTGTCACCCAGGTGCGGCACGCGCTGATCCCGGTGCTGCCCGGCGGCCTGTTGCTGCTGGTCCTGGTGATGGCGGGCAGCGACCTCGGGACCGCGATCATCCTCGCGCTCGTGCTGGCCACGGTGCTGTACGTGGCCGGCACCCACTGGGGGGTCTTCCTCACCTTCCTGGCGCTGAGCGTGCTGGGCATCCTGGCCCTGACCCTCCTCGCCCCGCACCGCATGGTCCGGGTGCAGGCCTGGCTGGGGGACTGCTCCGACGCCACCGACCCCTGCTTCCAGCCGGCGCACGGGATGTACGCCCTGGCCTCGGGCGGCTGGTGGGGCGCGGGCCTCGGCCAGTCCCGCCAGAAGTGGAGCTACATCCCGGAGGCCGAGAACGACTTCATCTTCACCATCCTCGGCGAGGAGCTCGGGCTCGTGGGCACGCTGGTGGTGCTGCTGGCCTACCTCGGCCTGGCGATCGGCATCTACCGCGTCGCCGCCGGGACCACGTCCACGTTCATCCGCCTGTCCACGTGGGGGATCCTGGCCTGGCTGGTGGGTCAGGCGTCCGTCAACATCGCGATGGTCTCCGGGATCATCCCCGTGGTGGGCGTCCCGCTGCCCTTCATCTCCTATGGTGGTTCCGCGCTCACCCTGTCCTTGAGCGCGGTCGGCATCGTGCTGGCCTTCGCCCGCCACGAGCGCCGCCGTGCCGCGCAGCCCGACGCCCGCCCGCAGACGGACGAGCCGGACACCGACCCCCTCCCCGTGATCCCCACCCCCGCCCTCCAGGAGCCCCGATGACGCAGACCCCTCATCCCTCCGGACCCCTGCGGGTGGTGCTGGCCGGCGGCGGCACCGCCGGCCACATCTCCCCGATGCTCGCGATCGCCCGCGCCCTGGAGGGCGACGGCGGCGGTCCCGTCAAGTGCACCATGGTCGGCACCGCCTCCGGCATGGAGACGCGTCTCGTCCCCGAGGCGGGCTACGAGCTCGACCTGATCGACCGGGTCCCGATGCCGCGCCGCCCGTCGATGGACGTCGTCCGCTTCCCGGCCCGCATGCGCGCCGCGGTCGCCACGGCGGCCCGGATCCTGCGGGACCGGCGCGCCGACGTCGTCGTGGGCGTGGGCGGCTACGTCGCCACCCCCGTGTACCTCGCCGCGTTCCGGGCCGGTGTGCCCGTGGTGGTCCACGAGGCCAACGCCCGCCCCGGCCTGGCCAACCGCATCGGCGCCCTGCGGGCCACGCACGTCGGCACCGCCCTGCCGGATACCCGCCTCCGCGGCGCCCGCTGGGTGGGCATGCCGATGCGCCCCGAGATCTCCGGCCTGGACCGGGCGGCCGCCGGCCGTGCCGCCCGTGAGGCCCTCGGCCTCGACCCGGACCGGACCACCGTCGTGGTGACCGGCGGCAGCTCGGGTGCGCTGGCCGTGAACCGCACTGTGCGCGCCGCGCTGGGCGACCTCCTCGACGCCGGTCTGCAGGTCTTCCACCTGACCGGGCGGGACAAGGCCCTCACCGAGGACGACGGCAGCCTCCTGGTCCGGGACGGCTACGTCCAGCGGGAGTACCTGGCGGGCATGGAGCAGGCCTACGCCGCCGCCGACCTGATCGTCGCCCGCTCGGGCGCCGGCACGGTCTGCGAGGTGTCCGCGGTCGGCCTGCCCGCCGTCTACGTCCCCCTGCCCATCGGCAACGGCGAGCAGGCGCTCAACGCCCGCCCCGTGGTGGAGGCGGAGGGTGCGCTGCTCGTCCGCGACGACGCCTTCGGGCGCGCGTGGGTGCAGCGTCAGCTGATCCCGCTGGCGACCGACCCCGAGCGTCTGGCGCGCATGGGGGAGGCGGCCGCCCGCTTCGGCGTCCGGGACGCGGACGTCACCATGGCCGGCCTCGTGCGCTCGGCCGCCCAGGAAGGAGCCCGGCGATGAGCCGCGACGAGAGCACCCGTCCCGCGGCCGAGGGCCGCTTCGCCGACCTGGGCCGCGTGCACCTGCTGGGGATCGGCGGCGTCGGCGTGTCGGGGGTCGCCCGCATCCTCCAGGAGCAGGGCGTCGCGGTGTCCGGCTCCGACGCGAAGGACCTGCCCGTGATGCGCGAGCTCGCCGCGGGCGGCGCCCGGATCACGGTCGGCTACGACGCCGCGCACCTGGGCGAGGACGTCACCACGGTGATCGCCTCCTCGATCGCCGGGCCGGGCAACCCGGAGCACGACGCCGCCGTGGCGCGCGGACTGCGCGTGCTGCACCGTTCCGAGGGCCTCGCCCTGGCCATGCGCGGCCACCGGGTGCTGGCCGTCGCCGGCACGCACGGGAAGACCACCACGTCCTCCATGGCCGCCATGGCCTTCTCCGACGCCGGCTGGGACCCCACGTTCGCCGTCGGCGCCGCCGTCGCCGGGCTCGGCACCAACGCCCGGGCGGGCCGGGGCGAGTGGTTCATCGCGGAGGCCGACGAGTCCGACGGCACCCTGGTGAACTACCCGAGCACGATCGGGATCGTCACGACCGTGGAGGCCGACCACCTGGACCACTACGGGACCGAGGAGGCGGTGCACCAGGTCTTCCGGGACTTCGCGGGCGGGCTGCCGGCCGCCGCCCAGGGCGGGGTCCTCGTGGCCTGCCTCGACGACGCCGGCGCGGCGGACCTGGCCGCGTGGGCCCGTGGCCACGCGGCCGCCGACGTCGTGACCTACGGCTCGGCGCCCCGCGACGGCGTGGCGCCGGACCTGCTGGTCACCGACCTCGCGGTGGAGCCGGGCGAGACCGGAGTGGGCCAGCGCGCCACGTTCCGGATGGCGGACGGACCGGAGCGCACCCTGCACCTGCAGGTGCCCGGCCGGCACAACGCGCTGAACGCCGCCGCCGTGGTCCTGGCCGCCGTCCGGGCGGGCATGGCCTTCGAGGCCGCCGTGCGGGGCGTCGAGGCCTTCCGGGGCACGGCCCGCCGATTCGAGTTCCGTGGCGCCGCGCGCGGCGTGCGGGTCTTCGACGACTACGCGCACCATCCCACGGAGGTGGCCGCCGCGGTCTCCGCCGGCCGTGCCGTGGCCGGTGACGCCCGCGTGCACGTCCTGTTCCAGCCCCACCTGTTCTCCCGCACCCGGGACTTCGCCGCCGAGTTCGCCGCCGCCCTCTCCGGGGCGGACGTGGTGCGCGTGCTGCCCGTGTACGCGGCCCGGGAGGAGCCGATGCCCGGCGTCGACTCGTCCCTCATCGCCTCCCGCCTCACCACGGGTGCCGCCGAGGACCGCGTCGTCGCCGAGGACCGCGCCGAGGCGGTGCGCTCGCTCGCGGCGGGCGCCACGGCCGGCGACGTCGTCCTCACGATGGGCGCGGGGGACGTGACCGCCCTGGGCCCGGACCTGCTCGCTGAGCTCGGCCGGGACGCGGCGCTCAGCGTCGCCCACCCGTGAGGCGCGGCCACGGGACGCCGCCGGTCGCACCGGCCGGGGCCGACGCCTCCACCGTCGTCCGGTTCCCGGGGCGCACCGCGCGCCGGCGCCGCGCCACGCGCTGGGGTGTGGCGGCCGCGGTGCTCGCGGTGCTGGGCGCCCTGGGCTGGGTCGTGCTCTTCTCGCCCGTGCTCGCGGTGCACCGCGTCGAGGTCACCGGCATCCGCCATGTCTCCGCCACCGCCGTCCAGGAGCGCCTGGAGCCCGTGTACGGCGTGCCGCTGTCCCGCGTCGGGGCCGGCCGTGTGGGCGAGCTGGTCGGCGGTCTGCCCGGGGTGGCCGAGGTCCATACCGTGCCCCGCCTGCCCACCGGCCTGGAGGTCGTGGTCCGGGAGCACGAGGCGCGGGCCCGGCGGGACGGTGACGACGGCGCGCAGCTGCTGCTCGCGGACGGCACCGTCCTGACGAGAGTGCCGGAGGAGCGGCTCGAGGGCGAGGACCTCCCCGCGTTCTCGGAGGAGCTGGCGCAGCGGGCACAGGAGGAGCGCGCCGAGGTGGCCGAGGTGCTGGCCGCCCTGCCGGAGCCTGTGGCCGATCGTGTCGAGACCGCCGACTCCCGGGGCCCGGGCCAGGTCCGTCTGGCGCTCGAGGGCGGGGTGACCCTGGTCTGGGGCGACGCGCAGGACGCCGGCCTCAAGGGGTCCGTGGCCGAGGCGTTCCTGGCGGACGAGCGGCACGGGTCCGCGGCGGGCGGCGTCGCCGAGATCGACGTCTCCGTTCCCACGCGGCCGATCACGCGCTGAACCGGGGCCACAGAAGTCTCCAGTAGAACGTGAAGGTGAAGGTCGGGGCGCGGGGCCTCGAGCGGGTCGGGGTGCCATCACCACGGCGGCTGGTCCTTATAGTTTCACGTGAAGGTTGAGTTGGAGGCCGTCTTTTCCGCGTAGACACGCCGTTTTCTTTTGCACGTGACGCGGGCCTCCCAGTACGGTGGACCCGAACGCGCGCGAGGCTCGCTTCACGCTGTACTTGAAGGTGTCCACCCCGGGTGGCCGCCGATCACCGGGGCGATGTGCCTCGCGCTGACCTCTCGAGATCTCGAACAAAGGGAACCAACACCGTGGCTGCACCCCAGAACTACCTGGCCGTCATCAAGGTCGTCGGCATCGGCGGCGGCGGCGTGAACGCCGTGAACCGCATGATCGAGGTGGGGCTCCGCGGCGTGGAGTTCATCGCCATCAACACGGACGCCCAGGCGCTGCTGATGTCGGATGCGGACGTGAAGCTGGACGTGGGCCGCGAGCTCACCCGTGGACTCGGCGCGGGCGCGAACCCCGAGGTGGGCCGCCAGGCCGCCGAGGACCACGCGGAGGAGATCGAGGAGGTCCTGCGGGGCGCGGACATGGTGTTCGTGACCGCGGGCGAGGGCGGCGGCACCGGCACCGGCGGAGCGCCCGTCGTGGCCCGCATCGCGCGCTCGCTCGGCGCCCTGACCATCGGCGTCGTGACCCGTCCGTTCACGTTCGAGGGCCGCCGTCGCGCCGGCTCCGCCGAGGCGGGCATCGACGCCCTGCGGGACGAGGTCGACACCCTCATCGTGATCCCGAACGACCGCCTGCTGTCCATCTCGGACCGCAACGTCTCGGTCATGGACGCCTTCCGTCAGGCGGACCAGGTGCTCCTTTCCGGCGTCCAGGGCATCACCGACCTGATCACCACCCCGGGCCTGATCAACCTCGACTTCGCGGACGTGAAGTCCGTGATGCAGGGCGCGGGCTCCGCGCTCATGGGCATCGGCCACGCGCAGGGCGAGGACCGCGCCGTCAAGGCGGCCGAGCTGGCGATCGCCTCGCCGCTGCTCGAGGCCTCCATCGACGGCGCGTACGGCGTGCTGCTCTCCATCCAGGGCGGCTCCGACCTCGGCCTCTTCGAGATCAACGAGGCCGCGCGCCTGGTCCAGGAGGTCGCCCACCCGGAGGCCAACATCATCTTCGGCGCGGTCATCGACGACGCCCTCGGCGACGAGGTGCGCGTGACCGTGATCGCCGCGGGCTTCGACAAGGTGGACGTCACCTCCGCCCCGGCCGCCCCGCAGGCCGGGCAGCAGCAGGCAGCCCCGCAGCGGGCCGCGGCCCCCGCGCAGCCGCAGCCCGTCCCCGCCCAGCCTCAGCCCGCCGCCCCGGCCCAGCCGCAGCAGGCCGAGCGCCCCGCCGTGCGCGGCACCGTGCCGCTGGCCCCGCAGGAGCAGCAGCCGCGCCGCCAGCAGGACCTGCCCACCGTGGTGGAGCCGGACCTCGGCGCCGGGTCCTCGGACCTGGATGTCCCGGACTTCCTCAAGTGATGGCCGCGGAGGGGCCGGCCGGGACCGCACGGGTCCCCGCCGGCCCCTTCGTGCACCGCGAGACCGTCCGCACCGCGACGGGCGCCGTGCACGTGGCCTGGACGTCCGTGGCCGCCGGCAACCTCGCGCTGCACGTGGTCCCGCCGGACGAGGCCGAAGGGCTCGCCCGCGTCAGCGCCGCCCGTCGCGCCCTGGAGCGCGTGATGGGGGTCCCCGAGGGCGCCACGCTCTATCTGGACCAGGTGCACTCGGCCGACGTCGTGTGGGCGGACGGACCCGGGCGCGGCGGTGCCCCGGCCCCCGTGGCCGACGCCGCCGTGAGCCGCGACGGGTCCCGGCCGCTGGCCGTCATGGTGGCCGACTGCCTCCCCGTGGTCGTCGTCGACGAGACGACCGGCGCGACCGCCGTGGCCCACGCCGGGCGGCGCGGGCTGCTGGACGGCGTCCTGGAGGCGACCGTCGATCGGCTTCTCTCCCTGCGCCCGGAGGTCGACCGGACCGGTCCCGGCCTGCGCGCCTGGATCGGCCCCGGCGTGTGCGGCCGCTGCTACGAGGTGCCCGCGGCCATGCGCGCCGGCGCCGCCGCCCGCCTCCCGTCGACCGCCGCCACCACGTCCTGGGGCACCCCCGCCCTCGACCTGCCCGCCGGTGCCGCGGAGGTCCTCCGTGCCCGCGGGGTGGCCGCCGCGACGATCGACGTGTGCACGCGGGAGGACGAGCGCCTGTTCTCGCACCGTCGAGCGCCTGGCGAGGGCCGGTTCGCCGGCCTCGTCTGGCGCGCCGACCCCGACGCCACCAGCCCGAGAGGAGACGCATGACCGCCCCCGCCACCGCCGGGCCGACCCCGACGGACCCCCGCGCCCGGGAGATCGCCGACGCGCTCGCCGCGGTGCACTCCCGCATCGTCGACGCCGCGCGGGACGCCGGGCGCGAGGCGGAGCCCGCGCTCGTCGTCGTGACCAAGACCCACCCCGCCGAGGACGTCGTGCGCCTCGCCGCGCTCGGCGTGACCGACGTGGGGGAGAACCGCGACCAGGAGGCCCGGCCCAAGGCCGAGGCCGCCGCCGCGGCCCTGGGGGTGGACGCCCCGCGCTGGCACTTCGTGGGCCAGCTGCAGACCAACAAGGCCAAGTACGTGGTGCGCTACGCGTCCGTGGTGGAGTCGGTGGACCGACCCGAACTGGCCGAGGCGCTCTCGCGGGCGCTCGTGCTGCGGCGCGAGCGCGAGCCCGAGGCCGCGATCCCCGACCTGGAGTGCCTCGTGCAGGTGGACGTCGACGACCGCGCCGACGAGGACCGTCCCGAGGGGATCGGTCCGCGCGGCGGCGCCCGCCCCGAGGACGTCGCCGCCCTCGCGGCCGTCGTCGCCGGCCTGCCGGGCCTGCGGCTGGGCGGGCTGATGTGCGTGGCACCGCGCGGCCTGGACCCGGAGGGCGCCTTCCGCCGGCTCGCAGCACTCGGCGCGCGCCTGCGGCAGACGCATCCGGAGGCCACCGCCCTGTCCATGGGCATGAGCGCGGACCTCGAGGCGGCCGTGCGCGCCGGGGCGACACAGGTGCGCATCGGCTCCGACGTTCTGGGGGCCCGGGACGCGGTGGGCTAACGTTGACCCCGCGCGTCCCGGCGGGACGCGACAGGACCGTGCGGACGCACGCGCACCGACGACGAACGACGGCGGCCCCCGGGGCCGGAGGACGTGGTGAAGGAAGACTCATGGCTGGTGCCCTGAAGAAGACGATGATCTACCTCGGCCTGGCCGACGGCGACGAGTACGACGAGCAGCCGCGTGCCGCCGAGCGGGAGCCCGCGCCCCGGCACGAGGTCGTCGAGGCGCGCCGCCCCGCGGAGCCGGACACCGACCCCCACATGGAGGCCGTCCGCCCCGCTGCGGTCCGCGATCCCGAGCCGGCCGAGCGGCCGGAGCCCGTGACCCCGTCCGGCTCCACCGCGGCCGATCCCGTCGAACCCCGGCGTCCGGCGCGTCCCGAGCCGGTCGACCCGGGCTACCGGGCCCCGGTGACCCCCATCAAGCGAGCCGCAGCGTCGTCTGCCGAAGGAGCCTCCGTGCACACCCTGTCCACCGTCCACCCCCGCTCCTACAACGACGCGAAGGCGATCGGCGAGGCCTTCCGCTCCGGCGTCCCCGTGATCATGAACGTGACCGACCTCGGTGAGAACGAGGCCAAGCGCCTCGTGGACTTCGCAGCCGGCCTCGTCTTCGGCCTGCACGGCTCGATCTCCCGCATCACCAGCAAGGTGTTCCTGCTGACCCCGGCCACCGTGGACGTCGTCGGCGCCGAGCAGGGCGAGTCCGGCGCGGCCGACTCCCCGTTCGACGGCGACTGAGGCGCCCATGCAGCTGCTCCTCGCCCTCGCCTACCTCGCCCTGACGGTGGTGCTCGCGGCACTGACCGTGCGGATCGTCCTGGACGTCACGCAGTCGTTCGCCCGCCACTGGCGCCCCACCGGGGCGGTCCTCGTGCTGGCCAGCGGCGTGTACGGGGCCACCGATCCGTTGCTGCGCCCCGTGCGTCGTGCCGTGCCGCCGGTGAACCTGGGCGGCATCGGCCTGGACGTGGCCTTCCTCATCGTGTTCCTCGGCGTCGTGCTGCTGCGGGTCCTGGTGCTGAGCCTGGCCGGCGTGGCCTGACCCCCGGCCCGGGGCGGCTGTCGGCCTCGGTGGTAGTCTTCGCGGCAGGATCGGCGCCGCCCCTCACCGGCGCGCCGGCCGCCGACGCGCCGGGCCGCCCGGCCGTCCCCGAGCACCGAGCAGAGAGCGAGACGGTTCCATGGCGCTGTCCTGGGAAGACGTGGTCAACAAGCAGTTCCAGCCCACGAAGTTCCGCGAGGGCTACGACCAGACCGAGGTGGATGACTTCCTCGACGAGATCGTGGCGGAGTTCAAGCGCCTGATCGCCCTCAACGAGCAGCTCGAGTCCGAGAACGCGGAGCTGCGCGCCGGCGGCGCCGCCCCGGCCGCCGGCCCCGCTGCGGACACCCCGGAGGCCGCCGCGACCCCGGCCTCCGCCGAGGAGTCGGCCCCGGCCGCCGCCCCCGAGTCCGCCGACGCGGCCGCGACCTCCGCCGCCGGCGTCCTGGCCATGGCCCAGCGGCTGCACGACGAGCACGTCGCCGCGGGCGAGCAGCGCAGCACCGAGCTCGTCGCCGAGGCCGAGGCCACCGCGGCCCGGCTCGTCAGCGACGCCGAGGAGCAGAAGGCCCGCACCCTCGAAGCCCTGGCCGAGGAGAAGGCCGGCCTGGAGGGCGAGGTCGAACAGCTGCGCAGCTTCGAGACCGACTACCGCAGCCGCCTCACCTCCTACATCGAGGGCCAGCTGCGCGAGATCCGCGCCCAGAAGCGCGTCGAGCCCCCCACGCCCACGGCGTGAGCCGAGCCGTCGACGCCGCGCCGGCCCCGCGATCCCCTCGCGCGGGCCGGCGAGCCGTGCTCACCGCCCTCATCGTGGCGGTGCTGGCCTACGCCCTCGACCAGCTGACCAAGTACGCGGTCGAGAGCACGATGCAGCTGGGGGACTCCGTCGCGGTGATCCCCGGGGTGCTGCGCTGGCACTACATCCTGAACCCGGGCGCGGCCTTCTCCATCGGCGAGGACCACACCTGGGTGTTCACCATCATCCAAGCCGTGGTGGCGGTCGCCGCCCTCGTCGGGATCGCCCGCGTGCGCTCGACGCCGTGGGCCCTGGCGCTGGGCGGGCTCGCCGGCGGCGTGCTCGGCAACCTCACGGACCGGCTGTTCCGGCCCCCGGCGTTCGGGCGCGGCCACGTGGTCGACATGATCTCCGTGCCGCACTTCGCGATCTTCAACGTGGCGGACTCGTTCATCGTCTGCTCCGTCATCGGCGTCGCCCTGCTCGTGATGACCGGCCGCCGCCTGGACGGCACACGGGAGGCGTGAGGACATGGGCATGAGACCGGGACTGACCGAGCGGCTCGAGGTCACCGAGGCCGAGGCGGGCCGGAGGGTCGACGCGGTGCTCGCCGACGCGTTCGGCGTCTCCCGCTCGCTGCTGGCGGACTGGTTCTCCCGGGGCCTGGTGCGGGCCGAGTCGCGCTCCGGCCGCCGGGACCGTGTCCTGGCCAAGTCCGCGAAGGCCGTGGCGGGGGAGACCCTCGCCGTCGACGTCCCCGACGACCCCGACCCCCTGGAAGTGAGGGCAGAGCGCGTGGACGCGCTGAGCATCCTGTACGAGGACGAGGACCTGGTGGCCGTGGACAAGCCCACCGGCGTGGCCGCGCACCCCTCGCCGGGCTGGGTCGGGCCCACCGTGGTGGGCGCCCTGGCCGCCCTCGGCTACGACATCACCACCTCGGGCGCCCCTGAGCGCCAGGGGATCGTGCACCGGCTCGACGTCGGCACCACCGGGGTCATGGTCGTGGCCAAGACCGAGCGCGCCTACACGGCCATGAAGGACCAGTTCCGCGAGCGCGTGCCGGAGAAGGTCTACCACGCCGTGGTCCAGGGCATCCCGGACCCGCTGAGCGGCACCGTGGACGCGCCCATCGGGCGGCATCCCGGCCACCACTGGAAGTTCGCGGTGCTCGAGGACGGCCGGCCGTCCGTGACCCACTACGAGACGCTCGAGGTGTTCGGCCGGGCCACCCTGCTCGAGGTCCACCTGGAGACCGGGCGCACCCACCAGATCCGCGTGCACACCTCGGCGCTGCGCCACCCGTGCGTCGGCGACCTCACGTACGGGGCGGATCCGCGCCTGGCGGCCGAGCTCGGGCTGACCCGCCAGTGGCTGCACGCCCACCGCCTGGCGTTCCCGCACCCGGTCACGGGGGAGCCGGTGACGATCACCTCCCCGTATCCGGACGACCTCGCCCACGCCCTGGCGGCGCTGCGCGGCGACGAGGACTGAGCCTGCACCGTCGATGTGACCCCCGTCCCGGTCCGGCCCCGCCGCCCGGGCACCACGAGTAGGCTGGTGCGGCCCTGCCGTCCTCCCCGTCGAAAGGCCCACCCCGCATGACCGTGTCCGCCGACGCCCGCCCCGACGCCGTGAAGGACGGCGGCTTCGTCCACCTGCACACGCACACCGAGTACTCCATGCTCGACGGCGCCGCGAAGCTGGACGACCTGTTCGCCGAGGCCCAGCGGCTGGGCATGGACTCGCTGGCCATCACGGACCACGGCTACCTCTTCGGCGCCTACGACTTCTGGTCCAAGGCGAAGGCGGCGGGCGTCAAGCCGATCATCGGGCTCGAGGCCTACGTGGCCCCCGGGCAGCAGCACCGCACGGACAAGGAGAAGACCCGCTGGGGCGAGCCCCACCAGCGGGGGGACGACGTGTCCGGCGGCGGTGCGTACACGCACATGACGCTGCTGAGCGAGACCACCGAGGGGATGCACAACCTGTTCCGGATGGGCTCGATCGCCTCGCTGGACTCGGTGTACGCCAAGTGGCCGCGGCTGGACCGGGAGCTGCTGAGCCAGTACTCGAAGGGCCTGATCGCCACCACGGGCTGCCCCTCCGGCGAGGTGCAGACGCGCCTGCGCCTGGGCCAGTACCGGGAGGCGATGCAGGCGGCCTCGGACTTCCGGGACATCTTCGGCAAGGACAACTACTACTGCGAGATCATGCACCACGGCCTCGACATCGAGCGCCGGGTGATGACGGACCTGCGCCGGCTCGCCAAGGACCTGGGCCTGCCGTTCGTGGCCACGAACGACCTGCACTACACCCACGAGCACGACGCCAAGGCGCACGAGGCGCTGCTGGCCCTGCAGTCGGGCTCGAAGCTCAACGAGCCCAGCTACGACCAGGGCGGCTCCCGCTTCGCGTTCTCCGGCACCGAGTACTACCTGAAGTCCCCGCGGCAGATGCGCGAGCTCTTCGCGGAGCTGCCCGAGGCCTGCGACAACACGCTGCTCATCGCCGAGCGGTGCGAGGTCGAGTTCGACACGAAGGCCAACTACATGCCGGTCTTCCCCACGCCGGAGGGCGAGGACGAGACCAGCTGGCTCATCAAGGAGGTCGCCTCCGGTCTGGCCTACCGCTACCCGGACGGCGTGCCGGACCACGTGCGCAAGCAGGCGGACTACGAGCTGGACGTCATCATCTCGATGGGCTTCCCCGGGTACTTCCTCGTCGTGGCCGACTTCATCAACTGGGCCAAGGAGAACGGCATCCGGGTGGGCCCGGGCCGTGGCTCGGGCGCCGGATCGATGGTGGCGTACGCGCTGCGCATCACGGACCTGGACCCGCTCAAGCACGGGCTGATCTTCGAGCGGTTCCTCAACCCGGACCGCGTGTCCATGCCCGACTTCGACGTCGACTTCGACGACCGCCGTCGCTCCGAGGTGATCGACTACGTCACCCGCAAGTACGGCGACGAGCGCGTCACCATGATCGTCACGTACGGCACCATCAAGACCAAGCAGGCCCTGAAGGACTCGGCCCGCGTGATGGACCAGCCGTTCTCGATGGGCGAGTCCCTCACCAAGGCGCTGCCGCCGGCGGTGATGGCCAAGGACATCCCGCTCAAGGACATCGAGGACCCCGCGGCCCCGCGCTACGGGGAGGCCGCGCCCTTCCGCGAGCTGATCGCCACGGACCCGGTGGCGAAGGAGGTCTTCGAGACCGCCAAGGGTCTCGAGGGTCTGAAGCGGCAGTGGGGCGTGCACGCGGCCGGCGTGATCATGTCCTCGGTGCCGGTGATCGACGTCATCCCGATCATGCGTCGTCTCCAGGACGGCCAGGTCATCACCCAGTTCGACTACCCGATGGCGGAGTCCCTGGGCCTGATCAAGATGGACTTCCTGGGGCTGCGCAACCTCACGATCATCTCGGACGCGCTCGAGAACGTGAAGGCGAACCAGGGCGTGGACCTGGACCTGGAGACCCTCGACGTGGACGACCCGGCGGCCTACGAGCTGCTGGCCCGCGGCGACACCCTCGGCGTGTTCCAGCTCGACGGCGGCCCCATGCGCTCGCTGCTGAAGATGATGCGCCCGGACAACTTCGAGGACATCTCGGCGACCATCGCCCTGTACCGCCCCGGCCCCATGGGCGCGAACTCGCACACCAACTACGCGCTGCGCAAGAACGGGCAGCAGGAGATCACCCCGATCCACCCGGAGCTGGAGGAGCCGCTGCGGGAGATCCTGGACACCACCTACGGCCTGATCGTGTATCAGGAGCAGGTCATGGCGATCGCCCAGAAGGTGGCGGGCTACTCGCTCGGCCAGGCCGACATCCTGCGCCGCGCGATGGGCAAGAAGAAGAAGTCGGAGCTGGACAAGCAGTACGAGGCGTTCCACCAGGGCATGCTGGACCGCGGCTACTCGGAGGCCGCGGTGAAGGCCCTGTGGGACATCCTGCTGCCCTTCTCGGACTACGCGTTCAACAAGGCGCACTCGGCCGCCTACGGCCTGGTCTCCTACTGGACGGCCTACCTCAAGGCGCACTACCCGGCGGAGTACATGGCGGCGCTGCTCACCTCGGTGGGCGACGACAAGGACAAGCTGGCCATGTACCTCAACGAGTGCCGCCACATGGGCATCACGGTGCTGCCCCCGGACGTGAACGAGTCCCACCTGACCTTCACCCCCGTCGGCCGGGACATCCGCTTCGGCATGGGCGCCGTCCGCAACGTGGGCGCCAACGTGGTCAAGGGCATGGTCCAGGCGCGCGAGGACAAGGGCTCGTACACGGGCTTCGGCGACTTCCTGGCGAAGGTGCCGCTCGTGGTGTGCAACAAGCGCACCATCGAGTCCATGATCAAGGCCGGCGCCTTCGACTCCCTCGGCTACGCCCGCCGCGCCCTGCTGGCCGTGCACGAGGAGGCCGTGGACGCCACCGTGGCGCAGAAGCGCAAGGAGGATCACGGCGAGTTCACCTTCGACCTGTTCGCGCTCGGCGGCGGCGACGAGGACGACTCCGACGCCGCGGACGGCGTCGCCGTCCCGGACCTGCCGGAGTGGGCGAAGAAGGAGAAGCTCGCGTTCGAGCGCGAGATGCTGGGCCTGTACGTGTCCGACCATCCGCTGCAGGGCCTCGACGGCGTCCTGGCCCAGCACGCCGACGTCCAGATCACCCGCGTGCTCGACGACGACGGGCCCGCCGACGGCGCGATCGTCACCATCGCGGGCCTGATCACCACGCTCGAGCGCCGCATCGCCAAGTCCTCGGGCAACGCGTACGCGCGCTGCGAGATCGAGGACCTCGGCGGCTCGATGGACGTCATGTTCTTCGGCCAGGTGTATGCGCCCATCGCGATGATGCTGGCCGAGGACCTCGTCGTCGCCGTCAAGGGCAGGGTGCAGCGCCGGGACGACGGGTCGGTGTCCCTGTCGGCGATGGAGCTGACCATCCCGGAGCTCTCGGACGGCCCCGGCGGCCCCGTGCGGATCACGCTGCCCGCGTTCAAGGCCACGGAGCAGGTCATGGGCCAGCTGGCGGACGTGCTGCGCACCCACGAGGGCTCCTCGGAGGTGCGGCTGTCCCTGGTGGGCCAGCGTGCCACGCAGGAGTTCCAGCTGGGCCCGCAGTTCCGGGTGAGCCCGAACCCGGCGCTGTTCGGGGACCTCAAGATCCTGCTGGGTCCGGCCTGCCTCGGCTGAGCGGACGTAGCATGGGAGTGCCCCGCCCAGGAGGAGAGAGCTGATGCACTGCCCGTTCTGCCGTCATGAGGACTCGCGCGTGGTGGATTCACGCTCCCTCGACGACGGCTCCGCCATCCGTCGGCGTCGGCAGTGTCAGGCCTGCGGCAAGCGGTTCACCACCATGGAGACCACCGCCCTGACCGTCGTCAAGCGCTCCGGGGTGGCGGAGCCGTTCGACCGCTCCAAGGTGATCAACGGCGTCCGGAAGGCGTGCCAGGGGCGGCCGGTGACGAGCGACGACCTGGCCATGCTCGCCCAGGAGGTCGAGGAGACGGTCCGTGCCACGGGCAACGCCGAGGTGGACGCCCACGACGTCGGCCTGGCCATCCTCGATCCGCTGCGCCGTCTCGACCAGGTGGCCTTCCTGCGCTTCGCCTCCGTCTACCGGGACTTCGAGTCCCTCGACGACTTCGAGGAGGCCATCGCGGAGCTCCGGGCCGGTGACGGGGACGACCGCGGCCGTCCCGCCGTGCAGCCGCGGCTGTTCACCCGCTGACCTGGGCCGATGCGACGGCGCCGCCGGGATCGACGGTGCAGTGGTGCGCACGGCCTCCAGACGCTACAGTGATCCCCGGGCCGACCTCGGTCGGCCCGGCAAGACTGCCGAGGGCGGTTCCGGAGGGGAAGCCGGAACCGCCCTCGGTGTCTGCGCCCTCAGTTGCCGTCGGCGAGCGAGCCGTGCGCGGCCAGGGCGGCGCCCACGATGCCCGCGTTGTTCTGCAGCTGGGCCGGGACGATCGGGGTGCGCAGGCGCAGCAGCGGCAGGTAGTCGTCCGGCCGCTTGGAGATGCCGCCGCCGACGATGAACAGGTCGGGCGAGAAGATCCGCTCCACGTGGGAGAAGAAGCGCTGCAGTCGCTCGGCGTACTCGGCCCAGCTGAGCTGATCGCGCTCCCGGGCCTTCGCGGAGGCCCGCGACTCGGCCATCACGCCGTCGAGCTCCAGGGAGCCGACCTCGAAGTTCGGGACGAGCACGCCGTCGTGGATCATCGCGCCGCCGATGCCGGTGCCGAGGGTGATCACGTGCACCAGGCCGCGCACGCCCCGCCCGGCCCCGTAGCGGGCCTCCGCGAGGCCGGCCGCGTCGGCGTCGTTGACCACGGTCACGGGGCGGCGCAGGTGCTCCTCGAACGTGCCGCGCAGGTCCGTGCCGATCCACGAGTGGTCGATGTTGTTCGCGGACAGGCACACCCCGTCCTTGACGATCGAGGGGAAGCACACACCCAGCGGGGCGGAGGGCTTCGGCGCCTTCTCGCGCCCGTCGAGCTCGGCGGTGATGGCCGCCAGGGTCGCCGCCACGGGCTCGGGCATGGCCGGCTGCGGCGTGGGGATGCGGAAGCGCTCCCCGCGCAGGGTGCCCGCCTTCGGCCCCGACCCGAGGCGGACCAGGCCGCCCTTCATGCCGGTCCCCCCGACGTCGATGCCGATCGTCGTGGGGTATTTGGAGGAGCGCTGGGCGGTGCTGGTGTGCGTCGTCACGGCCCCCAGCTTAGTGCCGGGTCACGGCAGCGTGAGAATCTCCGCGCCGTCGTCCGTGACCACGATCGTGTGCTCGAACTGCGCGGTGCGACGGCGGTCGCGGGTCACCACGGTCCAGCCGTCGTCCCACTGGTCCCAGTCGATCGTGCCGAGGGTGAGCATCGGCTCGATGGTGAACACCATGCCGGGCACGAGCAGGCGGTCGTGGGCCGGGGCCGCGTCGTAGTGGGGGATCACGAGGCCGGAGTGGAAGTCCACGCCCACGCCGTGGCCGATGAAGTCGCGCACCACACCGTAGCCGAAGCGCTTGGCGTAGGACTCGATGGCGCGGCCGATCACGTTGACCTGACGGCCGGGCTTCACGGCGCGGATGCCGCGGCGCAGGGCCTCCTCGGTGCGCTCGACGAGCAGCCGGGACTCCTCGTCCACGTCGCCGACCAGGTAGGTGCGGTTGTGGTCCCCGTGGACGCCGTCCAGGTACGCGGTGATGTCCAGGTTGACGATGTCCCCGTCCTCCAGGACGGTGCCGTCCGGGATGCCGTGGCAGATGACCTCGTTGATCGAGGTGCAGATGGACCGCGGGAAGCCGCGGTAGCCCAGGCAGGACGGGTAGGCGCAGCGCTCCACGAGGAAGGCGTGCGCGATCCGGTCCAGCTCGTCCGTGGTGACGCCCGGGCGGATGTGGGCGGCGGTGTGCTCCATGGCCTGCGCGGCCAGGCGGCCGGCGGCGCGGATCCGCTCGATGCCGGCGGCGTCGTAGACGTCCGAGGCGTTGCCCTCGTCCGGGGTGGCCTTGCCGACGTACTCGGGGCGCGGGATCGCGGCCGGCACGGGCGGGGCGGGGGACGGGGCCCCGGGCCTCAGAGTGCCGACGGGGGCGAGCGACCCGGGCTCCGGTGCGGTGGGGCCCGCGGGGCGGGGACCGTTGTGGCTGGACGGGACGGCGGGGTTCTGACGCTGGGACATGTCCTCCAGCCTATCGACCCGGCTATTGTGGCCCCCATGACCGAGACGAGCGAGTTCTGGTACAACGTCAACACGCATCAGGTGGAGGTGGGCGCCCAGTCGGACTGGTCCCAGCTGCTGGGCCCGTTCGGCACCCGTGAGGAGGCCCAGGCCGCGATGGACCGCGTGCGGGCGAACAACGAGGCCGCCGACGCGGAGGACGCGCGCGACGACGACTGGGACAGCCGTCCCGTCGACGACGCCTCCTGACCGCGACGCCGGACGACACCGGGCCCCCGTCCCTCGGGACGGGGGCCCGGTCGTCTCACAGGGCGGGTTCAGCCCTCGAAGCCGTGCTCCGGGGCCGGGAACGCGCCGTCGAGCACGTCCGCGCGATAAGCCCGGACCGCCTCACCCACGACCTCGTGCAGGCGGGCGTACTGACGGACGAACCGGGGCACCCGGCCCTCGCGCAGGCCGAGCATGTCCTGCCACACGAGCACCTGGCCCGTGGTGCCCGGGCCCGCGCCGATGCCCACGGTGGGCACCCGCAGCGCGGCGTCGACCGCGGCGGCGACGTCCGAGGGGACCATCTCCATCAGGACGGCGAACGCCCCCGCGGCCTCGAGGGCCCGGGCCGACGCCGTCATCCGCTCGGCCGCCCCCGCGCCGCGGCCCTGCACCCGGTAGCCGCCGAGCACGTGCTCGGACTGCGGGGTGAAGCCGATGTGGGCCATGACCGCGACGCCGGCGGCCGTCATCGCGGCCACGTGCTCGGCGAAGCGCTCGTCGCCCTCCACCTTGACGGCGTGCGCGCCGGACTCCTTCACGAGGCGGACGGCCGACTCGACGGCCTGCCGCGGGGAGGCCTCGTACGAGCCGAAGGGCAGGTCCGCGACCACGAGGGCACGCTCGGCACCGCGCACCACGGCCTGGGTGAACAGGATCATCTGGTCCAGGGTGACCGGCAGGGTGGTGGGGTGGCCCAGCATGGTGTTGCCCACCGAGTCGCCCACGAGCAGCACCTCGACGCCGGCCTCGTCGAACAGGGCCGCCGTCATCGCGTCGTAGGTGGTGAGCATCGCGAAGCGCCGGCCCTCGTCCTTGGCCCGCTGCAGGTGGACCGTCCGGTACCGGGACGGGGCGGGCGGACCGTAGGGGGCGGTGTCGTCAGGCTGCCGGGGGGACTGGGGAGCAGACATGGGCCGGAGTCTACGCGGCGCGTCTAGAGTGGCGGCATGGATCGACAGCAGGACTACGTGCTCCGCACCATCGAGGACCGGGACGTCAAGTTCGTCCGGCTCTGGTTCACGGACGTGATCGGCACCCTGAAGTCGGTGGCCCTGTCTCCGGCCGAGGTGGAGAACGCCTTCACGGAGGGCCTGGGCTTCGACGGCTCCTCGATCGACGGATACACCCGCATCTCCGAGTCGGACATGCTGCTGCAGCCCGATCCCTCGACCTTCCAGATCCTGCCCTGGCGCGGCGACCAGGGACAGAGCTCCCGGATGTTCTGCGACGTGCTCACCCCGGACGGCCGGCCCGCCCCCGCCGACCCGCGGCACGTGCTGCGCCGCGTGCTGGACCGGGCCGCCGATCGGGGCTTCACGTGCTTCACCCACCCGGAGATCGAGTTCTACCTCCTGCAGTCGGACCAGCCCGGCCCGGACGGGGAGCCGGTGCCCGTGGACCGCGCGGGCTACTTCGACAACGTGCCCGGCTCCGACGCGGCCGACTTCCGCCGCGACGCCGTCAGCCTCCTCGAGGGCATGGGCATCTCCGTCGAGTTCAGCCACCACGAGAACGGCCCCGGCCAGAACGAGATCGACCTGCGCGCGGCGGACGCGCTCACGACGGCGGACAACGTGATGACGTTCCGGACCGTCGTCAAGGAGGTCGCCGCCGCCCAGGGCACGTACGCCACGTTCATGCCCAAGCCGTTCTCCGAGCACCCCGGCTCGGGCATGCACACCCACATCTCCCTCTTCGAGGGCGACTCCAACGCCTTCTACGACCCCGCGGACGAGTTCCGGCTCTCCGTGACGGGCCGCCGGTTCATCGCGGGCCTGCTGCGCCACTCCGTGGAGATCAGCGCCGTCACCCACCAGTTCGTGAACTCCTACAAGCGCCTGTGGGGCGGCGGCGAGGCGCCCTCGTACGTCTCCTGGGGCCACAACAACCGTTCCGCGCTCGTGCGCGTGCCCCTGTACAAGCCGGACAAGGCCGGCTCCGCCCGCATCGAGTACCGCGGCATCGACGCCTCGGCCAACCCGTACCTCGCCTACGCCCTGCTGATCGCGGCCGGGCTCAAGGGCATCGAGGAGGGCTACGAGCTGCCCGAGTCCGCCGCCGAGGACATCAGCGCGCTGACCACCCACGAGCGGCGCGTGCTCGGCCACGTCCCCCTGCCCGGCACCCTGCACGACGCCCTGCGCGCCGCCGAGGAGTCCGAGTTCGTGGCATCCGTTCTGGGCGAGCACGTCTTCGACGCCCTGCTGCGCAACAAGCGCCAGGAGTGGGACGACTACCGGGTGGAGGTCACGCCGTACGAGCTGCGGCGCTACCTCTCCGGCCTCTGAGGCGCCGGCCGTGTCCGCCCTGCCCGACGCGGCGACCGCCGACGCCCCGGACCGCCGCACCCTCGCGCACGCCGGCGTCGCCGACGCCGGCCGCGTGCAGACGCTGCTCACCTCGCCCGAGTTCGAGGGCGTGGACGTGCGTCCCCTCGTCGAGCTCCTCGGCCACGCCGCCGATCCCGACCGGGCCCTGCTGCTGTGGGTGCGCCTGGCCGAGCGCGAGCCCCGCGTCCACCACGCCCTCCGGGACCCCGAGACGACGGCCCGCCTGCTGCGGCTGCTCGGCGCCTCCGAGGCCCTCGGCGAGTTCCTCATCCGCCGTCCCGAGCAACTGGACCTCGTCCTCGACCCGGACGCGGCCGCCGCCACCGCGCCCGCCCTCGCCCAGCCCGACCCGACCGCCGGCGAGCCCTGGGGTGATGCGTCCGCCGCCCTGCGCCGCCTGCTCCTGGACTCGGTGGGCGCCGACCCGGACGCCGACCGCCCCCTCGCGGCCGTCACCGGCAAGGACGCCGCCGTCGCCTTGCGCCGCGCCTACCGCCGCCAGCTGGCCGCGATCGCCCTGCGCGACCTCGACTCCGCCGAGCCCACGGCGGCCATGCCCTCGGTGGGCCGCTGGCTCGCGGACCTGGCCGGCGCCGCCGTGGACGCGGCGCTCGCCGTCTCACGGGCCGTCCTCACCGAGCGGGAGGGCCCCGTGGTGGACCGCGTGGACCTCGCCGTGATCGGCATGGGCAAGTGCGGCGCCGGCGAACTCAACTACGTCTCAGACGTGGACGTCGTGTTCGCCCACGCCGTCCGCGAGGCCGCGGACGGCGCGGACCCCGACGCCGAGGTCCCGGACGGGCCGCGCGCCGCCGCGCTCGCGGCCGAGCTGGCCGCGGGCATCGGCCGCGTGATCCAGGGCGCGGCCCCCGAGCCGGGACTGTGGGAAGTCGACGCCAACCTGCGTCCCGAGGGCAAGGACGGCGCCCTGAGCCGCACCGTGGAGTCCCACGCCGAGTACTACCGCCGCTGGGCCCACGGCTGGGAGTTCCAGGCCCTGCTCAAGGCCCGCCCCATCGCGGGCTCGCCACAGCTCGGCGAGCGCTACATCGCGGAAATCTGGCCCCGGGTGTGGGAGTCCTCCGCGCGCGACGGGTTCGTCGAGTCCGTCCGGGCCATGCGCGCCCGGGTCCTGGACACCCTCGCCCCCGCGGAGCGCGAGCGGGAGATCAAGCTCGGGCCCGGCGGCCTGCGCGACGTCGAGTTCACGGCCCAGCTGCTCCAGCTCGTGCACGGCCGTGCGGACGAGTCGCTGCGGGTGCGCGGCACGCTCGACGCGGTGCGGGCGCTGCACGCCGCCTCCTACGTCACCACGCGAGACGCGCGGGCGTTCGACGAGCACTACCGGTGGCTGCGCACCCTCGAGCACCGCATCCAGCTCGTGCACCTGCGGCGCACCCACCTGATGCCGGTCAAGGAAGAGGCCCGCCGCGTCGTCGCCCGGTCGATGCGCGGCGCCGCCGACCGGGGCCCCGCCACCGGCGAGGACCTCCAGGCCGAGTTCACGCGCGTGCGCCGCGCCGTGCGCGGTCTCCACGAGACCGTGTTCTACCGGCCGCTGCTGTCGACGACGGCCGCCCTGTCCGCCGAGGACGTGCGGCTGTCCGCGGAGGCCGTCCGCGACCGCCTGGCGGCGCTGGGCTACCGCGACCCGCAGGGCGCCCTGCGGCACATCGAGGCCCTCACGCAGGGCGTCTCGCGCCGGGCCGCGGTCCAGCGGCAGCTGCTGCCGGCCATGCTCGGCTGGTTCGCGCGGGGCGCCGACCCCGACGGCGGCCTGCTCGCCTTCCGCCGGCTCTCCGAGTCGCTGGGCGGCACGGCCTGGTATCTGCGGATGCTCCGCGACTCCTCGGACGCCGCCCGACGGCTGTGCCTGGTCCTGTCCGGCTCCCGGTTCGTGGGGGACCTGCTCGAGCACTCGCCCGAGGCCGTGGCCTGGGTGGGCGACGACCGGGAGCTCGACCCCCGGGGCGCGATCCAGCTGTGGCGCCAGGTCGACGCGCGGCTCGACCGCCGCGTGGCCGCGGAGGAGGCCCCGGCCGCCGTCCGCCACGTGCGGCAGGTGCGGCGCAGCGAGACCCTGCGCGTGGCCCTGGCGGACATCTCGGGGCTGCTGGACCTCAAGGCCGTCACCGGGGCCCTGTCGGACATCGACCAGATCACCGTCGTCGGCGCCCTGCGCGTGGCCTCGCGCGCCGTCGTCGGGGACGCCGACCCGCTCACCGACGTGCTCGTGGTGGCCATGGGCCGCCAGGGCGGGCGGGAGATCACCTACGGCTCGGACCTGGACGCCCTGTTCGTGCATCGGCCACGCCCCGGCGTCGACGAGGGGCGGGCGCGCGAGCAGGCCGAGGAGGTCGTGCGGACGCTGATGTCCCTGCTGCACCGCCCCGCGACCCCGCCGCTGCCCGGCGAGCGGCCGCTCGAGGTGGACGCCGACCTGCGCCCCGAGGGGCGCCAGGGGCCGCTCGTGCGCACCCTGGACTCGTACCGGGAGTACTACGGGCGCTGGGCGGAGATGTGGGAGCGTCAGGCGCTGCTGCGCGCCCGGCCCCTGGCCGGCGACGACGACCTGGCCACCGACTTCCGGCGGTGGGCCGACGGGGTCCGCTACGCCGGGGACCTGACCACCGCGGACGCGCGGGAGATCCGGCGCATCAAGGCCCGTGTGGAGGCCGAGCGCCTGCCCCGCGGCGCGGACCCCTCCCGGCACGTCAAGCTCGGCCGCGGCGGGCTCTCGGACGTGGAGTGGCTGGTGCAGTCCCTGCAGCTGCGCCACGCCGGTCAGATCGAGGACCTGCGCGTGACCGGCACGCTGCCGGCGCTGCGGGCGATCGCCCGGCACGACCTGCTGCCCGAGTCCGAGGTCGCCGTGCTGGAGGAGGCGTGGCTGTTGGCCACCCGAATCCGCGCCGCCCTGCTGCTGTGGACGGGCAAGGTCTCGGACGTGCTGCCCACGAACATGCGCGACCTCGAGGCCGTGGCCCGCCTCAGCGGGGTGGGCACGACCGGCGGGGAGCTCGAGGAGCGCTACCTGCGGGTGACCCGCCTGGCCCGTCAGGTGTTCGAGACCCGGTTCTACGGGCTCTGAACGACGCCGGCCCGCCACCTCGACGGGGTGGCGGGCCGGCCGTGCTCCGGTGTCGCGAGCGCCGGCTCAGGCGCGCACGACGTGCTCCCCGAGCAGCTCCAGGGTGCGTCGCCGCACGCCGGCGTCCTGGGCCGCCGTCGTGATGATCAGCTCGTCCGCCTGGACCCGCGCCGCGAAGTCGTGCAGCCACGCCGCCGTCGTCGGGCCGGTGCCCACGGCCGTGCACTCGAGCATCCCGAGCACCTGCTGACCGGCGGGGGAGTGCAGCAGCATCTCGACCTCGTCGTCGGTGAGGGTGCGGCCCCGGCCGAGCATCATCCGGATGCGCGCCCGCTGCGCGGCCTGCCACTCCCGCTCGGCCACCTCCTCGGTGTCCGCGGCGATCACGTTGGCCGCCGCGATGAAGTGCGGCTCCGCGAGGGCCTCGGAGGGCTCGAAGTGCTCCCGGTACAGGCGCGCCGCATGCTCGAGCATCTGCGGTGCGAAGTGGCTCGCGAACGCGTAGCCCAGGCCGAGCTGCGCGGCCAGCTGGGCGCCGAACGCCGAGGAGCCGAGGATGTACAGCGGGACGTTGGTGCCCTTGCCGGGGTAGGCGTCGATGCCGGGGATCAGGCTCTGGCCGGTGAGGTAGCCCTGCAGCTCGAGCACGTCCTGCGGGAAGCGCTCGGCCGCCGACGGATCCCGGCGCAGCGCCTGCAGCGTCCGCTGGTCGGTGCCGGGGGCGCGACCCAGGCCCAGGTCGATGCGGCCGGGGTGCAGCTCGGCCAGGGTGCCGAACTGCTCGGCGATCACCAGCGGCGAGTGGTTGGGCAGCATGACGCCGCCGGAGCCGAGGCGGATCGAGTCGGTGTGCGCGGCCACGTGCGCGATGAGTACGGCCGTGGCGGAGGAGGCGATGGAGGGCATGTTGTGGTGCTCCGCGTACCAGACGCGCCGGAAGCCGACGGCCTCGGCGACGCGGGCCTGCTCCACGGATTCGGCGAAGGCTTCGCCCATCGGGGCGCCGTCGCGGACGAGGGCGAGGTCCAGCAGGGACAGCGGCAGGGGGGTGGGGGCGGTGTGCTCGGTCATGGTGCTCCTGGTCTGCGGGCCGCCCGGCCGGGCGGAGGTCTCCACAGATCCAGCGCCCACCGGCCCCGGACTATTCCGCGGCCGGGCACGACGACGGCCGCCCGCCTCCGGCGTGGGAGACGAACGGCCGTCGTCGGGGCCGCGGCGGGCGGATCAGACCGAGTAGTACAGCTCGAACTCGTAGGGGTTCGGGCGCAGGGCCAGCGGGGCGATCTCCATCTCGCGCTTGTACGCGATCCAGGTCTCGATCAGCTCCTCGGTGAACACGTCGCCGGCCAGGAGGAACTCGTGGTCCTCCTCGAGGGCGTTCAGGGCCTCGTCCAGGGTGGCGGGTGCCTTCTGGATGTCGGCGGCCTCCTCGGCCGGCAGCTCGTAGAGGTCCTTGTCGATCGGCTCGGCCGGCTCGATGCGGTTGCGGATGCCGTCCAGGCCGGCCATCAGCTGCGCGGCGAACGCGAGGTACGGGTTGCCCGAGGCGTCCGGGGCGCGGAACTCGATGCGCTTGGCCTTCGGGTTGGAGCCGGTGATCGGGATGCGGATGCCCGCCGAGCGGTTGCCCTGCGAGTAAACCATGTTCACGGGGGCCTCGAAGCCCGGCACCAGGCGGCGGTAGGAGTTCACCGTGGGGTTGGTGAAGGCCAGGACCGCGGAGGCGTGCTTCAGCAGGCCGCCGATGTACCAGCGGGCGGTGTCCGAGAGGTTCGCGTAGCCCTTCTCGTCGAAGAACAGCGGCTCGCCGCCGTTCCAAAGGGACTGGTGGCAGTGCATGCCGGAGCCGTTGTCGCCGAAGACGGGCTTGGGCATGAAGGTCGCGGACTTGCCGAACATGTTGGCGACGTTCTTGACGACGTACTTGAACTTCTGCAGGTCGTCCGCCGAGTGGGTCAGCGTGTTGAAGCGGTAGTTGATCTCCGCCTGGCCCGCGGCGCCCACCTCGTGGTGGGAGCGCTCTACCTCGAGGCCGACCTCGGCCAGGACCGAGCAGATCTCGTCGCGCAGGTCGGCCTGCTTGTCCGTGGGGGAGACGGGGAAGTAGCCGCCCTTGAGGCCGGTCTTGTGGCTCAGGTTGCCGCCCTCGTCCTCGCGGGAGGCGTTCCACCAGGCCTCGTCCGAGTCCACGGCGTAGAACGAGCCGCGGGGGGAGGACTCGTAGCGGACGTCCTCGAAGATGAAGAACTCGGCCTCGGGGGCGAAGAACGCCGTGTCGGCGATGCCGGAGGAGCTCAGGTAGGCCTCCGCGCGCTGGGCCACGCCGCGCGGGTCGCGCAGGTAGGGCTCGCCGGTGCGGGGGTTCACGATGGAGAAGTTCATCGTGAGGGTCTTGCGGACCCGGAAGGGGTCCACGAAGGCCGTCGCGACGTCCGGGATGAGCTGCATGTCGGACTCGGCGATGCCGGCGAAGCCCCGGATCGAGGAGCCGTCGAAGAGCTGGCCCGTGACGAAGAAGTCCTCGTCGACGCTCGAGGCGGGCACGTTGAAGTGGTGCTGCATGCCGGGGAGGTCGGTGAAGCGGACGTCGACGAACTCGATCCCCTCATCCTTGATGTACGCGAGGACGTCCGCGGGGGAGGTGAACATGGTGCGCTCCTGTGGTCGTGACGATGGTGGCATGTCCGGCACGGCGGCGCTGGCGTGGCGGGTGTCATCACCCTACTTGCCCGGCGGCCTCCGTGGGCGTCGGTGACGCCCCACGGCGAGCCTCGCGGTTCCGCGCCGGTAGGCTGGGCCGGTGGCACGCAGAGCACCCGACCCCGCGCAAGAGCCCGAACCGACCCGCCGCGACGAGCCGCTGATCACCCGGCGCGACCTCGCCGGCTGGGTGGACGGTCCGGGCGGCGGCCTGGCCGGCGGCCGCTGGCCGGGGGACCTGCTGGGCCTGCCCGAGCACGGCCCGACCTCGATGGCCACTGCGGCCCGCCGCGCCGTCGCCCTCGTGATCGACTGGTTCCTGGCCCTGGGCGTGTCCTGGCTGCTCTTCGACTCCGACGCGATCGCCACCCTGATGGTCTTCGCCACCATGCACATCCTGGGCATCACCCTGCTGGCCACCACCGTGGGCAAGGCCGTGTGCCGCACCCAGGTGGTGCGCCTCGGCGGCCGGACCGCCCCCGTGCACCGCGTGGTGGTGCGCACGGCGCTGCTGTGCCTCGTGCTGCCGGCCGTCGTCGTCGGCCCGGACGGCCGCGGCATGCACGACAAGGTCGCCGGCACCGTCGAGATCCGCATGTGAGCGCACCGGCCCGCGCCGGACGACGCCGGATCCGACTCGACGCGAGGCCGGACACGACGAAAGGGGGGCGCCCCGCCGAATCCTCGGCGGGGCGCCCCCCTTTCGCGCGGGTGCGTCGGCGCTCAGCGGCCGCGCATGGCGCGCCGGCTCGGGCGCACCTTGTTCGGGTCGACGCCCTTGGGGATGGGCAGCCGGTTGGTGTTGAGCGCGGTCAGACGCTTGTCCACGGCCTGGACCTCCTGCGCCGTGAGGGCCTTCTTCATGCCCTTGAGCGTGCCGGGCAGCTCGTGCAGCGGGACCTGGCCCTGGCCGTTGCCGGACTCCACCACGGTGACGGGCACGCCGGGCAGGAAGCGGCGCATGGCCTTCTCCTCCTTGACCACCAGCGCGGCGACGCGGGGGGAGGGGCCCTCCGTCACCAGCACGACGCCCGGCCGGCCCACGGCGCGGTAGACGAGGTCCTGGGTCTTCGGGTTCACGGCGGCCGGCTGCTCGGACACGATCCAGCCGCGGCCCAGCGTGGAGAGCGCGGCGCCGGCGGCGCCGGGGCGGCCCTCGAGCTGGGTGAACCCGGCGCGGCGCGCCTTCCGGTTCAGGATGACGACGGCGGCGAGCACACCGAACGGGATCGCGATGAGCAGCCACGTGATCCAGTTGTCCAGCAGGAGGCCGATGACGAGGCCGACGACCAGGGCGCCCAGGAAGGCCAGCAGCATCCACAGTCCGACCTTGGGGTCGTGCGCCTTGGTCATGGCGTAGGCCTGCTTGAGCTGGGAGATCACGCCCGGGCCCTTCGTGGCGCGCTTGTCCCGGCGCTGGGCCTTCGCCTGCTCCTTCTCGCGGAGGCGACGCTCGCGCTGCATGGCCTTGACCTCCTTGAGCGTGGCGGAGGTGGAGCCGGAGGAGGACGCGGGGGGCTGGCTGTTCTTCGTCATGGCGGGGTCCAGTCTAGTCGGGCGGCTCAGGACATCTGGGCGACGACGGCGGAGGCCTCCTGGCGGGCGGTCTTCTCCCCGGCCAGGTGCGCCAGGTTCTCCGGCAGGGTCCGGCCGAGGCGCTGCATGGCCTGCGCGTAGAGCTTGCCCGCGCGGTACGACGAGCGCACCAGCGGGCCCGCCATGACGCCCTGGAAACCGATCTCCTCGGCGCGCTGGGACCACTGGACGAACTCCTGCGGCTTCACCCAGCGGTCGATGGGGTGGTGCAGCTTCGAGGGCCGCACGTACTGCGTGATGGTGATGATGTCGCAGCCGGCCTCGTGCAGGTCCACCAGGGCCTGGTCGATCTCGTGGTCCTCCTCGCCCATGCCCAGGATGAGGTTGGACTTGGTGACGAGCCCGTCGGCCTTGGCCATCGTGAGCACCCTGAGGGACTTCTCGTACGTGAAGGCCGGGCGGATGCGCTTGAAGATGCGCGGCACCGTCTCCAGGTTGTGCGCGAACACCTCGGGCCGCGCGTCGAACACCTGCTGGACGAGCTCCGGCACCGCGCCGAAGTCCGGCGGCAGGATCTCGACGCCGGTCCCCGGGTTGAGCGCGTGGATGCGGCGGATGGTCTCCGCGTAGAGCCACGCCGCGCCGTCCTTCTGGTCGTCACGGGCCACGCCCGTGACGGTGGCGTACCGCAGGTCCATCTCGCGGATGTTCTCGGCGACCTTCTGCGGCTCCTCCATGTCCAGGGGGCGCGGCTTGCCGGAGGTGATGTCGCAGAAGTCACACCGGCGGGTGCAGATGTCCCCGCCGATGAGGAACGTGGCCTCGCGGTCCTCCCAGCACTCGAAGATGTTGGGGCAGCCGGCCTCCTCGCACACGGTGTGCAGGCCGGCGGACTTGACCTTGTTCTTCAGGCCGATGTACTCGGGGCCCATGTGGACCTTGGCCTTGATCCACTCGGGCTTGCGCTCGACGGGCACCTCGGCGTTGCGCGCCTCCACGCGCAGCAGGCGGCGTCCTTCGGGGGCGAGGCTCATGCGGGGATTCCTTCCGTGGGGGTGACGGCGATGTACGCAGGCCCGAGCTCGTCCAGATGACGGGTGAGCACCGGCACGACGTCGGCCGGGGTGATGGTCCGGCCCGTCTCGACCGACAGGGTGGTGGTGGCGGCGTCCGTGATGCCGCACGCGATGATGCCCTCGTAGGGGGCCAGGGAGTTGGAGCAGTTCAGTGCGAAGCCGTGCATCGAGACGCCGTCGTGGATGGACAGGCCGATGGCGCCGACCTTGCGGTCCGGGCGGGCCGTGCCGTCGTCGTCCCGGTCCGCGAGGACCCAGATGCCTGCCCGCCCGTCCACGCGGACGGCCGTGACGCCGAACTCGGCGGCGGTGCGGATCAGCAGCTCCTCGAGGAACCAGACGTAGTCCTTGACGTGGGCACGGTCGCGCAGCCGGACCACGGGGTAGCCGACCAGCTGGCCCGGCCCGTGCCATGTGATCTTGCCGCCGCGGTCCACGTCCACGACGGGGGCGCCGTCCGTGGGGCGCTCGGCGTCCTCGGTGCGGCGACCGGCCGTGTAGACGGCTTCGTGCTCCAGGAGGAGGAATTCGCCGTCGGAGCGGCCGGCGACGACGTCCGCGTGCAGGGCGCGCTGGGCGTCCCAGGCGGCGTGGTAGTCCACCAGGTCGGGCGCCAGGCCGAGCACGCGCAGGGGCGGCAGGGGTGTCTCGGGCATGACGTCCACTGTAGTCCTCGGGCCCGGACCTGTGGACAACCGCCGTGACGCTCGGGGACATGCGGCACCCTGGGCTGGAACGGACGGCGCGGCGGAGAGGGGAGACCGATGCGGGACTGGGACGAGGCGGACGGCGGCGCGGCCGGACGCGTCGGCGGCGGGCCGGAGACCGAACCGGAGAGGTCGTCGGAGCCGGGCACGGCTGCGCCGCGCGCCCCGGGCTGGGAACCCGTCCGGCTGCTCGGCGCGGGCGCCCAGGCGGAGGTCTGGCTCGTCGAGGACGGTCGGGGCGTCCGGGCCGCCCTGAAGGTGCCCCGTGCCGGCGCGGCGCCGGATGCGCTGGCGGCGGAGGCGCAGGCCGGACGGGTCGCGCATCCCCATCTGCTGCGCGTGCTCGGCGTGGTGGAGACGGACCGGGGCCTCGGGGTCCTCACCGAGCACCGCGCGGCCGGCACGCTGCAGGACATGGTGCAGCGGGTCGGACCCCTGAGCCCGGGGCAGGCCGTCACCGTGCTCGTCCCGATCGCCCAGGCTCTCGCGTGCCTGCACCGCGAGGGGGTGGTGCACGGCGACGTGTCCCCGGCGAACGTCCTGTTCGGCGTCGACGGCAGCCCGGCCCTCGCCGACCTCGGCGTCGCCCGGGTGGTCGGCGGGGCGTCGGGGGCCGGGGCGACGCCGGGCTTCGCGGCCCCCGAGGCGCTCGCCGCGGTGGAGGGGGCCGGGGCGGAACCGGGGGCGTCTCCGGCGGTGGGGGCGCCGAGTGACGTCCATGCGTGGGCCGCCCTGGGCTGGTACGCGCTCACCGGTCGGGCGCCGGGCGCCGCCGGGCATCGGGCGCCGCTGCCCGTCCTGGTCCCCGAAGCGTCCCCCGAGCTCGCGCTGCTGCTCGATGCGGCGCTCTCCCCGGACCCGGCGGCGCGGCCGAGCGCGGAGGAGGCCGCCGCAGCCGTATACGCGACGGCCCGGCCCGAGCCGGTCCCGCTGGGAGAGGCCGCCCCCGCCGAGGTGGCGCACCTGCTGCCCACGGTGCTGCCGGGCTCCGGGCCCACGCGGCGACGCCGACGACGCGCGGCTCCGAGACGGCGCGCGCTCGCGCGCCGACGGGGGGCGGCGCCACGCCGGGGCGTCCTCGTGGCCGCCGGGCTGGCCACCGCGCTGGCCGTCGGCGGCGGCACCGCCGGGCTGTGGTGGCCGGCGTCCCTGGGCGACGCGACGGAGGGGGCGCCGGAGCCGGCGGGCGCGGTGCCGGCCGGCACCTCGGTGGACGCGGCGCGCCCGGCGGACGGGACGCCGGAGAGCGGGACGCCGGCGAGGGTGCCGGACGCGGGTGCCGCCGGGGAGGACGCCGTCGACGTGGGCGAGGCGCTGGCCGCGGTCGGCCACGCCCGGACTGCCGCGCTCATCGACCCGGAGCCTGCGCGACTGGACGCCTACGCCGTGCCCGGGGGACCGGCGTGGGAGAACGACCGGGATCTGCTGCGCCGGCTGACGGACGAGGGGTTCGCCTTCTCCGGCCTCGAGGTGACGGTGGAGCAGGCCGGACCCGCCCGGCGGGCCGGGGACGACGCGCTGCGTGTCGACGCCGTGCTCCGGACGTCGGCCCACACCGTGGTGGACCGCGCGGGACGCGTGGCGGCGCATCGGGAGGCGACGGCCGAGGAGGTCGTGCTGGTCCTGCGCAGCGGCCACGGAGAGGGCCCCGAGGGGCGGGACGGTGGCGCGGCGGGTCGGACGTGGCGGGTCGAGACCGTCGATCCGCGCTGACCCCGGGCCCGGATCCAGCGCCGGAGGCCGGCGGTCCAGACGGGGGGACGCCGCGGGCCCCGGGGAGAAGCTCCCCGGGGCCCGCGGTGTGGTGCGGCGTCAGCCGCCTGGGCTGATCACTGCCAGAGGACGGCGACCAGGATGTTCACCAGGCCCAGACCGCCCACCGCGTGGGCCAGGCCCGTGGGCACGACCTCCCCGCGGTTGGACTTGCGGCGGCCGATCAGGGCGGCCACGAAGACGATGACGCCGATCAGGAACTTGACGCCCAGCTTCATGTGGTTCGGCTCCCCGCTCATGGCGAGGCCGAAAAGCACCACGCCGGAGACGATCATGCCCACGGAGCCCCACCACTGCGAGGTGGTGACGGTCGGGTTGCGGAAGTGCGCGAACCAACCGCCCACGATCGCTGCGGCGGACACGATGTGCACGGCCACCAGGATGCTGTGCAGGATATCCACAGTCCTTCTCCCTTTCCGTCAGAGACCCAGCTCGTTGGCGAACTCGCCGCCCTCGAGACGCTGACGCAGCGTCGTCAGGAAGCGGCCCGCGTCGGCCCCGTCCACCAGGCGGTGGTCGTAGGTCAGGGACAGGTACATCATGTGGCGGATGGCGATCGAGTCGTTGCCGTCCGCGTCGGTCACCACCATGGGGCGCTTCACGATCGCACCGGTGCCCAGGATCGCGACCTGCGGCTGGTTGATGATCGGCGTGTCGAACAGCGCGCCCACGGAGCCGATGTTCGTGATCGAGAACGTGCCGCCCGAGAGCTCGTCCGGCGAGATCTTGTTCGTGCGGGTGCGCTCGGCCACGTCGGCGATCTTCTGGGCGAGGCCCGTCAGGTTCAGGGAGCCGGCGTCCTTGATGACGGGCACCAGCAGCCCCTTCTCCGTGTCCACGGCGATCGCGATGTCCTCGGACGCGTGGTACGTGATCTCCTTGTTGTCCTCGGAGAACGACGCGTTCAGCTTGGGGTGCTGCTTGAGGGCCTCGGCGACCGCCTTGGTGATGAACGGCAGGTACGTCAGGTTCACGCCGGCCTGCTGCTGGAAGGAGGCCTTGGCCTTCTTGCGCAGCTGCACGATGCGGGTGACGTCCACCTCGTGCACCTGGGTCAGCTGGGTGGACAGGTCGAGGGACTCGCGCATGCGCTGGGCGATGACCTGGCGGATGCGCGGCGCCTTCTCCACCTCGCCGCGGACCGAGGGGTCCACGGAGGAGCTCGCGGCCGGGGCGGACGCAGCGGCCGGGGCGGACGACGGGGCGGCAGCCTCGGAGGCCTGCTCGGCCGGAGCCTCGGACCCGCCCGCGGCGGCCTGCGAGGCCAGCGCGGCGGCGAGCACGTCCTGCTTGCGGATGCGGCCGCCGACGCCCGTGCCGCGAACCGTGGACAGGTCCACGTTGTTCTGGTGGGCCAGGCGGCGCACCAGCGGGGTCACGTAGCCCTGGCCGGGCTCGGTGGCGGAGGGCGCCTCGGCGGACTCGGCCTGCGCGGGGTCGCGCTCAGCGGACTCGCGCCGGGAGGCCTCCTCGGACGGAGACGCCTCCGGCGTCTTCTCCGACTTCTCGGCGCCGGCGGCCTCGGCGGCCTCCTCGGTCTCCTCGGGGGCCTCGGCCTCGGTCGCCTTGTCCTCGATCTCCTCGGCGGACGCCTCGTCCTGACCGGAGGAGCCCTCCGACGGGGCGGAGCCGCCGCCGGCGGAGCCGGAGCCGACGAGTGCGAGGACGGCGCCCACCTCGACGGTGTCGTCCTCCTCCGCACGGATCTCCAGGAGGGTGCCCGCCACGGGGGAGGGGATCTCGGTGTCGACCTTGTCGGTGGAGACCTCGAGCAGCGGCTCGTCGACCTCGACCTCGTCGCCGACGGACTTCAGCCAGCGGGTCACGGTGCCCTCGGTCACGGACTCGCCCAGCGCGGGCAGGGTGACCTCGGAGGCCTCGCCGCCGGCCGACGGGGCCCCGTCCGAGCCCTGGTCGGTGGAGGCGCGCTCCTCCGGAGCCGGCTCGCCTGCGGGCTCCTGCTGGGCGTCGTCCTGCTGCGCCTCCTCGACGGCGGGCTCCTCGGCCGCGGCGTCGTCCTCCGACGCGTCGGCGGAGCCGCCGCCGGAGCCGTCGCCGATCGTGGCCAGCGGGGCGCCGACCTCGACCGTGTCGTCCTCCTCGACCAGGATCTCCTCGAGCACGCCGGCCACGGGGGACGGGATCTCGGTGTCGACCTTGTCGGTGGAGACCTCCACCAGGGGCTCGTCGACGGCGACCTCGTCGCCGACGGCCTTGAGCCAGCGGGTCACGGTGCCCTCGGTGACGGATTCGCCCAGGGCGGGCAGGTTCACGGTTTCAGACATGGTTCCGATGCTCCTCATGAGGGGTGGGCGCCGGGGGCGCCCACCCGGGGTTGCGAGGTGGGCCCGACGCACGGGCCCGGGATGGTCAGTGCGGTGGGTCAGCTGTGCAGCGGGTGGCCGAACAGGGCCATGGCGGCCTCGCCCAGGGCCTCGTTCTGCGTGGGGTGCGCGTGCACGAACTGGGCGACGTCCTCGGGGTAGGCCTCCCAGTTCACGATGAGCTGCGCCTCGCCGATCTGCTCGCCGATGCGCTTGCCGATGCCGTGCACGCCCACGATCGGGCCGTTCTTCTGGCGGATCATCTTGATGATGCCGCCGGTGCCGAGGATCGAGGACTTGCCGTTGCCGGCCAGGTTGTACTCGGCGACCTCGACGTTGTCCTTGCCGAACTTCTCCTCCGCCTTGGGCTGGGTGTAGCCCACGGACATGATCTCCGGCTCGGTGAAGGTGACCTTCGGGATGTTGATGTCCTCGACGACCATCGGCTTGTTGCCGGCGATCTCCTCGGCCACGAAGATGCCCTGCTGGAAGCCGCGGTGCGCCAGCTGCAGACCGGGAACGATGTCGCCCACGGCGTAGATGCTGCCGACGCCGGTGTGCAGACGCTCGTCGGTGAGGACGAAGCCGCGGTCCATCTTGACGCCCTGCTCCTCGTAGCCGAGGCCCTCGGTGTTCGGGCCGCGGCCGACGGCGACGAGGCAGACCTCGGCCTCGAACTCCTTGCCGTCCGCGAGGGTCACCTTGACGCCCGAGTCGGTCTCCTCGACCTTGTCGAAGAACGTGCCCAGGTTGGTCTTGATGCCCTTCTTCTTGAACTCGCGCTCGAGGACCTTGATGATCGCCGGGTCCTCGTTGGGGACCAGGGTCTTCAGGCCCTCGATGATGGTGACGTCGACGCCGAAGGAGTTCCACAGGGACGCGAACTCGGAGCCGATGACACCGCCGCCGAGCACGATGGCCGACTTCGGGGTGTAGTCCAGCTCGAGGGCCTCCGTGGAGGTCATGATCTTCTTGGAGATGGGCAGGCCCATGGTCTTGGCCACGGAGCCGGAGGCCAGCACGATGTTCTCCGCCGTGTAACGGGTGCCGTCGACCTCGACCTCGTTCTTCGAGACGAGCTTGCCCTCGCCCTCGATGACCTGGACCTTGCGCATCTTCAGCAGGCCGGCCAGGCCCTTGTGCTTGCCGGCGACGATGCCGTCCTTGTAGTCGCGCACCTTCGCCATGTCCACGGACTCGAGGGTCGCGTTGACGCCGAACTTGGCGGCGTTGCGGGTCTCATCGGCCACCTCGGCGGCGTGCAGGTAGGCCTTCGTGGGGATGCAGCCCCAGTGCAGGCAGGTGCCGCCGACCTTGGACTTCTCCACGAGGGCGACGGACTTGCCGTACTGCACGGAACGCAGGGCTGCGGCGTACCCGGCGGAGCCACCGCCGAGGACGAGGACGTCGAATTCCTGAGCGGTTGCCTTGTCGGCCACGGTGTTGCTCCTTGGTGCTGGGGTCGGTGGATCGTGGTGGTGGTGCGTCACCGCCACCCCCGGCCGTCGGCGGCGGGCCGCGCGGCCGGGGACGCGGTGGACATCGGGACCAACCTTACCGGGCACGCCCCTCGATGAGACCCACCAGGGTCCGCACCATCACGCCGGTGGCGTCCTGCGGGGTGTAGCCGTACGCGGCCGACTCGTTGAAGGAGGGGCCGGCGATGTCGAGGTGGGCCCAGGGGGTCCGTGCGGCGGCGTCGCCCTCCGACCGTCCGGCGTCGACGAATTCGCGCAGGAAGGTGGCGGCGGTCATCATGCCGCCGAAGCGGTCGCCCATGTTGGAGATGTCCGCGACGCGCGAAGTGAGCGAGGCGCGCAGCTGCTCCGGCAGGGGCATGCCCCACGCGAGCTCCCCGGCCGCGTCGGCCGCGGCGACGACCTCGTCGCGCAGCGCGTCGTCACCCATGACGCCCGTGTGGCGCACGCCGAGGGCGACCAGCTGGGCACCGGTGAGGGTGGCCACGTCGAGCACCGCGTCGGGTCGCTCGTCGGTGGCCGCCACGAGGGCGTCGGCCATGACGACGCGGCCCTCGGCGTCCGTGTTCATGACCTCCACGGTCTTGCCGCCGTACATCGTGATGACGTCGGACGGGCGGATGGCGGTGCCCGAGGGCATGTTCTCGGCCAGCGCCAGCCAGCCGGTCACCTTCACAGGGACGTCCAGGGCCGCGGCGGCGCGCACGACGGCGAAGACGGTGGCGGCGCCGGCCATGTCCGACTTCATCGTCATCATCGAGGCGGCGGGCTTCAGCGAGATGCCGCCCGTGTCGAAGGTGATGCCCTTGCCCACCAGCGCGATGTGCGCGGCGGCGTCGGCCGGCGCGTGCTCGATGCGCACGAGCCGCGGCGGGCGGGAGGAGCCCTGGCCGATCGCGAGGATGCCGCCGAAGCCCTCGGCGCGCAGGCGGTCCTCGTCCCACACGTCCACGCTCACGGACGAGTCCGCGAGGTCCTCCGCGACGGCGTCCGCGAACGTGGCCGGGTAGAGGTGCGAGGGGGCCGTGTTCACCAGGTCGCGCACGGCGCAGACCGCGTCGCCCACGACGGCGGCCCGGCGCAGCACGGGGTCGGCGTCCGCGGCGGCGAGCGGGGTGACGACCTCGACCTCGCGGACGGGACGGGACGTGTCCGTCTCGGCGCGGGCGCGCTCGGACTTCTGGGCGGTGAAGGCGTACGCGCCCAGGACGGCGCCCTCGGCGACGGCGGCCAGTCGGGCCGGGGTGTCGGCCGGCAGGGCCAGGGCCACGGCGTCGGTGCCGGCCAGGGAGCGCACGGCAGCCCCGGCGGCGCGGCGCAGGGACTCGTCCGCGGCCTCGCCGTCGTCGTCCAGACCGCCGACGCCGGCCAGGACCAGCAGCGGCACCGGCACGCCGCCCAGGCCCGGCAGGCGATGGACCTCGTCCTCGGCGCCCCGCACGCCCAGCAGCTCGAACGAGGCCTCGAGGGCGGTGGCCGCCTCGGCCGGCAGCGCGTCCGTCAGGAGCACGGGGCCGTCCGGGCCGGTGCCCACCCCCACCACGAGGGCGGAGGCGGTCAAGTCCTCCAGGGCGCGGGCGGTCAGGGTCGGGCGGTCCAGGGTGATCACGGACGGGCCTCTCTTCCGGGGGTGGGGGATGCGCCCGGCGGGGTGGGCCGGGCCGTCCCGCGTCATCCTAGCCAGAGGGCTCGCGCGCCCGTCCAGGGCGCGCGGGCGCGGAATAGGAGGGTGCCGTGCCGTGGTTGACTGACGCCAGAGGACAGGGAGGGATCCGCGTCCGCCGCCATCCGGGCGGCGGGGACGGCTCTCCCGCAGACGGACCACCGGAAGGGGAACGAGACGTGCAGGACGCCGCGCCGCTGTACACCCGTCATGAGGGGGCGCCCGTGCCCCCCGGCCTGGGCATGCTCGTGGCCCTGACCGGGCACATGGACGCGGGCCGGGTCGCTCGGCAGGTGCGGGCCGCGCTGCACGAGCACCTGACCCATCGGACCGTCGTCTCCTTCGACGTCGACTCGATGTTCGACTACCGCGCCCGGCGTCCCCGGCTCCGGTTCGACCGGGACCGCTACCGTGATCTGCGCCTGCCCGCGCTCGAGGTGCAGCTGGTCGAGGACCTGCTCGGCCACCCCTTCCTGCTGCTGTCCGGCCCCGAGCCGGACTTCCGGTGGCAGGCGGTGACGGAGGCCGTGCTCGGCCTCGCGCAGGAGTGGGAGGTGGACTCGCTCACCTTCCTCGACGCGGCCCCGCTGCCCGTGCCGCACACGCGGCGGCTCGGGGTCACGACCCACGGGTCCCGCGCCGACGCCGTCGAGGGGCTGTCCACCTGGAGCCCGGAGGCGGACATCGTCGCGGGGCTGCTGCAGATGCTCGAGCTGCGCGCCGAGGAGGCGGACCTGCCGACGGCGGGCTACACCGTCCATGTGCCGCACTACGTGGCCGAGGCGTCCTTCCCCCAGGCGGCCGTGGCCGCGCTCGAGTACGCGGGGGCCGCCATGGGGCTCATGCTGCCCTCGGACGACCTGCGAGACGCCTCGCGGGACATCGAGGCCGAGCTGGAGCGCCAGGTCTCCGGGTCCGGGGAGATCCAGCAGATGATCGCCGGCCTGGAGCGCAACTACGACCAGAACGCCGAGGACCAGGAGCGGTCGTTGCTCGAGACCGAGCAGGGCCTGCCCGACGGCGACGAACTCGCCTCCGCCGTCGAGGCGTACCTCGCCGCGCGGGACGCCGGCGGCGGGTCCGCTCCTGCACAGGAGGACGGACCCGGCCGTCCGTCCACCGGCGACGGGGACTGATCCCACCGCGGGCGCCCGGTCGGCCAGGGTGGCGGCATGGAAGCCCCCACCTCACTCGACGTCCCCGTCCTGCCGGCCCGCGGCCCGGAGGACCTGCTCGCCTACGTCGGCCACGCCCTCGGGCGGTTGCCCGAGGGCAGCCTGGTCCTCCTCACCCTGCGCGACGGGCGCCTGCGCGCCGTGGTGCGGGTCGACCTGCCTCCCGAGGAGGTCGACGTCGGCGCCTGGGCCTGCGCCGTGGCCGAGGTGTGCCGGCGGGACGCAGCCGCGGACGCGACGCTCTGCCTCGCGCTGCCGGACGGCGCCCGGGCCACGCTCGCCCGTCCCGGCTGGGCCGCGGCGCTCGACGACGCCCTGGCGTCCGCGGGTCGCCCCCTGACCGCGGCCTGGACGTGCGCGCGGGGACGGGCGCGCCCCTGGTGGGGGAGCGGCGTCGCCGAGGAGGGCCCGCTCGACCCCCGAGCCGCGCCGCTGTCCCTGCACCTGATGACCCGCGGTTCGGTCTGGGACCGTGCAGCAGTGCCCGACCCGGTCCCGCGCCGCGGTCCCGCGGCGGCCCGGGCCGACGACGCGCGGTGGCGGCCTCCCGAGCAGGACGCGCCCGCGGCACGCCGCGCGTGGCTGGCGCAGTGGGAGTCGGTGCTGACCGGCGCGGTGGGTGACCGCGGCGCGCCCGCACCCGCCGTGCTGGGCTCGCCGCTGACGCGTCCGGCCTGGCGCGACGGCCTGCTGCTCCATGCCGCCGCGCCGTCCGGCGCGGCCACGGGGGATCCGGGGGACGAGGAACGGATCCTCACCGCGGCCTCGGGCCGGGCGCCGGCCTGGGATCGGCTGGACGCCCTGCGGGCGGGGCTGCGCGCGCTCGTGCCCGTCGCGACGCCGGCCGTGGCGGCGCAGGCCCTGGCGCTGGCCGGGTGGGTCGGCTGGGCCCGCGGCCACGGCTCCGACGCGGACGCCCACCTGACCGCGGCGGCGGCGCTGAACCCCGGCGACCCGTTCGTCTCCGTCCTGCGACGCATCGTGGCCGCGGGGTGCGTCGCCGGCTGGGCGACCGACCCGGCCACCGCGTGGCGGCCCGACGGTGGCGGCCCATGAGAGAATGATGCGGCTTCACGACGGCACGGCCGATCGCACCCCGTTTCCCGGGTTCGGAATAGATCGGTCACAGCCGTCGTTGGCACTGGCGGACCCTGCAGTCGACGGGCCCGGACGACGTCGGTCGTCCGAGGCCCGGACTTGACAGGGTCACGTGTATATGGACTGCAAGGATCCGCGGGTGGCCGCGGACGAGACGGAAAGGCCTCGAGTGACCACTTCGACGACCAGCGGTGCGCAGGACGGCAAGGAGACCACTGCCTCCGGGGCCACGACCACGCGCACCCGCTCCACGGCAGCCAAGAAGTCGACCGCCACGAAGAGCGCCACGACCAAGGGCGCCACGACGCGGACGACCGCGGCGAAGTCGGCGGCGACCAAGACCGCTGCCACGCCGACGGCCAAGAAGAAGACGACCCGGAAGCCCGCCGCGGCCAAGACCACCGCCACGAAGAAGACCGCCACGACCCGGGGCAAGAAGGCCACCGCCTCCGCCGCCTCCGCCGAGCAGGCCGAGGACGACGAGGAGTTCGTCGAGGCGCGCGAGCGCACCGAGGCCGCCGACGCCGTCGAGGAGGACGTGGTGGAGGACGAGACCGCCACCGAGGACTCGGATGACGAGGACGCGGACGGCTCGGACGCTCCGGAGCGCCCGGCGATGGACGCGGAGGCCGTGACCGGCACGAAGGCCGCCACGGGCCAGAAGGTGGCCCAGTCCAAGGGCGCGTTCGTCATGGACGACTCCGAGGACGACGCCCCGGTGCAGCAGGTGGTCGTGGCGGGCGCCACGGCGGACCCGGTGAAGGACTACCTGAAGCAGATCGGCAAGGTCGCCCTGCTCAACGCCGAGCAGGAGGTGGACCTGGCCATGCGCATCGAGGCCGGCCTCTACGCCGAGCACGTCGTGCAGCACGAGGCCTCCGACGACTACCGCGAGCGCCGGGACATCCAGCTGATCATCGCGGACGGGCGCAAGGCCAAGAACCACCTGCTCGAGGCCAACCTGCGTCTGGTGGTCTCGCTGGCCAAGCGCTACACCGGCCGCGGCATGCTGTTCCTGGACCTCATCCAGGAGGGCAACCTCGGCCTGATCCGCGCCGTCGAGAAGTTCGACTACACCAAGGGCTTCAAGTTCTCCACGTATGCCACGTGGTGGATCCGACAGGCCATCACCCGCGCCATGGCGGACCAGGCCCGCACCATCCGCATCCCGGTGCACATGGTGGAGGTCATCAACAAGCTGGCCCGCGTGCAGCGGCAGATGCTCCAGGACCTCGGCCGCGAGCCCACCCCGGAGGAGCTGGCCAAGGAGCTGGACATGACCCCGGAGAAGGTCGTGGAGGTGCAGAAGTACGGCCGCGAGCCCATCTCCCTGCACACCCCGCTCGGCGAGGACGGCGACTCCGAGTTCGGCGACCTGATCGAGGACTCCGAGGCCGTCGTGCCCGCGGACGCCGTCTCCTTCACGCTGCTCCAGGAGCAGCTGCACTCGGTGCTGGACACGCTCTCCGAGCGCGAGGCCGGTGTCGTCGCCATGCGCTTCGGCCTGACCGACGGCCAGCCCAAGACGCTGGATGAGATCGGCAAGGTCTACGGCGTGACGCGCGAGCGGATCCGCCAGATCGAGTCGAAGACCATGTCCAAGCTGCGTCACCCCTCCCGCTCGCAGGTGCTCCGGGACTACCTGGACTGAGTCGGAGCGGCATGACGAAGGGCCGGACCCCCGCGGGGGTCCGGCCCTTCGTCATACCGGGCGCCTCAGGCGCCGGCGGTGAGGCGGTCCGTCTCGTCCTGCCACAGCGCGGCCTGGGGACGCAGCGCGTCCTCGGCGGCGCGGGCGTGGTGGGCGCAGAACTGGAGGGCACCGCCGGAGTGCAGCACGGCGCGGACGTAGGCCTGCGCGCCGCAGCGGTCGCAGCGGTCGGAACGGGTGAGGGCGGCCGGCTCGGCCACGGCGGTGATGGACATGGTGTCCTCCTCGGGTCTCTCGGGGCTGGAGGGCGACGACGCCGGTGGGGCGGGCCGGTCCTCCTCTTGTCCCATGGAACAGCAAGGATGGCAGGGAACTTCCCCGCGCGCCCGCCCTCCACCCGCGTTTCGCCACCCGCGTACGCGAGGAGCCCAGCCGGGCGGCCCGCGACGTCCGGCGCGGAGCCCGGCGTGTCCGGCCCGCGGAGTAGGCTGGACCGGCCGCCGTCGTCCACCGAAAGGCCCGCCCCCGTGCCCGCGAACACCGAGTACAACGCCCGCCACCTCTCCGTGCTGGAGGGGCTCGAGGCCGTCCGCAAGCGGCCGGGCATGTACATCGGCTCCACCGATTCCCGCGGCCTCATGCACTGCCTCTGGGAGATCATCGACAACTCGGTGGACGAGGCCCTGGCCGGCTTCGGGCAGTCGATCGAGATCACCCTGCATCCGGACGGCTCCGTCGAGGTCGAGGACAACGGGCGCGGCATCCCCGTGGACGTGGAGCCGCGCACCGGTCTGTCCGGCGTCGAGGTGGTGTTCACCAAGCTCCACGCCGGCGGCAAGTTCGGCGGCGGTTCCTACGCCGCCTCGGGCGGCCTGCACGGCGTGGGCGCGTCGGTGGTCAACGCCCTGTCCTCGCGCCTGGACGTGCAGGTGCTGCGCGGGGGCAAGGTCCATCAGATGTCGTTCCGGCGCGGCGAGCCGGGCCGCTTCCAGGACGGGTCGCGCCCGTCGCCGGACGCCCCGTTCGAGCCGTCCACGGACGCCTCGCCGCTGGACGTCGTCGGGAAGGCCAAACGTGGGCAGACCGGCACGCGCGTGCGCTACTGGGCGGACGAGCAGATCTTCGTGAAGGACGCGACGTTCTCCGCCGAGGAGCTCCAGGCGCGGGCGCGCCAGACCGCCTACCTGATCCCGGGCCTGCGGATCACGGTCAAGGACCTGCGCCGCCGACCCGGCACGCCCGGCGCCGACGGCCCGGTCGAGGAGGTCTTCCAGTACGACGGCGGCATCTCCGAGTTCGTGGAGCACCTCACGCCCGCCACCCCGGTGACGGACGTGTGGCGGATCCAGGGCTCCGGCACCTTCAAGGAGCGGGTCCCGGTGCTCGGCGAGGACGGGCGCACCTCCATGCAGGATGTGCAGCGCACGTGCGAGGTGGACGTCGCCCTGCGCTGGGACGTCGGCTACGACACCGTGTTCCGGTCCTTCGTGAACATCATCGCCACGCCCAAGGGCGGCACCCACCAGTCCGGGTTCGAGGCGGCACTGCTGAAGGCGTTCCGCGCCCAGGTGGAGGCCAACGCGCGCCGGCTCAAGGCCGGGTCGGACAAGGTGGAGAAGGACGACGTGCTGGCCGGCATGACCGCCGTCCTGACGGTGCGGCTCGCCGAGCCGCAGTTCGAGGGACAGACCAAGGAGATCCTCGGCACCTCCGCGGTGCGGCGGATCGTCTCCCAGGTGGTGGAGAAGCAGCTGACCGCCCGCCTCACCTCCACGGCCCGCGCCCAGAAGCAGCAGGTGCACACGCTGCTGGAGAAGGTCGTCGCGGAGATGAAGTCGCGCATCTCCGCGCGCACCCACAAGGAGAACCAGCGGCGCAAGAACGCCCTGGAGACCTCGACGATGCCGGCCAAGCTGGCGGACTGCCGCAGCAACGACGTCGCCTCCTCCGAGCTGTTCATCGTCGAGGGCGACTCGGCGCTCGGCACCGCCAAGCTGGCCCGGTCCTCCGACTTCCAGGCCCTGCTGCCGATCCGGGGCAAGATCCTGAACGTGCAGAAGGCCTCCGTCTCGGACATCCTGGCCAATGCCGAGTGCGCGGCGCTGATCCAGGTCGTCGGGGGCGGCGCGGGGCGCAGCTTCGACCTGGATGCGGCCCGCTACGGCAAGGTCGTGCTGATGACGGACGCGGACGTGGACGGTGCCCACATCCGCACCCTCCTGCTGACGCTCTTCTTCCGCTACATGCGTCCCATGGTCGAGGCCGGGCGCGTGTACGCGGCCGTCCCGCCGCTGCACCGGATCGAGGCGGTGACCCGCGGCGTGAAGGAACGCGAGGTCATCTACACGTACTCGGAGCAGGAGCTGCACGCGACGCTCGCCCGCCTGGAGCGGGAGGGTCGCTCGTACCGCGAGCCGATCCAGCGCTACAAGGGCCTGGGCGAGATGGACGCCGACCAGCTGGCCGAGACCACGATGGACCCGCGCCACCGCATGCTCCGCCGCGTGAACATCGCCGAGGTGGAGGCCGCCGAGCGGGTCTTCGACCTGCTCATGGGCTCCGCCGTGGCCCCCCGCAAGGACTTCATCGTCTCCCACGCCGACGAGCTGGACCGCGAGCGCATCGACGCCTGACCCCCCACTTTCGTTCGGGAAACGGCGGCCCCAGGAGCGTCGTCGTTCGGGAAACGGCGGGCACCGCCGAGACGACGGCGGCGCAGTCTCCGCCGTTTCCCGAACGAAAGCGGCGTGACCCGCGCCGTTTCCCGAACGAAAGCGGCGTGACCCGCGCCGTTTCCCGAACGAAAGCCCTGGGCGGGCGGCTGCTCCGACCGCGGCGGACGTCAGCGGTCGCGGTAGTACGCCGCGACGCGGTGCAGGCCCTCGTCGATGCTCACGGTCGGCGTCCACGCGAGGACCTCACGGGTGCGCCGCTGGTCGAACCAGTGGGCGGTCGAGAGCTGCTCGGCGAGGAACTCGGTCAGCGGCGGCTCGCCGTCGTCGGAGCCCACGCCCCGGGACCGCAGCCCGAACAGGTCCCGCTCCCACGCCCGCTCGATCAGGGCGCCGGCACGCCGGGCCAGGCCCGCCGGGACGCGGCGCTCGGGTTCCGCGGCACCGCCCGCCAGCGCGATCTGGCGGATCAGCTCGCCGACCGGTCGCGGCTCGCCGTTGGTCACCACGAGGGCCTCGCCGTGGTGCACGTCCGCCGCGGACACGGCCGCCACCACGGCCTCGACGGCGTTGGCCGTGTACAGCGTGTCGACCAGGGGAGCGCCCGTGCCGAGCACGGGCATCCGCCCGGCCCGCGCACGCTGCACGATCCGGTCGGTGAGCTGCAGGTCCCCGGGCCCCCACATCAGGTGGGGGCGCAGCACGAGGACGCGGAAGTCGTCGCGGTCGGCGGCCAGGGCCAGTCGCTCGCCGGCCGCCTTCGTGCGGGCGTAGGGTCCGCGCGCGTGCTCGGGGCTGGCGGCTCCGGCGCCCTCGCCGACGATGGAGTCGCCGGCGTGCGCCACGGAGGGGGAGGAGACGTGGACGAAGCGTCGCACGCCGTGGCGCTGCGCGGCGTGCAGCAGGATGCGCGTGCCCTCGACGTTCACGGCCTCGTACTCGTGCTCGGGGCCGGACACGGACACCTTCGCGGCCACGTGCACCACGGTGTCCGCGCCGGTCAGGGCCTCCTCGACGGCGGCCGGGTCGGTCACGGAGCCACGCACGTCCCGCGCACCGGGCACGCCCGAGGGACGCCGCTGCAGGGTGGTCACGTCGTTGCCGGCATCGGCGAGCACCCGGGCGACGCCCGCGCCCAGCAGCCCCGAGGCGCCGGTCACCAGGACGCGGCGCGACTCGAGGCGCTCGACGAGGTCGGGCATGCCGGCGGCATCGAGGCCGACGTCGTAGCCGAAGCCGCTCACAGCGCACCCGCCTTCCCGCCGGCGAGCACGGCCTCCGCCCAGTCGGCCACCCGGGCGCGGTCGATCTTGGAGTTGTGCCGGATGTCCGTGGGGATCTCATCCGCCACGAGCACCGCGGCCACCGGCAGCGGCTCGAGGGCCGCGCGCACGGCGGAGGCCAGCGCGGTCGGGGCGAGGCCCTGCTTGGGTCGGCCGTCGCGGTGGTGACCCGGGCGCCGCGCCGGGCGCGTGGCCGGCACGGCCGCCTCCACGACGACGACCACGGCCTGCGTGCCCCGGGGCCCGACGCCGACGACGGCGCTGCGCCGCACCGGCCCGAGCGCGTCGACGGTCTTCTCGGGCCCGCCCGGACCGACCGGGCCCTCGGGCGTGGTGATCACGTGTTGGAGCCGACCCTCGAGCCAGACGCGGCCCTCGGCGTCGAAGTGGCCGACGTCGGCGGTGCGGTGCCACACCCGGCCGTCCCGCCGCCACAGCCCGTCGCGCTTGCTCTGCTGGTCGGTGTGCCAGAGCGCGTCGTAGCGGTCCTTCAGGTGGGGGGCGCTGACCACGATCTCGCCGAGGACGCCGTGGCCCCGCGCGGGGTCGAGGATGACGTCCTCGGCGCTGCCGTCCTCGAGCAGCGGCGCGATGGCCAGGGACACCGTGGGCAGCGCGGAGCCCACGCAGACGCCCTCGTCGTCGGCGGTGCGCAGGCGCTGCACCTCGGCGCCGTCGATGTCCGTGAGCAGCAGCCCCTCGGTCATGCCCCACGGCGTGTGGACCCGGGCGTTCGGCATCAGGTCCGAGACCTGACGCATCAGCTGCGGGTGCACGGGGGCGCCGGCCGAGAGCACGAGGCGCACGGCGTCGAGGGCCTCGCGCCGGGGCGCGTCGAGGCCGTCGGCGGTCGCGACCACGTTCGCCAGGGCGGCGGGGGAGGCGAACAGCACGCTCGACTGCCCGGCGATCGCGGCGTCGGCCAGCTTCTGCGCGGTGAGGGTGGCCGGCTGGGTGACGTCCATGTCCGGGGAGACGGACGCGGCGCCGAGGGCGGGTCCGAGCAGCGCGAACGGGGCGAAGCCGGCCAGCAGGGACCCGCCCGGGCGGATGCCCAGGGTGCGGGAGATCAGCGCCACGAGGCGGCCCAGCCGCTCGTGCGTGTACACGACGCCCTTGGCCGGGCCCGTGGAGCCGGAGGTGAACAGCACCGCGGCGTCCGCGTCCAGGGCGGGCTCGGGCAGCACGGTGCCGTGCTCGTCGACGGCGTCGCCCGCGGCCGGGTCGCGGTGGCGGTCGACCATCGCGTAGAGCGAGTCGGAGACGTCGAGCAGGCGGCGCTGGGCGGCGCCCGGCTCGGTCACGGAGATCCGGGTGCCCGGCCACGACTGGGCGCGGGCGAGCGTCAGCCCGGGGGTGCGGCCGATGATCCACCGGGGGCGGGCCGACTTCATCGCCCGGGTCATGCCCTTGACGCCGAGGCCCTGGTCCGCCACCACGGCGACGGCGCCCACGCGCAGCACGGCGTACAGGGCCGCCGACAGGTCGCGGCCCGGCGGCACGAGCATGGCGACCCGGTCGGCCGGCCGCATGCCCGCGGCCCACAGCCCGGTGGCGATGGCCGAGACCATCTCCTGCAGCTCGCCCCAGGTGACGGCCACGGGTCGGCGGGCGGTTCCCACGAGCGAGCGGCCGGCCTGGGCGCCGGCCATGTCCACCAGCGCCGTGTACTCGCGGTGGTCCGAGCCGGGGGCGCCCCAGTCGCGCAGGTGGTCCCAGAGCCGGACCACGCCGGGCTCGCGGGCTCCGGGATCCTCCCCGAGGTCCACCTCCAGGCCCGGGTCGGCGGCGGCGTCGGCGGTGGCGTGCGGGACGGGGCCCGGCAGCCCCGAGGCGGGGTCGGAGAGCTGGCCGCCGCGCAGCAGCTGGGCCCACTGCAGCAGGGGCGCGGTGATGTCGCGGTCGTCCACGAGCAGGTGTCCCGCCTGCTCGTAACGGTGCACGCGCGCGTGGGGCAGGCGGTCGCGGAGGTCGTCGAGGTAGCGGTCCAGGAAGACCGGGTCGTCGGCGCCCCACAGGATGAGAGCGGGCACGTCGGTGCGGCCCAGGGCGGCGAGGTCCTCTCCCACCCGCTGCAGTTCGGGATGGCTGCCGTGGCGGGGGTCGGCCGGGATGTCCGCGACGAAGCCGCCGACGCCGCCGCGTCGGGCCGCCGTGTCGTAGGGCAGGTGGTAGGCCGCCCGGGTCTCGCGGTCGAGGGCCGGCGTGGCGAGGGAGGTCGTCACGGAGAGGAAGGCGTCCGTGGTGACGGTGGAGGCCGGCAGGACGGGCCCGGCGAGGGCGGCCTGCAGCGGGGCGGGGATCGGCGCCCCCTCGGGCTGGTGGACCGCGGTGTTCAGGGTCGCGACGCCGGCCACCAGCTCCGGATGACGCGCCGCCCAGCCGAGGGACACGACGCCGCCCCAGTCGTGGCCGAGCGTGATCAGCGGGTGGCCGGTGGCTGCCAGGTCGCGCAGCCCGAGAGCCGCCAGCAGGGCGTCCAGGTCGTCGATGCGGCCACCCAGCGTGCGGTAGGTGTCGCCGGCACGGCCCATCGACGCGGCGGACGGGGAGCCCGCGTGCGCGAGGCGCTCGGAGAAGCCCATGTCCAGCTGGTCCGGCGCCACGACGCGCCACGCGGCCATGCCCCGGCGTGCCCGGCGCACGGTCTCCGCGAGCAGGGACCGCCACAGCCAGGACCAGGTCGGGTTGCCGTGCACCGCCACGATCGTGCCGACGATCTCGGCCCCGGCCGCCGCGAGCACGGGACCGGTGTCCGCCACGTGCAGCGTCCGCACGGTCCCCTCCGGGTCCGCGGCGGAGCGGATCTCCACGAGGCGGGACCATGCCGGGTCCCAGCCGGGCAGTCGGTCGGCCGGCGGCAGGGCGGCGGGGGCGGCGGGGATCTGGGGCATGGCTCTGGCTCCTTCAGCTCACCATTCGATCTCGAGCATCGCGGTGTTCAGACCCGAGCCCACGCCCAGGCAGACCACTGTGTCCCCGTCCTCCAGGGAGTCCATCTCCCGCACGAGGGTGATGGGCAACGACGCCGGGCCGACGTTGCCCAGCGTGGGGAACGTCGTCGGGATGCGCGCCGGGTCCAGGTGGGCGGACTCCGCGATCGCGTCGGTGTGCATCTGCGAGACCTGGTGGGTGATGAACCGGTCGGCCTCCGGCCACGCCCACTCCGCCGGGACGTCGTGCCACGCGTCCATCACGAGCTCGAGACCGTCCTTGAGCAGGGCGGTGGAGTCGGTGTACATGCCGTGGTGGTCGCCCACGCACAGGCCGTGGTGGTCGGTGCCGGCGCGGGTGATCCCGCGGACGATCCGATGGGCGTCCGGGTGGTCCTCGATGCGGCCGACGACGGCGGCGGCGGCCCCGGAGCCCAACGTCAGGGACGCGAACTGCTCCATGAAGTTGCCGCGGTGCGTGGTCTCGGCGTGCAGGTTGGCCACGGTGGCGGCCTGCACCTTCGAGGCGTCCTCGGCGGCGACCACGACCGCGTAGTCGATCTGGCCGGCGTCCACCAGGGTGGAGGCGAGCATGAGGCCGTTGACGAACCCGAGGCACGCGTTCGTGATGTCGAAGTTGGTCGCCGAGGTGGGCAGCCCCATGAGGTGGTGGATCCGCACGGCCACGGAGGGCTCGAGCGTGGCCCGGGTCACCGACGTGTTCACGAGCAGGCCCACCCGCTCCCGCGGGACGCCGGCCTGCTCCAGGGCCGCGACGCCGGCGCGCGCGGCGGCCTCCTGGAAGTCCTCGGTCTCGTCCCAGTTCCGTCGGCTGCGCACACCGGCCACCCGCTCCAGGAGGGAGCCGGGCAGGCGCAGGCGGGTGAGCACCTCCGCCAGCTGGTCGTCGAGGTCCTGCGAGGTGACTTCGACGGGGGCCTCCACCTCGGTGACCGCCAGGAGGGCGGCGCGGGAGTACTCGTAGCTGGCGTTGCCGGACACGTTCGTCACCAGGACCAATCTGCGGGGGTCGGGGAGGGGGCGCTCACCTGCGGTGAGACGACAGCCCACTGTATCGGAGGGGTCGGGCGGGGCGCCCGTCGGAGGCCTCGATCGGCCCGAGGCGAACAGGGTCGCCTCGGCCGGGACAGTCCGCGGACACGGTCAGGGCGTCGTCGGCCCGGCGCCGTCCGGCGATGTCACGACGTCCGACGGACTAGGGTGGTGGTATCCAGCGACCGCGTTGTCGCGGTCGAACGCCTGTCTCAGGAGCGCAGCCTCGTGGATCCCCTCGAACTCGCACGGTGGCAGTTCGGCATCACCACCGTCTACCACTTCCTCATGGTCCCGCTGACCATCGGACTCGGCCTCGTCGTCGCCGTCCTGCAGACCCTCTGGGTCGCCACGGGCAAGGACCACTACCTGCGGATGACGAAGTTCTGGGGAAAGCTGTTCCTGATCAACTTCATCATGGGCGTGGCCACCGGGCTGGTGCAGGAGTTCCAGTTCGGCATGGCCTGGTCGGAGTACTCCCGGTTCGTCGGGGACGTCTTCGGGGCGCCGCTGGCCCTCGAGGCGCTCATCGCGTTCTTCCTGGAATCGGTGTTCCTGGGCATCTGGATCTTCGGCTGGGACCGGATCCCGCGAAGACTCCACCTGGCCGCCCTGTGGTGCGCGGTGCTGGGGATCAACCTCTCGGCCTACTTCATCATGGTGGCCAACGGCTTCATGCAGCACCCGGTGGGCTATGAGGTCGTCGACGGCCGCCCGGTGCTCAACGACCTCGGCGCCGTGCTGACCAACCCGATCGTCCTCACCCACTACCCGCACACCATCTTCGGTTCCTGGGCCGTGGCCGGCGGCTTCCTCGTGGGGATCGCCTGGTACCACCTGTGGAAGCGCCGCCGGGACGGCATCGACGTCGTGGACGAGGCGGGCCTGGTCGTCGTCGGCGACGCCGGCACCGCCGCCCGGGACCGCACCGACCACCGCGTCTGGCTCACCTCGCTGCGCGCCGGGGCGGCCGTCGCCCTGATCGGCTTCGTCGGCACCGCATTCTCCGGCCATGCCCAGGCCCAGCAGATGATCCACTTCCAGCCCACCAAGATGGCCGCCGCGGAGGCCGCCTGCCACGACGGCACCGCGTTCTCCGTGCTCACCCTCGGCGATGTGCGCTCGGGTGGAGCGACCACCTGCGAGGACGTCCAGGGCGTGATCGAGGTGCCGGGCCTGCTCTCCTACCTCGCGTACGAGGACTTCACCACGCCGGTGCGCGGCATCAACACCCTGCTGCCGGAGTTCGAGCAGAAGTACGGCACGCACCTGCCCGACTCCGAGCTCTACGGCGACCGCGCCGGCAGCGAGATCTCCTATCTGCCGCTGATGGAGGTCACCTACTGGGGATTCCGGCTCATGATCCTCTTCGGCGGACTCGGCGCGCTCGCGGCACTGGGCGCGCTGTGGTTCTCCCGCCGCGGCACCGTCCCGGCCTCCCGTGGCTGGATGCGCCTGGCCGTGGCCTCGATCGGGGCGCCGTTCGCGGCGAACATGACCGGCTGGGTGTTCACCGAGATGGGCCGGCAGCCGTTCGTGGTGTACCCGAACCCGGCGATGGGCGTGGATCAGGTGTACATGTTCACCGCCGCGGCCGTCTCGCCCGGGGTCACGGGTGAAGAGGTCCTCGTGTCCCTGATCGTCCTGGTCGGGATCTACGCGGTGCTGCTGGGCGTCGAGGTCTTCCTGCTGACCCGGTTCGTCCGCGGCGGCGTCCCGGCCGCCATGCCGGAGCTCACCGCCGCCGAGCACTCCGATGAACAGAAGCGCGACCGCGACGACGTGCTCGCGTTCGCCTACTGACCCGCTCGCAGAGAGGACAGCACGACCATGGCTGAGGTCCTTCCCGTCTACTGGTACGTCATCATCGCCGTGCTCTGGCTCGGCTACCTGGCCCTCGAGGGCTTCGACCTCGGGGTCGGCATGCTCGTGCGCTTCTGGGCGCGGGACGAGCCACGGCGCCGGGTGCTGCTGAACATCATCGGCCCCGTCTGGGAGGGCAACGAGGTGTGGCTGATCACCGCCGTCGGAGCGATGTTCGCGGCCTTCCCGTTCTGGTACGCGGCGGTGTTCTCCACCCTGTACCTGCCGATGCTCGTGATGCTGTTCGGTCTGATCCTGCGGGCGGTGTCCATCGAGTACCGCGGCAAGGCCGCCACCGACGCCGGCCGGGAGATCTGGACCTGGACCCTGGGCATCGGCTCGTTCCTGGCGGCCTTCATGGCCGGCGTGCTGCTCGTGCTGACGACGACCGGCCTGCCGCTGGACGCCAACGGGGACCGGGTGGGCGGCCCCTTCGTGTGGGTGACCGGCCCGGCGCTGCTCGGTGGTCTGGCCGTGGTCGGTTTCTCCCTGGCGCAGGCGTGGGCGTTCATCGGCCTGAAGACCGACGGCGCCCCCCGCCGGTCGGCCGCCCGCTTCCTGTCCACGTGGACCCCGCTGGCCGTGCTGCCGCTGCTGGTCTGGGCAGGGCTCGTGGTGGCCCGCGGCGACCGCCCGTGGACCTGGGCGCTGCTGGTGCTGGCCGTCGTGGCGGTGGCCGCGTCGGTGGTGGCCGCCCGGGCCGGCCGCGAGGGCCTGGCCTTCACGTCCCTGACGCTGGTTCTGGTGCTGGCGTGGACGGCGATCATGGTCACCCAGTACCCGGTCGTGCTGCCCTCTACGGTGGACCCGCAGTTCAGCCTCACCGCTCAGCTGGCCTCCTCCGGCCCGTACACCCTGGGCCTGATGGCCGTGATCTCCCTGATCTTCGTGCCCATCGTGCTGGCCTACACGGGGTGGTCCTACTGGATGTTCCGCCGCCGTCTGGCCGACACCCACATCCCGGAGGCCCACCTGGTGGAGCCGCTGTGAGCCCCAGCCGCCCCGCCGCCCCGGCCGTCGAGCGCTCCGCCTCGGCGGCCGGGCCGCCTCCGGGCCCGACCCGTCGGGCCCGGCCCCCGATGACCCCGGCCGCACTTCGGGCCCTGCCGGCCCTGCTGGCCCTCGCCGTGCTGCGCGCGCTCGGCTGGATCCTGCTCGCCGAATCCCTGGCCCGGCTGATCACCGGCCTGGCGATGACCCTGGACCCCGAGGACTCCGCCCGGCTGCTCGACCTGCTGTTCCACCCGCCGGCCCCCGTGGGCCCTGTGCCCGCCGCGCAGACCCTGAGCGGCCCCGTGCTGCTCGGGGCGGCCGGGGTGGCCCTGCGTGCCCTGGCGGAGGCGGGGCAGCGCGTGGTGGGCCGCCGCGCCGCGCTGGGGGCCCAGCAGCAGGTGCGGGCCGCCGTCGTCGCCCAACGACTGGCCGCCGCCGACGGCGGACGCCCCCGTTCCGGCGCCGATGCCGTCCTGGTCACCCACGGCCTCAAGAGCCTGGACGACCACTACACCGAAGCCCTGCCCGCGCTGGCCGCCACCGCCGTGGTCCCGGCGGCCCTGGGCGTGTGGATCCTCACCCACGACCTCGTCTCCGCCGTGGTGGCCGCCATCACCCTGCCCCTGGTTCCCCTGTTCATGATCCTGGTGGGCCGCCACACCCAGGAGCGCATCGATGCCGCCCAGGACGGGCTCGACCGGCTGGCCGGGCACCTGCTGGAGCTCGCCCGCGGCCTGCCGGTGCTCGTCGGACTCCACCGGGCCGGCGTCCAGCGCCGCGCTCTGCAGGAGGTCTCCCAGCGGCACCACGCGGCCACGATGGTCACGCTGCGCACCGCATTCCTCTCCGGTCTCGCCCTCGAGCTGATCGCCTCCCTGTCCGTGGCCGTCATGGCGGTGTTCATCGGACTGCGCCTGGTGAACGGGCAGATGGCGCTTCTCGACGGCCTGGTGGTCCTCATCCTCGCCGCCGAGCTCTACCTGCCGCTGCGGGAGGTCGGCGCGGCCTTCCACGCCTCCGAGGACGGCCGCGAGGCCGAGTCCCGCGCCCGGGCCGCGGCCGACGCCCCCGTCCCGGCCCCCGTGCTCGACACGCTCGGGCCGGCCTCCGGGCCGGACCGGGACGGCGGCGTCGTGATTCGGGACCTGAGCGTTCGGCTGGCCGGACGGCAGGTGCTCGGGGGGCTCGACCTCAGCGCGCTCCCGGGTCGCCTGACCGCGCTGGCCGGGCCCTCCGGCACCGGCAAGTCCACCGTCCTGCGTCTGCTGGCCGGCCTGCTGCGCCAGGACGCCGCCGAGGCCACCGGCCGGGTCGCCGGAGTCGACACGGAACGCACCCTCTGGATCGGGCAGCACCCCGTGCTGACCGAGCGCACGGTCGCCGGCGAACTGGACCTGGCCGCCGGGGGTGCGCTGCCCGGTCCCGTTCGCTCCGCCGTGCTGGCCGCCGTGGCGCTCGAGGGTCTCCAGGAGCGGGACCCGGCCGATCTGAGTCCGGGGGAGTGCCGGCGGGTCGCGGTCGCCCGCCTCCTGGCCCGCCTGCACGCCGCGGACGGGACCGGCCCGTGGCTCGTACTCCTGGACGAGCCCACCGCCCACCTGGACGGCGCCGTCGCCGCCGTCGTCGTCGAGACCCTCGCGGCCTTGCCCTCCGGTGCGGTGCCCGGGCTGAGCACGCCGCAGTGCACCGTGCTGGCCGCCTCCCACGATCCCACCCTGCTGACGGCCGCCGACGCCATCGTCCGGCTGGCCCCCGGCGCCGGTCCGACCGCCGGATCCCCGGCCACGGCTATGCCGGTCGCCGCCGCCCAGGGGCGTGCGCGGCCGGAGCCGGTCACCCCGCGACAGGTCTCGCTGCGGGCCGGACTGCGGCTGCTGCCGTGGCGGCAACCGAAGCTCTGGGCCGGCATCGGCTGGGCCGCCGGGACCCACGTGTCCGCGGCACTGCTGGCGGCACTGTCCGGCTGGCTGATCGTCACCGCCTCGACGCGGCCGCCGGTGCTCTACCTGCTGGCCGTGATCGTGCTGGTGCGCGGGTTCGGCCTGTCCCGGGCCGTGTTCCGCTACCTGGACCGGCTGACCACCCACGACGCCGTGTTCGGCTGGGCCACGGAGCTGCGGCTGCGCCTGTGGGACGCGCTGGGCCGTCAACCCCGGCTGTGGGGGCGGGTGGGCCGGACCGACGGCGCCCTGTCCCTGTTGGTCTCGGACGTGGACGCCTTTCGGGACGCGGTGCCCCGGGTGCTCGTGCCTGCCCCGGCGGCCCTGCTCGCCTGGCTGGCCACCGCCGCCCTGACCTGGGCGTTGGCCCCGGAGCTGGCGGTCGTGGCCCTGGTGCCCGGGGCGGTCGCCCTGGTGGTGATCCCCGCGCTGGTCGCCGTCCTGGACCGCCGCCAGACCGCGGCCCAGGTGCGAGGGCAGGGCGCGCTCGTCGACCGTGTGGCCGCCGTGCTGAACGCGGCCGGGGACCTGCGCGGGCTGGGGCTGACCGAGCCTGCGCTGAGGGGACTGGCGGTGCTGGACGACCGGCTGCAGCGTCCCCGCCGTCGGGCCGCGTGGGCCGCCGGCGGGGGCCGGGCGCTGGCGGTCGCGGCCTCCGGGGGGATCGCGGTGGCCGCGGCGGCCGCGGCGGCCCACACCGGCACCTCAGCGCCGGTCGCGGCCCTGGTGGTGCTGCTCGCACTCTCCTGGGCCGAGCCCTATGGGGCGCTGGCCGCCGCCGCCCAGCACTGGGGCACCCTGGCGGATCGGGCGCGGGCGACCGGCGAGCTGCTCGGCCCGGAGGAGGGCGGAGCTGCCGCGGCGCCGCCTGAGCCGGCGGAGGCCGCAGAGCCGGAGGCACGGGTGTGCCGCCTGCGCCTGGTCGAGGCCGCCTTCGCCCACCCCGGTGCGCCGCCGCTGTGGACCGACCTGGAGCTCGACCTGGCCCCCGGGGACGTCGCCGTCGTCACCGGGCCCTCCGGATCCGGGAAGTCGACCCTGCTGGCCGTGCTGCTGGGCTTCCTGCCCCTGACCGCCGGCCGGTACACGCTCGAGACCGTGCCCCCGACGCCCCAGCCGGACCCGGTCCGCCCGGACGCGACGGCGCTGGCCCGGGTCGCCTGGACCCCGCAGGACGCCCTGATCTTCGACTCCACGGCGCGCGGCAACCTCGCCCTGGCCCGCGGCGTCGCGGACGCCCCGTCCGACGCAGAGCTCACCGCCGCGCTCGAGCTGGTGGGACTGGGTCCGTGGCTGGCCGCGGCACCGCAGGGCCTGGACACGCGCGTCGGCCCTGGCGGGCAGCGGCTCTCGGGCGGGCAGCGTCAACGCCTGGCCGTGGCCCGGGCTCTCGTGGCCCGCGCCGATGTCGTGCTGCTGGACGAGCCGACCGCACACGTGGACGCCGACGAGGCACGCGCCCTCATCACGGATCTGCGCCGGGCTCTGGCAGACAGGATCGTCGTGATCGTCACCCATGACGGCAGGCTGCTCGAGGACGGTGACGTCCCTGTGCGGGTCGGTTGCTGAGGCCCCCTGATCAGTCCGCGGACACGGCCACGGCGTCGTCCTCGGCGGGCGGGGCCGAGACGAGGTCGGGGGAGGCGCCGGCACCGACGGCCTCGATGCGCTGGTCCACGGGCACGCCCGAGCCGTCCCGACGCCCGTACTCGATCGGCAGCGCGCGGGCCACCCCGGCCCGCGAGGCCGCGAGCGCGGGCGCAGCGCCGATCCAGCCGAGCTCGAGGCCGCTCTCGCCCTTGAGCAGCCGGTGGGCGCGCACGCCGCCGGTGCCGCGGCCCTTGGCCGGATACTCCCCGAGCGGCGTGACCTTGACGGAGCCCGGGGCGGAGCCGAGCACGTCCGCCTCGCCGTCCGTCACGGTCACCACGACGGCGGGCCGTGGGTGGGCGGCGGCGTCCGCACCGGTCTCGGTGAGGGAGGCGGCGGGGGCCACCCCGAACGCGAGCACCGTGTCCCCGGCGGCCAGCCGGATGCCCGCGACACCGCCGCCGGCCGGGCCCTGGGGGCGCACGGCGGAGGCGGCGTAGCGCAGCAGCTGGCCGGTGCGGGTGAGGAAGACGAGCTGGTCGGCCTCGTCCGGGGCGGGGGCGGCGCCGACCACCGCATCGCCGTCCTTCAGGGCGACGGCGTCGACGACCTGGCGGTTCAGGGGCCATTCCGGCCGGACGCGCTTGACGACCCCGTGGGCGGTGCCCAGCGCCAGGACGGCGTCCAGGGGGACCAGGGCCACGAGCGTCTCGCCCTTGGCCAGGGGCACCAGCTCCGCGGCGGGGACGGCCGCGGTCATCGCGGGGGCCGCGGACGGCTCGCCGGCCACCGGCAGGTCGACCGCCTGGAGGCGGTGCAGCGCGCCGGCGGAGGTGAGGGCCCCGATCTCACCGCGGGCCGTCGTCGGGACCACGGAGGCGAAGGCGTCGTGCTTGCGGCGCCGGCCCTGCGGGGCGATCGGCGTGCGGTCCGCGGTGCGCAGCAGGCGTCCGGAGGTGGAGAGCAGGGCCCAGCACGCCGTGTCCGGGACCATCAGGTCCGCCCCGGCCTCCGCGGCGCCGGCGGGGGTGGGCCCGGACGGTGCGGGCCCGGCGGCGGGGGCCGCGGCGGTCTCGGCCTCGAGCAGGACCGTGCGCCGGTCGTCGCCGTGCTCGTCGGCGACGGCCTGCAGCTCGGCCGAGACCACCTCACGCAGCCGCGCGTCGGAGGCGAGGATCGCCTCGAGCTCGGCGATCGCGGCCTGCAGCTCGTCGCGCTCGGCCTCCAGCTCGATGCGGGAGAATCTCGTCAGCTGGCGCAGCCGCAGCTCCAGGATGTGGTCGGCCTGCACCTGGGTGAGGTCGAAGACGCCCATGAGGCGGGTGCGCGCGGCCGTGGTGTCGTCCGAGGAACGGATGATCTCGATGACCTCGTCGATGTCCACGAGCGCCAGCAGCAGGCCCTCGACGAGGTGGAGGCGGTCGCGGTGCTTGCCGAGGCGGTGCCCGGTGCGGCGCCGCACCACGTCCAGACGGTGGTCCACGTAGACCCGCAGCAGGGGCAGCAGGCCCAGGGTCTGCGGCTGGCCGTCGACGAGCGCGACGTTGTTGATCCCGAACGTCTCCTCGAGCGGGGTGTGCCGGTACAGGGCGGCCAGCACGGCCTGGGGGTTGAACCCGGACTTGAGCTCGATCTGCAGGCGCAGCCCGTTCTTGCGGTCCGTCAGGTCCACGACGTCGGCGATGCCGCTGAGCTTCTTCGCGTCGACGCCGGCCTTGATCCGCTCGATGACCTTCTCGGGGCCCACGCCGTACGGCAGCTCGGTGACGACCAGGCCGGTGCGCCGCGCGGAGACCTGCTCCACGGCGACGGCGGCCCGCATGCGGAACGTGCCGCGGCCGGTCGCGTAGGCGTCGCGGACGCCGTCGAGCCCCACGATCCGGCCGCCCGAGGGGAGGTCGGGGCCGGGGATGTGGGCCATGATCGCCTCGAGGTCCGCCTCGGGGTCCGCGAGCAGGTGGCGCGCGCCCGCCACGACCTCGCGCAGGTTGTGCGGGGCCATGTTCGTGGCCATGCCGACGGCGATGCCGGTGGTGCCGTTGACGAGCAGGTTGGGGTAGGCGGCGGGCAGCACGGCCGGCTGCTGGAGCTGGTTGTCGTAGTTGGGGACGAAGTCCACGGTGCCCTCGTCGAGGTCCGCGGTGAGCGCCAGGGCGGCCGGGGCCATGCGGGCCTCCGTGTAGCGCGGGGCCGCGGGGCCGTCGTCGAGCGAGCCGAAGTTGCCGTGCCCGTCCACCACGGGCAGGCGCAGGGAGAACGGCTGGGCGAGGCGGACCATCGCGTCGTAGATCGCGGCGTCGCCGTGGGGGTGCAGCTTGCCCATCACCTCGCCCACCACACGGGCGGACTTCACGTGGCCGCGGTCCGGGCGCAGGCCCATGCGGGACATCATGTAGAGGATGCGCCGCTGCACCGGCTTGAGGCCGTCGCGCGCGTCCGGCAGGGCGCGCGAGTAGATCACCGAGTAGGCGTACTCGAGGAAGGACGCCTCCATCTCCTCGGAGACGTCGACGTCGACGATGTTCTCCTGCTCCAGCGGCAGCGGGCGCGGGGCGTCCTGCTCGGCGGGGCGGGAACGGGATGAACGGGCCATCATGGTGGTCGGGGAGTCCTCACGGCGTCGGGGATTGTCTACAGTGATCCTATGGGTGAGACCGAAGCCGTCCGCGGATATCCCTCCCACTGGGAGGCCGATGTGGTGCTCCGTGACGGTGCGACGGCCCACCTGCGGCCCATCTCGCCCGAGGACGCCGCCGAGCTGCAGCGCATGCACGCCGGGCAGTCCGAGAACTCCATCTACCTGCGCTACTTCACGTACAAGTCCGAGCTGAGCGCCAAGGACCTGGACCGGTTCACCCACGTGGACCACCGGGACCGGGTGGCGTTCGTGATCACCCGGGGCGGCCGCCTGCTGGGCGTGGGCCGCTACGACCGCTACGGGGACTCCGACGCCGCGGAGGTCGCCTTCAACATCTCCGACGCCGCGCAGGGCCGCGGGCTGGGCTCCATCCTCATGGAGCACCTGGCCGTCGCCGCCCGCGAGAACGGCATCCGCCGCTTCACCGCCGAGGTCCTGCCCGAGAACCGCAAGATGCTCTCGGTGTTCCAGGAGTCCGGCTTCGAGGTGACCCGCCGGTTCGAGGACGGCGTCGTGGCCGTCGAGTTCCCCATCGACCCCACCGCCCGGTGGCGCGCCGTCGTCGAGTCCCGCGAGCACCGCGCCGAGTCCCGCAGCGTCGCCGAGCTGGTCGAGCCCGCGTCCGTGGCCGTCGTCGGCGCCTCCCGCGATCCGCAGGCCGTCGGCTCGCTCGTGCTGCGCCACGTCCTCGAGGCGGGCTTCACGGGAGCCGTCCACGCCGTGAACCGCGCCGCCGAGGACGTCCAGGGCCTCACCGCCCACCGCTCCCTGGCCGACATCGGCGAGCCGGTCGACCTCGTCGTCGTCGCCGTGCCCGCCGACGAGGTCGAGGCCCTCATCCCCGAGGCCGCCGCGGCCGGGGCCCAGGGCCTCGTGGTCCTCACCTCGGGCTACGCCGACGCCGGCGCCGAGGGGCTCGAGGCCCAGCGCCGCCTGGTCTCCCGCGCCCGCGCCCACGGCATGCGTGTGATCGGCCCGGCCTCGGCCGGCCTGGTCCGCACCGACCCCGCGATCCGCCTCAACGCCTCCCCGTCCCCGGGCCTGGCCCAGCGCGGCCCCGTCGGCCTGTTCAGCCAGTCCGGCGCCGTCGGCGCCATGGTCTCCGCCGGCGTCAAGCGCCGCGGGGTGGGGATCTCCACCTCGATCAGCGCCGGCAACCGTGCGGACGTCTCGGGCAACGACGCCATGCAGTTCTTCGAGGCGGACCCCCACACCGCCGCCGTCGGCGTGTACCTCGAGTCGTTCGGCAACCCGCGCAAGTTCTCCCGCATCGCCCGGCGGCTCTCCCGCACCAAGCCCGTCGTGGTGGTCCGCTCCGACGTCACCGGGCGCTTCCTGCCCCCGGGCCACGAGACCCGCACCACCCAGGCTCCCGAGGGCGCCGTGGACTCGATGCTCGACCAGACCGGCGTGCTCGAGGCCCACACGCACGAGGCCATGCTCGACATCCTCATGGCCGTGGCCAGCCAGCCGCTGCCCACGGGCCACCGCGTCGTCCTCGTGGCCGACTCGCTCGCCCTGGACCGGCTGGGCCGCGACGCCGCGGCCGAGGCCGGGCTGGAGGTCACGGCCACCGTCGGCCTCGTCGGCAGCGAACAGGGCATCGCCCCGCCCGCCGAGACGCTGGTCTCCGCCGTCCGGGACGCCGTCCGCCACGAGCAGGCCGACGCCGTCGTGGTGCTGGCCCGCCTCGGCCTGCACCAGGCGGACGACGAGCCGGAGCGGCTGGCCCACGCCCTCGCGGACGCGACCCGGGACGCCCGCATCCCCGTGCTCGGCTGCCTGACCGACGTCGTCTCCCCGCGCTACCGCGGCGCCACGCTCGGCGCCACCGGGCCCGTGGGTGACGACGCCGAGCCCGGCTCCCTGCAGCCCGGCCTGCCCTTCTACCCGTCGCCGCAGCAGGCCATGACCGTGCTCGGCGCGCTCGCGGACTACGTCCACTGGCGCCGCCAGGAGGTCGGCGAGCCGCTCGAGCCGACCGGCCTGCACCCGCACGAGGCCGAGGAGCTCGTGGAGGCGGCCGCCGCGCGTGCCGAGGGCACCGAACTCGTCCGGCTCTCCGACGAGGAGACCGAGACGCTGCTGGGCCACTACGGGATCACCGTGCTGCCCTCGGCCCGGTTCGAGACCGCCGACGAGGCCGTGGCGGCCGCCGAGCGGCTCGGCTTCCCCGTGGCGCTCAAGGCCGTGGACCCCCACCTGCGGCACCGACTCGACCTGGGCGGCGTCCGCCTGAACGTGGTGGACGCCGATTCCCTGCGCCGCAACGTCGAGCACATGCGCCGTCTGCTCGCGCCGTTCGGCGTGCGCGAGCTCGAGGTCCAGGCCATGGCCCCCGCCGGCCAGGCCTGCATGCTCACGGCGCTCGAGGACCCGCTGCTGGGCCCCGTGGTCTCCTTCGGCATCGCCGGCGACGCCACGGACCTGCTGGGGGACTGGGTGCACCGCGTGCCCCCGCTCACGGACCGGGACGTGGCCCGCATGGTCCGCGCCCCCCGCGCCGCCGTGAAGCTGCGCGGCACCGGCGGGGTGCCCTCCGTCGACCTCGCCGCGCTGGAGGACCTCGTGGGCCGCGTCAGCGTCCTCAAGGACGACCTGCCGCAGGTCGCCCGCCTGCGCTTCGCGCCCGTGCTGGCCGCCCCCGAGGGCGTGACGGTGCTGCAGGCCGAGGTGCACGTCGCCAACGCGGCCCGCCGCACCGACTCGGCCCGGCGCGCGCTGCGCGGCCGCTGACCGGTCCGTCCACAGCGGGCCCGGACGGCCCGGCACCGGACCCGTAGCATGGGGGACATGAGCCCGTTCCGCAGGAGTCACGAGCCCGGCCGTCCCGACCACCGCCCCGACGCCCCCGAGGCCGAGGGCCGGCAGCGCGAGGCCCGCACCCTGGACGGCAGCGGCGGCCTCGACGCCTCGCTCGTCCGCGCCGGCTTCTACCCGGACCTCGTGGCGCACGCCATCGCCGTCGAGCTCGAAGGCCGCACCCCGGACGCGCACCTCGTCCACGTGGACACGCACTTCGACTACGAGGAGATCCACCGGCACATCACGGCCCTCGTGCTCGCCGGGGACACCCTGCTGGCCGTCCACCTCGACGACCACGCCGCCGACCCGGCCGGCCAGGCGGTCCTCGCCCAGGTCTCCACCGAGATGGTCCCGGTCCGCGCCCTCGGCTCCGTGGTCCTGACCACGGGCCACGCCGACCCCGCCCGCTTCCGGCCGTCCGACCCCGTGGCCGAGATGACCCTCGGGCTGATGTGGGCCGGCGGCCAGCGCCTGGACCTGCAGCCCGCCGGCTGCGCCGACCCCCAGTGCGACCTCGACCACGGCTACACCGGCACCGCCACCCGCGAGGACCTCGTGATCCGCGTCGCCGCCGACGCCGACGGGCAGGGGGCCGTCGACGGCGCCCTGGCCTTCGCCCGGGCCCTGCGCCGCGCCCACCTGGCGGCCACCACGTGACGGGGCCCGCCCTCCCCGCGGGTGTGGTCCCCGCCGACCGTGCCCTGCGCTCCGTCCTGACCTCCGCCGCGGCCGCCCTCGGTGTCCCGGGCTGTGAGAACGCGCTCGCGGTCCCGGCGGGCCGCCGCGTGGTCGTCGCCCTGGTGGACGGCCTCGGACGGTCCCTGCTGAAGCGCTTCGGCGGCCACGCCCCCACGCTGCGCTCGGCGATGGCCGACGGCGGCCGCGTCCTCGAGGTGGCCGTGCCCACCACGACGGCCGCCTCCCTCACGAGCCTGGGCACCGGGCTGGACGTCGGGGAGCACGGCGTGGCCGGCTACGACGTGCTCGACCCGGACCGGGACGTGGTGATCAATCAGCTGGGCGGCTGGGACGAGGCCACCGACCCGGTGGGGTGGCAGCCGAAGCCCACCGTGTTCGAGCGCGCCGCCGCGGCCGGCGTGGACGCCGTCACGGTCTCGCTGCCCGCCTTCGAGCGTTCGGCCCTGACACGGGCGGGGCTGCGTGGCGGCCGGTTCGTGGCCGGTCGCACCCTGATCGCCCGCGCCCAGGCCGCCGAACGCGTGATGAAGGACGCGCGCGTGCCCACGCTCGTCTACTTCTACGTCAACGAGCTGGACAAGGCCGGCCACCGGGACGGCGTGGGCTCGGAACGGTGGCTGCACGCCCTCGAGGAGATCGACGCGGCGGTGCGGCGCCTGGTGGACCGCGTGCCCGCCGGGACGGTGGTGCTCGCCACCGGCGACCACGGCATGGTCGACGTGCCGCCGTCGCGCCGCGTGGACTACGCCGCCCTGGACGAGGCCGGGGAGCTCGCCGACCCCGCGCTGCTCGAGGGGATCGCGCACACCGCGGGGGAGCCCCGCCTCGTGCAGCTGCACTTCCGGTCCGACGCGGGTCCGGACGTGCGCGCGAGGGTGCGGCGCACCTGGGCCGAGCGCTACGGGGCGCACGCGTGGGTGCTCACGCGGGACGAGGCCGTCGACGCCGGCTGGTTCGGCGCCGTCGTCGAGGACCGGGTCCGTGCCCGCATCGGGGATCTGCTCGTCGCCGTGCACGGGGATCTGGCCCTCTACGACGGCCGGCGGGTGCCCCCGCACGCCTTCGAGATGGTGGGCCAGCACGGCGCGCCCACGCGCGCCGAGCGGGAGGTCCCGCTGCTCACCTGGCACCGCTGAGCCCGCCCCGCGGCCGGGGCCGGGCCGGGGTCAGTCGCCCTTGCGGCCGAAGACGATCTCGTCCCAGCTGGGCACGGACGCGCGGCGAGCGGCCGAGCGGGCCCGGGGGCGCGGCGTGACGGTCGGCATGGCAGGGCGCGCGGCACGCTCGCGAGGCGCGGGCTCCGCCCCCTCGTCCTCGACACCCGCGTCCGCGACGTCTGCGGCAGTGTCCTCGGCGCGGTCGGTCTCGGCGGCCGGTTCCGGCGCGTCGACGACCGGGGCGTCGTCGGCGGTCGTCAGGGCCCCCTCGGCGTCGACCGGGGCGAGCCGCTCGGGCGCCTGGGCGGCCTCGCGCCGACTCCGGTCCTGGTGCTCGCGAGCGATCAGGTGCGCGAGCGCGTCGTCCGACTCCAGGTCCGCGCCCACACGCTGACCCCGGCGCACCCGCAGGATCTCCAGCAGATCGGCGTCGCGGTCGGCGGCCGGGGAGTGCGCACCCGCGGGGGTCACGGCGTCCTCGGCGTCCACGTCGTCCGTCACCGGTTCGGCCGCGGGGGCGCGGGGGACCAGGTCCCAGGCCTCCGCCTCGGACAGGGCGCGGGCCCAGGCGTTCTCGGGTTCGAGGTGGCGTCCGGCCGGGCGGAACGTCCAGAGCGCCGGCGGCTCCTCGCGGGTGGGCAGACTCCTCGCACCGGCCACGGCGAACCGGGCGGCCACGGTCCAGCCGGCCTGGTCCTCGCGCCACGCGTCCCACTCGAGGCTCGCCTCGTCCACGCCCAGCTCGGCGAGCCGGTGCGCGGCGAGCTCGCCGAGCGTGGTGGGGCCGCCGTCCTGGACGAGGTCCGAGTAGAGGTCGGGCCCGCCGACCCAGACCTCGACGGCGCGGGCCTGCCGGGCGATCCAGTCGCGCTCGGCCAAGACGGGGTGACCGTAGGTGCGGATGCGCGAGAACGCGTTCCCGCTCTCCCGGGCCACCTGCTCCACGGAGGCGCCCGCACGGATGCGCTGCTGGATCTCCCGGGGGGTGAGGGGCACGGCCTCCTGGGTCGCGGCGGCCTTGACGGACTCCTGGTCGGTCAGCGGCGCCGGGGTCGGTCCGTCCGCGGTCGAGTCGTCGGCCACGGGCCGCGGGTCGATCCGCGGGGTGAGCGCGAGGTCCTCGTCCGGCCGGGCCGGGCCGGAGGGCGCCTCGGGAGCCCGCTCGTCCTCCGCCGCGGCATCGTCGGCGTGCGTCGCCGCGTCCACCGGTCCCTCGGCGTCCTCGTCGTCCGCCCCGGGGACGTCCATCTCCGTCATGTCGTGCCAGGCCGCGGGGCCGTCCTCGGCCGGTCGCCCGTCCTCGGGCGCGGCGCCCTCGATGACCAGCCGGCGCAGATAGGGGGAGAGGGGGAGCGTGTGCTCCTCGCCCTCGGGCCCCGACAGGCGCAGCGCGTCGCCGTCCTCGGTGGGTCCGGTCAGTCGCAGCTCTGCCATGGCGGTGGTCCCTCCCACATCGTGTTCTGGTCACCGGGCATGCGGACGCCCGGCCGGGCATGCCCCGATCCTAGCCGCCGTGCCGCAGACCACGGCCCGGGCGAGGGACGAGCGCCCGCGCGAATCCGCCCTGGGCGAGCGTGCCCGACAACATTTGGCACGGGTTCGGGCATGGTGCACAATCTACGCGCAACGGCGCAGGCCGGTGACGCGTGGTCCGCCCACGACGCCGCCCGCGCAGTGCCGGCACCGGTCCCGGTGCCGTCCCCCACCAGCGGAGCGTGAAACCCCATGGCCACTGACTACGACGCCCCTCGCAAGAACGAGGAAGAGCTGAGCCAGAACTCCATCGAGGAGCTGAAGGCACGGCGCACGGACACCCAGTCCGCCGTCGTGGACGAGGACGAAGCGGAGGCCGCCGAGGGGTTCGAGCTGCCCGGCGCCGACCTCTCGGGTGAAGAGCTGATGGTGCGGGTGCTGCCCGCCCAGTCGGATGAGTTCACCTGCGCCTCCTGCTTCCTGGTCCGCCATCGCTCGCAGGCCGCGCGTGAGAAGAACGGCCTGATCTACTGCACCGACTGCGAGGGCTGAGCCCCCGCCGCCGGGGCGGTCAGCGGCCCTCGGCCGTCCCCTCCTGCCGGGCCATGGTCCCGCCGAGGGCCGCGACCAGCTCCTCCGGACGCCGGGTGCTGGTCAGCCAGTAGGGTGTGCGGTCGCGCTCGTCGGTCAGCTGGATCCGCACGACGGGCGCGATCCAGCCGCGCACGTTCACGAAGGCCAGCCCGTGCAGCAGCGGGCCGCGCTGGGCCCGGGCGTCCTCGCCGCGATACCCCGTGACCTGACCGACGTGGTGCCGTTCGATGCTGGCGCGGCCCACCTGGAGGGTGCGTTCGCGCACCACGATGCGCGGGGTGGTGGCCACCAGGATCAGGACCTCGACGGCGAAGAACGCGACGGCGGCCGCGATGCCCACCCCGAGGTCGATCGGCGCGAACACGAGTATCGTCAGCGCCGCCAGCATGAGCGCCACGGCCCAGACCCCCGGGGAGGGCGTCAACCGCTCCTCGAACAGGACCGGATCGGGTCCCGCCGCGGCGCCCCCGGGGGCGCGGCGGGAGGCATCGGCGACGGGGTGCTGCTGGGGATCACGCATGGGTCCCAGCTTCCCACATCCGGACTCCGGTCCCGCCGCGCGGCACCGGCGAGGGCGCCCGCCCGGCCGCCTCGACGCGGCCCCGGGCCGACGGGTGCTCGTGTAGGGTCGGGCCTCGTGACCGACTCCGCCGAGCTGCCCGTGCCCCTGCACGCCCTCGATCCGGGCCTGGCCCCGCCCGCCTACGCGCAGCCGGGCGACGCGGGCGCGGACCTGCGCACCGCCGTCGACGTGACCCTGGCCCCGGGAGAGCGCGCCCTCGTGCCGACCGGCGTGGCGCTGGCCATCCCGGAGGGCCACGCGGGGTTCGTGCACCCCCGCTCGGGCCTCGCGGTCCGCCACGGCCTGAGCGTCGTCAACGCCCCCGGCACCATCGACGCCGGCTACCGCGGCGAGATCAAGGTGCCCCTGATCAACCTGGACCCGACGGAGCCGATCGTGCTGCGCCGCGGCGACCGGATCGCCCAGCTCGTGCTGCAGCCGGTCGTGCGGGCCCGCTTCGAGCCCGTGGACGCGCTGCCCGACTCCGAGCGCGGGGCCGGCGGCTTCGGCTCGACCGGCGGCTTCACCGCCGACAACACCCCTGGGAGGACGTCGTGATCTTCGGACGCAACCGCACCGTGCGCCACGAGCAGGTCAGCCTGCCGGCCGAGCTGCTGGAGGAGCGCGACCTCGAGATCGCCGCCGCGCCGGAGGCAGCCGACGTCGGTCCGCACGACGTCGCCACCCGCCCGGATCCCGCCGGCATGATCGACCTGGGGTCGCTGCGCCTGCGGGCGGTCCAGGGCATGAAGCTGCGCCTCGACGTCGAGGACGCGACGAAGCGGATCGTCGCCGCCACCGTCAGCCTCGGCCGCTCGGCGCTGCAGGTCCAGGCGTTCAGCGCCCCGCGCCGCACGGGCCTGTGGGACGACCTGCGCGCCGAGCTGCACGACTCCCTGTCGACCACCGCCCACGCGACCGTGCAGGAGCAGACCGGCCGCTTCGGCATCGAGATCCTCACGCGCGTGCCGGCGGCGCTGCCGGACGGCTCGCCGGGGTGGAACGTCGCCCGGTTCGTGGGCGTGGACGGTCCGCGCTGGTTCGTCCGCGGCGTGTTCCACGGCGAGGCCGCCTTCCAGCCGGAGGCCGCCGAGCCGCTGGAACAGGTGTTCTCCGACCTGGTCGTGGTGCGGGGCGACGAGCCGCTCCCGCCGCGCGAGCTGCTGCCCCTGCGTCCGCCTCCCAACGCGCGCCCGCTGCAGCGTCGCCGCCCGGCCCCGGACGAGGGCCGGGACGTGCTCGCGGACACCGCCACCGGCCCGGGGGACGGCGCGGCACCGGAGGCCACCGCGCTGCCCGAGCGCGGTCCGGAGATCACGGAGACCCGGTGAGCCCCGCCGTCGCAGCCCGCCCGACCGGCGCCGCGGGCCGCATCGAGCGCCGCGGCGTCATCGCCTCCGTCACACTGCCCGGCGCGGACGAGGCGACCGTCTTCCGCGCGGTCTTGGCCGACCGCCTGCCCGCGCCCGGGAGCATGGCGCCCGCGGAGACGCTGCAGCTGGTCTGGCACGGGCGGCGCCGCGTGCCCGGTGTCATGCCGGGGGAGTGGCTGACGGTCCGCGGCCGCGTCACCCAGATGGACGGCGTGCCCACCCTGCACAACCCCGAGTTCGACCTGGTCGACGCGCCCGAGGCCACGCGCTGAGCACGGCCCCGAGAGGAGAGCCCATGACCGAGCCGCGTGGCCCCGTCACCGCCGCCCCGGACGGGGCCGGCCCCCTGCCGTCTCGAGCCCGCCTGGACGAGCGCGGCCGCCTCGACGCGCTGGGCAGCGTCGGTGGCTGGCGCGGCATCGTCGAGGCCTCCCTGCCCACCCTCGTCTACATGGTCGGCTACGTCGCCACCCAGCAGGTGTGGCCCTCCGGCGTGGCGGCCGTCGCGGTCGCACTCGTGCTGGGCGTCGCGCGCCTCGTCCAGCGCCAGTCGCCGGTCCAGGTGCTGGCCGGCCTCGCCGTCGTCGTCCTGTCCGTCGTGGTCTCCCTGACCACCGGCCAGGCCCGCGACTACTACCTGTGGGGCTTCGTCACCAACGCCGCCTACGGCCTCGCGTTCGCGGTGTCCGTCCTCGTGGGCTGGCCCGCGGCGGGCCTGGTGCTCGGCCTCGTGCGCGCCGAGGGCACCCGCTGGCGGGCCCACCGGCGTCGGCGCCGCGCCTACGCCGCGGCCACCTGGATCCTCGTGGCCGTGTTCGCGCTGCGCCTGGCGGTGCAGGTGCCCCTCTACCTCGGGGACGCCGTCACCGCGCTCGGGGTGGCCCGCCTGGTGATGGGCCTGCCGCTCTATGCCCTGGGGCTCTGGCTCGCCTGGTCCGTCAGCTCGCCCGGTCAGGACGACGGCGTGCCGGCGGACTCCGCCGCCTCCGAGCGTCCCTGAGCGCGGCCCTCGCCGACGAGGAGGCGACGCAGGGCCGGCTCGGCGGAGCCGGCGGCCAGGAAGAAGAGCTCGTCGCCCACCTCCAGGACCTCGTCCGCCGACGCCTGCCGGGGGGCGCCGTCGCGCACGACCGCCACGAGCGGAGCCTCCTGCGGCCAGGACACGGTGCCGATGCGCCGGCCCTCGAGCCAGTGCTTTGCCGGGACCCGGAACTCGGACAGCGCCGCGCCGCCGGCCTCCAGCCTGAGCAGGCGCACGAGGTCCCCGGTCTCCACGGCCTCCTCCACGAGCGCCGTCATGATCGAGGGGGTGGACACGGCCACGTCCACGCCCCACGACTCGTCGAAGAGCCAGTCGTTGAGCGGGTTGTTGACGCGAGCCACGGTGCGGCCGACGCCGAACTCCGAGCGGCTCAGCAGGGAGCACACGAGGTTGACCCGGTCGTCGCCGGTCGCCGCGACGAGCACGTCCGCCTCCAGGGCGCCGCACTGCTCGAGCACGGTCAGGTCGCACGCATCCCCGAGGACGAGGCGTGCGCCGCCGACGTCGGCCTTGCGGGCCGCGTCCGTGCGCGCCTCGACGACGACCACCTCGTGGCCGTGCGCGTGCAGCTCCCGCGCGATGGAGGCGCCCACGGCGCCGGCTCCGGCGATGACGGCCCTCATGCCCGTCCCTCCTCGTCCTCGTCCGTGCCGTCCGGCACGCGTGCCTCGCCCTGCAGGGCGGCCTCCACCTGGTCCCGGCGGTCCACCGGGTAGACGGCGTGCAGCACGTCGCCCTCCTGCAGGCGGTCGCCCGGCCGGGGCAGCTGGCCGTCGCCGAGCCGGGTGAGGTAGGCGATGCGCATCCCCACCGTGGACTCGACGTCGGTCAGCCGACGGCCCCACCACGAAGAGTGGGGGACCAGCTCGGTCACGAGCAGCCGGCCGGAGGCGTCGCGGTGCTCCGCGTCGGCGGTGCCGGCCGGCAGCAGCCGGTGCAGCACCTGGTCGGCCGTCCACTGGATCGAGGCGACCGTGGGGATGCCGAGGCGCTGGTACAGCCGGGCCCGGTCGGCGTCGTAGATGCGCGCCACCACGTGGTCCACGTGGAAGGTCTCGCGGGCCACGCGGGCGGCGATGATGTTCGTGTTGTCGTCCGCGGTCACGGCCGCCAGGCCCTGCGCGCGGTCGATGCCGGCGGCGAGCAGCGCGGAGCGGTCGAAGCCCACGCCGGCCACGAGCTCGCCGGAGAAGCCGGGGGCCAGCCCCTCCACGGTCCGCGGGTCGCGGTCCACGAGGGCGACGCCGTGACCGGCCGCGTCCAGCGCGGCCGCCAACCGGGTGCCCACCCGTCCGCCGCCGACGATCACGTAGTGGGCCATGCCCGTCCCTGCCTCTCGTGCGGTGCTCCGTGCGCCGGGGAGCCGACGCGCGCTCCATCCTCGCATCCGGCGGGCACGTCCGGGAGCATCCGCGTCGCCGCGGCGTCCGGGCCCGGCGGGGGTACCGTGGTGCGGTGGCCACGCTGTCCTCCCTCCTGCGCCGCGGCCTCCTCGGTCGCCCCGTGACGTCGCACGCCGCCGACGAGCCCCGCATGAACCGGTGGCGGGCGCTGCCCGTGACGTCGTCGAACGCCCTGTCCTCCCTCGCCTACGCCCCGGACGAGGTCATCCTCACCCTGGTCGCGGCCGGCACGTCCGCGCTCGCGCTCGGACCCGCCGTCGGCTGGGCCGTCGTCGCGGTGATGCTGCTCATCGTCGTGTCCTTCCGCGCCGCGGTCGCCGCCGTTCCGCACGGCGGCATCTATCACATGGCCGGCATGAAGCTGGGCCCGAGGGCCGGCGTCGTCGCCTCGGCCGCGCTCCTGCTGGACTTCGTGTTCACCGCCGCGGTCTCCGTGGCCGCCTTCGCCCACTTCGTGGCGGCGCTGGCCCCCGGACTCACCGTCGGCAGCCGCGTGCTGGTGGCCTCGGCCGCGCTCGTGGGCGTACTGCTGGCCGCGCTCCGCGGGGTGCGGCTGTCCCGGTGGGTGCTGCCCGTGCTCGTGAGCGTGTTCGTCGCCCTGACCGCGCTGCTCGTCCTGGCGGGCCTGTGGCAGGAGGGCCGTGGGCTGCTCGGCGCGGCGCCGACGGCCGGCTGGACGCAGGAGGGCGCCGGGGTCGGCGGGACCGTCGGCACCGTGGCGACGGCGCTGCTCGCCCTGCGCGCGTTCAGCGCGGGATCGGTGCTGCTCACCGGCGTCGAGGTGCCGGTCTCGAGCACCCGCCTGATGGCCCGGCCGGCCGTGCCCACGGTGCGGTGGGTGCTCACCGTGATGGCCCTCACCCTCGGCGCGCTGACCGTGGGCGTCATGCACCTGGCCCAGCGCACCGGCGTCGTCGTCGGGCTGGAGCTGGAGAACCTCCGGGACGCCGCGGGTGCCGAGGTCACGCCCGACCGCGCCCCCGCCCCCGTGCTCGCCCAGCTCGCGGACACCGTGTACGGCCCGGGCAGCATCCTGTCCGTCGCCACCATCGCGGCCACCGCCCTGCTCCTGCTGTTCGCGGCCAAGTCGGCGTTCCGCTCGTTCCCCGCCCTGGCCGCGCGCGTGGCCGAGGACGGCTACCTGCCCCGGCAGCTGAGGGTCCGCAGCGACCGGCTGGTGCACACGTGGAGCGTCCTCGGGATGGGGGCCGTGGCCCTCTCGCTCGTGCTGTTCTTCGAGGCCCGGACCGCCCTGCTCGTGCAGCTCTACGTCATCGGCGTGCTGCTGGCCTTCACGCTCGCGCAGGCCGGCATGCTGCGGCTGTGGCGCCGCCGGCTCGTGCACACACCGGGCGCCCGGGCCCGCGCGGCCGTCCGGCTGCGCCTGATCATCACGGCGGTGGCCTGGGTGGTCACGGCGCTGGCGGGCGTCGTCGTCCTGGTCACCCGCTTCACGCAGGGCGCGTGGGTGGCGCTGCTGGCGATCGTGCTCGGCTCGCTGGTTATGGGGCGGATCCGCCGCCACTACGCGGACGTGGACCGCGAGCTCGCACCGGACCCCCAGGACGACGCGCGGGCCCTGCCCTCGCGGGTCCACGTGGTGGTCGTCGTGACCACGCTGGACCGGCCGGCGCTGCGGGCGCTGGCCTACGCCCGCGCGTCGCGGCCGTCCTCCCTCGAGGCCGTCGTCGTGGACGCCGAGCGCGCCGCCACCCTGGAGGTGATCGACGCCTGGGAGCGTGCCGGCCTGCCGATGTCGCTCACCGTGATCGCCTCGCCCTACCGCGACACGGTGGCCCCCCTGGTGCGGCATGTGCGCGAGCACCGACGCCGCTCCCCGCGGGACCTGACCATGGTGTTCATCCCGGAGTACGTGGTCCGGCCGGGCTGGCGCACGCTCCTGCACAACCGGACCGCCACCCGCCAGACGCGGCGACTGCAGCGGGAGCCGGGCGTGATGGTGGGCTCGGTGCCGTGGCAGGTCCACGAGGGCCAGGGCTCTTGACCGCCCCGGCGCCCCCGGGGAGCGGCGGATGACGCCGTCCGACGGCGCGCCCACGATCGAGGCGACACAGCCGCATCGGTCTGCAAGGATGATGATGATCTGACCAGTCGATGCTCAGGGCAAGACCTGAAGCGCGCTGCGATGCGAGAGGAGCCAGACATGGCAGTCGTCGACACGTCCACAGACGTCACCGGGATCGGGAGGACCATCGAGGTGGAGGTCGGGGCCATGGCCCACGGCGGCCACTGCGTGGCCCGGCACGAGGGGCGGGTCGTCTTCGTGCGCCACGCCGTGCCCGGCGAGAAGGTCCGGGTGGCCCTGACCGAGGCCGAGGACGGGGCCCGCTTCTGGCGCGGCGACGTCGTGGAGGTGCTGCGGCCCTCCGAGTTCCGCCGCATCCACCAGTGGAAGCTCGCGGACATGCTGCGCGCCCACGCCTCGGGTCGCCCGCCCGTGGGCGGCGCCGAGTTCGGCCACATCGTGGTCCCGCACCAGCGCCGGCTCAAGGCCCAGGTCTTCCGGGACACGGTGCACCGCATCGCCGACCTCGCGGTGGAGCCGGAGGTGTGCTTCGCCGGCTCCGAGGACGAGCCCACCGGCCAGCGCTGGCGGACCCGGAACGCGTTCGCGGTGACCCCCCAGGGGCACATCGCGATGCACGCCTACCGTTCGGCGACCCTCCTACCCGTGCGCAACATGCCGCTCGGCGTGCCGGCCCTCGATGCGCTCGCCCTGTGGGACTGGGACTTCACCGGAGCCGCCCGCGTGGACGTCGCGACGCCGGCCTCCGGCTCCCGCCCCCTCGTGCTGGTGACGCCCACCCCGCAGACGCGGGCGGACGAGGTCAAGCTCGGCCGGCTGCGCACCCGGATCCGCCAGGCGGCCAATGCGTGCGGCGTGGACGTCTCCACCGGCCTGGCCCTGCCCGGCCCGAAGCAGTTCCAGCCGGTCAAGGTCGAGCGCATCACCGGCAAGACCTGGGTCGAGGAGACCGTGGAGTCCGAGCGCGGCGGCACCAAGCGCTTCCGCGTCACGGGTGACGGCTTCTGGCAGGTCCACCAGCACGCCCCGGCCACCCTCGTGGACGCGGTGCTCGAGGACGCGCGCGTCGAGCCGGGCCAGGTCGTGGCCGACCTCTACGGCGGCGCCGGCCTGTTCAGCGCGTACCTGGCGGACGCCGTGGGACCCGAGGGCCGCGTGTACTCGGTGGAGGCCTCCCGCCAGGCCTCGAAGGACGCCCGCCGCAACCTGCACGACCAGCCGCAGGCCTCGGTGCTCAACGGCCCCACGGACAAGGTGCTCGGCAGCTGGCTGAAGTACCCCGAGCGTCCCGTGGCGGACGGCGGCCTCGGCGGTGCCGCGCTGGACACCGTCGTCCTGGACCCGCCGCGGGCGGGCGCGGGGCGGCGGGCGATCGAGCGCATCCTCGCGCTCGAGCCGGGCCGCATCGTGTACGTCTCGTGCGACCCCGCCTCGTTCGCCCGCGACCTGGCGTGGCTGCGCGACGGCGGCTACGAGGTGGAGCGCGCCCGCGTGTTCGACCTCTACCCGGACACCCACCACCTCGAGTCGGTGACCGTGCTGGTGCCGGCCGCCCAGAGCGCCCCGGCCGCGGCCGTCGTCGAGATCTGACCCGGCATCCGCGTGGCGGCCTGCGGGCCGCCGCGCGCCATGCCCGCGTCACACGGGACCGGCGCGGTACCCTGGGACGCAGTGCGGCACCTGTGACGCAGACGACGCCCGTCCCGGACGGGGCGCGGTCCGCGGCCGCGGGTGACCACCCCCCACTGGACGAGCGCCCGGAGGAAACCGGGCGGGAAGAGGAGTCCTCTCGTGACCACCGTCGACAGCTTCGGCTCCAAGGGCGTCCTGGACGTCAAGGGCGCCGAGTATGAGATTTTCCGTCTGAACAAGGTCGAGGGGGCGCAGAAGCTGCCCTACTCCTTGAAGGTGCTGCTGGAGAACCTGCTGCGCACCGAGGACGGCGCCAACGTGACCGCCGACCAGATCAAGGCCCTGGCCGCCTGGGACCCGAACGCCCAGCCGGACACCGAGATCCAGTTCACGCCGGCGCGCGTGATCATGCAGGACTTCACCGGCGTGCCCTGCGTCGTGGACCTGGCCACCATGCGTGAGGCCATCCAGGACCTGGGCGGCGACCCGGAGCGCGTGAACCCGCTCTCCCCGGCCGAGCTCGTGATCGACCACTCCGTGCAGATCGACTCCTTCGGCAACGACGCCGCCATCGAGCGGAACATGGAGATCGAGTACGAGCGCAACGGCGAGCGCTACAAGTTCCTGCGCTGGGGCCAGACCGCCTTCGACGACTTCAAGGTCGTCCCCCCGGGCATGGGCATCGTCCACCAGGTCAACATCGAGAACCTGGCCCGCACCGTGATGACCCGCGAGGTCGACGGCGTGCTGCGCGCCTACCCGGACTCCTGCGTCGGCACCGACTCGCACACCACCATGGTCAACGGCCTGGGCGTGCTCGGCTGGGGCGTCGGCGGCATCGAGGCCGAGGCCGCGATGCTCGGCCAGCCCGTGTCCATGCTGATCCCGCGGGTCGTGGGCTTCAAGCTGACCGGCAGCATCCCGTCCGGCGCCACCGCGACCGACGTGGTGCTGACCATCACCGAGATGCTCCGCCAGCACGGCGTGGTCGGCAAGTTCGTCGAGTTCTACGGCGAGGGCGTCGGCTCCGTGCCCCTGGCCAACCGCGCCACCATCGGCAACATGTCGCCCGAGTTCGGCTCCACCGCCGCGATCTTCCCGATCGACGAGGTCACCCTCGACTACCTGCGCCTGACCGGCCGCTCCGAGGAGCAGGTCGCCCTCGTGGAGGCGTACACCAAGGAGCAGGGGATGTGGCACGACCCGTCCTCCGAGGTCGCCTACTCCGAGTACCTCGAGCTGGACCTGTCCACCGTGGTGCCCTCCATCTCCGGCCCGAAGCGTCCCCAGGACCGCATCGAGCTCACCGACTCCAAGGACCAGTTCCGCAAGGACCTGCACAACTACGCCACGCAGGACGAGGCCGGCGAGGGCCGCCCGTCCAAGCTCGTGGACGTGGCCATGCCGGACGGCCGCCAGTTCCAGCTGGACCACGGTGCCGTGTCCATCGCCTCGATCACCTCGTGCACCAACACGTCAAACCCCTCCGTGATGATGGCGGCCGGCGTGCTGGCCCGCAACGCGGTCGCCAAGGGCCTGAAGTCCAAGCCGTGGGTGAAGACCTCCGTGGCCCCGGGCTCCCGCGTGGTGACCGACTACTACGAGAAGTCCGGGCTGCGCGAGTCCCTCAACGACCTCGGCTTCAACGTGGTCGGCTACGGCTGCACCACCTGCATCGGCAACTCCGGCCCGCTGGAGTCCGAGATCTCCGAGGCCATCCAGGAGAACGACCTGTCCGTGACCGCGGTGCTCTCCGGCAACCGCAACTTCGAGGGCCGCATCAACCCGGACGTGAAGATGAACTACCTGGCCTCCCCGCCGCTGGTGGTCGCCTACGCCCTGGCCGGCACCATGGACTTCGACTTCGAGAACGAGGCCCTGGGCCAGGACACGGAGGGCAACGACGTCTTCCTCAAGGACATCTGGCCGGACCCGACCGAGGTCCAGCAGATCATCGACGCGTCGATCGACACCGAGATGTTCACCTCGCAGTACGCCACGATCTTCGACGGCGACGAGCGCTGGCAGTCCCTGGAGACCCCCTCGGGCTCCACCTTCGAGTGGGACGAGAAGTCCACCTACGTGCGCAAGCCCCCGTACTTCGAGGGCATGACCATGCAGCCGGACCCGGTGTCGGACATCTCCGGCGCCCGCGTCCTGCTCAAGCTGGGTGACTCCGTGACCACGGACCACATCTCCCCGGCCGGCTCCTTCAAGTCGGACACCCCGGCGGGCCGCTACCTGCTGGAGAACGGCGTGCAGCGCAAGGACTTCAACTCCTACGGATCCCGTCGTGGCAACCACGAGGTCATGATCCGCGGCACGTTCGCGAACATCCGCATCAAGAACCAGCTGCTCGACGGCGTGGAGGGCGGCTTCACGCGCGACTTCACCCAGGAGGGCGCCCCGCAGGCCTACGTGTACGACGCGGCGCAGAACTACGCCGAGCAGGGCACCCCGCTGGTGGTCCTGGGCGGCAAGGAGTACGGCTCCGGCTCCTCCCGTGACTGGGCGGCCAAGGGCACCGCGCTCCTGGGCGTCAAGGCCGTGATCACGGAGTCCTTCGAGCGCATCCACCGCTCGAACCTCATCGGCATGGGCGTGCTGCCGCTGCAGTTCCCGGAGGGTGAGAACGCCGACTCGCTGGGCCTGACCGGCACCGAGACCTTCGACATCTCCGGCATCACCGCCCTCAACGAGGGCACCACGCCGAAGACCGTGAAGGTCACGGCCACCGGTGAGGACGGCAGGGTCACCGAGTTCGACGCGGTCGTCCGCATCGACACCCCCGGTGAGGCCGAGTACTACCGCAACGGCGGCATCCTGCAGTACGTGCTCCGTCAGATCGCCGCGAAGGCCTGATCCACGGGACACCGCCCGCGCGCGGGCACCACGACGACGGCGGCCCGCCGCCCTCCGCACGGAGGGCGGCGGGCCGCCG